>DASYGI010000342.1:0-12653 GCA_035999925.1 Pedococcus sp.
CTACTACGCCGAGGCGGACTCGGAGGGGCCGGCGGCCGTAGAACCCACCAACTCACAGGGCTACATCGCGCACGTGGCGACACGGGCGGTCATCCTGATCGAGGCCGACGACCCGGCGATCGGGCTGGTGGCGTTCGTGCCTGTCGGCATGGTGGAGGTCTCCTCCTGCGTGATCGCCCCGGAGATCACCGCAGGGCACCACGTGGGAAAGGGCGACGAGCTAGGGCACTTCCAGTTCGGCGGCTCGACTCACTGTCTCGTCTTCCGGCCCGGTGCCATCGCTGACTTCAGCCTCGGGGCGCTACCACAACCGGAGAACCCGCACGCGCCGCTGGTGCTCGTGCGCTCCAAGCTGGCGACCGCCGCCACGAGCGCCTGAGCGAGACGCTGGGGTTATAACGAGCTGGCAGTGAACCTGCCCAGTCCGCTCATCGCCATGGCGAATGGATACGCCAGGCCGTGCCCTCCACGGGCACGCGGGTGCGCAGCGCTCAACCGGGCCGTTGAGTGTCGTCAGGCCCCGATCTCGCCTCGCCTCGCCCGGCGGGCGTTCAGGCGAAGTTGAGTGACCCGGGCGACTCCGGCGACGGCTACTACTACGCCGCCGCCTACGGCGGCGATCAGCAGGGCCATTCCCAGCGGGATGCTGCTGCTCAAACTGAGGAAGTGGACTGCGACCCTCGTTGAGTTCTGCAGCATGAAGACGATCAGGAGGACCAAGAGCAGCAACGCAGCAGCGGTGGCCACCCAGGCGGCACCCGCCCGGGTCAGGGCAGGTGCGCCATGCGCGGACGGGGAGTCAGCCCCAGGAGGCGCCGGCGCGGTTGACTGCTCGGCCGATGACGACGTGGGCGGGTCGGTCGCCATGATCCTGGAATCACCAGTCTCCGGCGGCCTTGTGCTCGGCGAGCACGGCGTCAACCTCTTCGGCGGGCGAGAACTCGCAGGATCCGGCGTGGCCGTTCCGCAAGGTGCACATTCGTCCGGTCGGCAGGTGGACCTGCCCGCAGCCGCCTTGCAGGGCGGCGGCCTCGTCGATCGCTGAGTTGTGTACCTCAGGGACCGCTTCGGACCGGGGGCCAGAGGCGCTCGCAGCGGGTGAGTTGGTGTCCATCGATGGACCAGCAATCTCCTCTCGCTGGCGAGAGGGCATGGGCCCCAAGCTGAGGCTGTGTTGAGACTACTGCGATCCCAGCCAATTGGCTTGGTCGCCACCCAGAACGGTTGACGCAGATGGTCTGATCGGCGGCCGCGCCGCCCTACATTGAGCAGGTCCAGCTCAACCCGCCCGAGGCGGTTACCTCTGGATTTCCCGCAGCGCACTGCCCTGTGCGGTCGGACCAGTGAGCGACGGGGGTCTTGAATAGCTCATCCTTGACGACGCCAACTGCTGCCTTGCGGCCGGCATCGAATATCGCGCTGCAGCCGCAGGTCGTCGCGCAACTGGCGGGGGACCGGCAGCCCCCGAGCGGTCAGTTCATCGGCATACACCATCATGGCGCGCAGCAACCTCTGGCGGGCCGAGAGCAGGCTGGTCTGAACCACCGGCGCCGCCCGCTTGGCGCGGACTTCCTCGCGTGCCGCACGGACTTCGGCGGCCAACTCGGCCAGCGTGGGTGGGCGGATCGGAGCGGCTGCGGCCCTGTCGATCTCCATGGTGGGCGACCTCAACTCTGTCGCGGACCCCTAAGAGGATCAAAGACGCGATACCTCGACATTACGCCGGCCCTGGCCCTAGTGGGGTGCCGTGGCTATCCGCTTGTCGTCCTTCGACCACTAACCGCGGGCTGGGCGAAAGCAGCACGTCCACGCCTCCAGCATCCACTCGGTGAGCACCCGGCAGATCGGCTCGACCCCAGCGCAGGCCCGTGGCCCACGGTGGCCGGTGTGCTCGTGGATGAAGTCCACGATCACCGGGCAGGCCGGTCGAGCTCGGCCACGAAGTAAGCCGCCGCCGCAGCCTTCAAGATGGCGTTCTCCCGCTTCAACCGGCGTACCTCGGCGGACTCCTCCGTCGTGGTCCCTGGGCGAGCGCCGGCGTCGACCTGCGCCTGACGGACCCACTTGCGGACGGTCTCCGGCGTCCCGACACGGAGCAGCTCGGACACGCGGGTCATCGCCGCCCACTCCGACTCATGCTCGCCCTGGATCTCGGCGACCATCCGCACCCCCCGCTCTTTCAGCGCAGGCGGGTACCGCTTGTGTGTGTCTCCTGGCATGACTCCAACCTTCCCAAGGTTCGGAGTCTCCGGACATGCCGGGGCGGTTCATCTTGAGGGCGCCTGGCAGGGGCTCGATGGGCCGCAGGCACTGGTCGCGCCTCCCGCGCAGGGCGTGGCAGGACGGACGGCTCAGGGGTTAGCAGGGGGTCGCTAAGGAGCAGACGTGATTCCTGCCCATCTTGGTCGTCAAGGCCCGCCGCGCTTGGCCCGCCGCCCCTATTCCGGTCCGGTGAGGTTGTCGTCGGTGGGTGCCTGCCAACTCAGCAGTCTCACCTTTCCGACGCTGCTGAGGTGTTGTCGCATCGCCCGGCGGGCGGCGGCAGCGTCCTGTCGACGTATGGCCTCAAGTATGGCGTGGTGCTGCCTTAACGACTGTCCGGGGCGTCCTGGTTGGCGCAGCGACTCGTGTCGGCTTTCGCTGACCTCGTTGTCGATCTCGCCGAGGAAGCGGCTGAGCAGAGTGTTCTGGGCTGCGCTGGCAATGGCGCGATGGAAGAGGCGGTCTCCCTCTGCTCCGTCCGCGTCCTCTTCTACCTCCCGAGCCATGTGTGCGAGCGCATCGTCCATCAGGCGCAGGTCGTTATCGCTTCGGCGGCGCGCTGCGAGCTCGGCGAGCTGGCACTCCAGGCCCATCCGCGCTTCCATCACTTCGGGCAGCCGGGCCTGCCGGGCGACAAGAGCGGTCACGGTCTCGGTGGAGAGTTCGTCTTGGAGCAGGAAGGTGCCCCCACCATGTCGGGTCTCGACCAGCCCCTGGACCTCGAGCACGACCAAGGCCTGCTTGACCGAGGCGCGGCTTGTTCCGAGTTGCTCCGCCAGGTCCCGTTCCGAGGGGAGCCGATGGCCGCGCTTAAGGCCTGCGTCGCGGGCGTACTCACGCAGTCGGTCGAGGATGGCCTCGTACATCGGTGCCCGATCGACGCGCCGAAGCGACGTCGTGTCAGGCACGTTCTTTTGGCTCACCATGGGACACACGATAGCGCAGTCGCAATGCCTCTAAGTGAATGTGTGGACAAGTGGCTGAGCCTCCATTACAGTTCGAGAACTTGCTGTGGTGAGGGCTATCACAGAGGTGAGTGACCCGGCTCCTGTCGGCCCCTGTGTACGGCTTCAGTCAAGGGAGATGCACATGCAAGTCCTCCTGCTCGATCTCGGTTATGGCTTGGTCACTGCGGCGATTCTCGCGTTGTCTGCGGTGGCCTTCACCCTGGAGTACGCCGTGAGCCGGGTGGCGAACCTGGCTCACGGGGAGATTCTGACGGTGGGGGCCTATACGGCCTTCTTCGTCCAGCGCCAGACGGGGAATGTGTTCCTGTCGGCGATCGGCGCGGCGCTAGCCGGTGCGCTCACGGGGTACGCGACGAACCTGTTGTTGATCGAGCGCTTTGCTCGCCGGCCGCTGCTGGTGACGTTCATTGCCACCCTCGGCCTGTCGTTGATGTTGCAGAACCTGCTGACCATGTTCTTCGGCGCTTCCAGCCGCGCTTACACCATTGACCAGGGCGCCCCCCACCAGTACGGCCCGTTCCAGTTCACCCAGGCGGAGCTGATGGTGATCGCGTCGGCTGTGGTGATCGCCGCCCTGTTGTTTCTGCTTCTGCAGCGCACCAAGTTCGGCAAGTCCGTGCGCGCCGTGGCGGAGAACCGCGACTTGGCCCGCGCCAGCGGCATTCACGCGCGGCGGGTCATCGCGCAGACGTGGCTGGTGGCCGGGTTCGTGGCAGGGTTTGCAGGGTTTGTGCTTGCCGAGAACGTGGGCGCGTTCAGTCCGTCGTTTGGCAACGGGTTCTTGCTCATCACCATCACCGCCACGGTTGCGGGCGGGTTGGGAAAGCCGTATGGCACTCTGCTGGGCGCCGTACTGGTGGGTCTCATCTTGGAGTTGGCTGGCGCCTACACGAGCTCTAGCTATGAGTTGGCGTTCGCCTTCGCGATCCTCGTCATCCTTCTGCTTGTTCGACCTAACGGGCTTCTTGTGCGCGGATCAAGGACGGTGTCGGCATGATCTATTGGATAACGATTCTCACCGAGGCGTCCATTTTCGCGATCATGGCGCTGGGCCTCAACGTGGTGTGGGGCATGTCGGGAGACTTCGACTTGGGCTACTACGGCTATGTCGCTTTGAGCACGTACCTGACCATCGTGCTCACCGTCGGCAAGCCCCTCCCGCCAGTGCAGTACATCCTCGGCAACACCCTTCCATACCCAGTGGCGGTCCTCATCGCGGTGGTCATCACGGTGTTGGTGGCGACGGTGGTCGGGATGGTGGCGTTGCGTGGTCTGCGAGCGATCTATTTCGCGCTCACCACCCTCGGCGCGGTGAGCGTCCTGTACGTGGTCGTGCAGACGTATACGCCCTTGTTCAACGGGTTCAACGGGGTCGCAGGACTGGTGGACCCTATGGGTATCACGTTGGGCATCGGGTTCAATCAGTACCGCTACTTCCTTCTAGCGGTGTGTGCTGTCTCGCTGCTGGTTGTTGCGGTGCTCACGGCCAGGCTCTCGTCCAGTCCCTTCGGGCGGCTGCTGCGGGCGGTACGCGATGACGAGGACGCGGTGGCCGCCTTCGGGCGCAGCGTCTACAAGACCAAGCTCAAGGCGTATCTGCTGGGTGCGGTCCTGGCCGCGTTCGCCGGTGGCCTGTTCGCGGCATTCCTGGGCGCTTTCAACCCCTCGGCGTGGGCGCCCCAGGAGGTGCTGACCTTGTACGCGGGCGTGCTGGTCGGCGGTCGAGGAAACGTCAAGGGAGTCATTGCCGGGGTGTTCGTGGTCTACATCGGCTTCGTCGAGCTGACCCGGAGCCTGCCCGAGATTGCCGGCCACGCGGAATTTGCGCCGGCCCTTCGACAGGTGCTCATTGGTCTGCTCATCATCTTGTTCCTGCGCTTCCGGCCACAGGGTCTGATCCCGGAGCGGATGCCGCAGGACACCGGCGGGGCTGAGGGCACCGGGCAGGTCGAGACGACCGAGCGCCGAAGCGGCGTTGCCGGGTTGGCTGAGCGCACCGGTGTGCGCTGGCCCAGCAGGGCGAGCGGGGGTGTGCGATGAGCGGTCCGTCGATGCCTGCGCAGATGGGGCCACTGGCCCTGGAGGTGCGTGATCTGTGCATTTCATTCGGGGGCGTGCGAGCGGTGAACCGGTGCAGCTTCGAGGTTCCCGAGACAACGGCCGTCGGCCTCATCGGGCCTAACGGCGCGGGAAAGAGCACCACCATCGATCTCATCTCCGGTTTCAAAGTTGCTGACAGCGGTCACGCGGTCTTCCGGGGCCAGGAGCTGATCGGGATGAAGCCGCACGAGATCTCCAAGCTGGGGCTTGTTCGGACCTTTCAGTCCCCCCGGGAATGGGCGAGCCTGTCGGTGCTGGACAACGTGCTCGTCGGCATGCGCGGTTTCGAGCGGGAGTCGATGCTGGGTGGGATGTTCGCGGCCGGACGACAGCGGCGCGCCGAGGCCGAATCCCGCCAGCGTGCCCGCGACCTACTGGAGGACTTCGGACTCACGCGGTTGAAGAACGATGCAGCCGGAAGCCTGAGCGGTGGCCAGAAGCGTCTGGTTGAGTTCGCGCGGATCGCGGCAGCCAGTCCCAGCATGGTGATTTTGGACGAGCCCATGGGTGGGGTGAACCCCGTGCTGGGCGAGCGGATCGGCCAAGCCGTGCGAGCGCTGGTCAACCAGGGCAGCAGCGTCATCGTTGTGGAGCACAACCTGCGCTTCATCGAAGACTACTGCGACCTGGTGGTGGTGATGGACCAGGGCGCCGTTATCGCCGAAGGCCCATACGAATCGCTTCGTGACAATGCCCAGGTGGTTACCGCCTATCTCGGAGACGTGGAACATGCCTGACACAGCCAACACGACCCAGACCGCTCTCGCCCTGCAGGTGGAGGGAATCACCGCAGGCTACGGGGGCGCCCCGGTAATCCAGGATGTGTCGCTGACCGTGGCGCCGGGCCAGATCACGGCCATCGTCGGCCCGAATGGGGCCGGGAAGTCCACCCTGCTCAAGAGCCTCGCCGGACTGGTCAAGGTGTCGAGCGGCACCGTCAAGGTCGGCGGCAAGGACATCTCCGGATCCCCGACGGAGAAGCTCGCGAAACTAGGCGTCTCCTATGTTCCTCAAGTCGCCAACACCTTCCCCGGGATGACGGTGCGGGAGAACCTCGAGATCGGGGGCTACCCGCGACGGCATGGAGTCCGAGAACGCATCGGGGAGATGTGTGAGCTCTTCCCCGACCTGCACCCCGCACTCGGCCGCAAGGCCGGCACGCTCAGCGGCGGCCAGCGCAGCATGCTCGCCATGGCCAGGGGCCTGATGATCGACCCCGTCGTGATGCTGCTCGACGAACCCAGCGCCGGACTGTCGCCCATCTTCCAAACCGCCCTGTGGGAACAGATCCAAAGGGTCGCGCAGACCGGGGTCGGAGTCTGCGTCGTGGAGCAGAACACGCGCCGAACGCTCAAGTACGCGCACTGGGGTTATGTCCTTGTTCTGGGCCGCAACCGCCTCGATGGCCCCGCCGAGGACCTCCTGGACAACGACGAAGTCGTCAACCTGTATGTCGGCCGTCTCAACTGACTAACCGCGCCGTCGCATCCGCCGGGTGTGAGGCTGACTTCAAACCATGAGGAGTGCAATCGTGAGAGTACAGCGTAGTACCGCCGCGGCCGCGAGTCTTTCGGTTGTCGTGCTGGTCCTGGCCGCCTGCGGAGGCAGCAGTCAAGGAAGCAGCGGCGCAGGAAGCGGGTCCACAGTGACCTATGGAGTGCTGTCCTGCTTCACCGGCCGGCTGGCGAGCCTGGGGCAGTCCATGCTCCAGGGCTCGGAGGTGGCGCAGAAGGTGGTCAATGACTCCGGGGGAGTGCTGGGCAAGAAGTTGGACCTGGCCCACGCCGACACCAGCTGCGACCTGGCGGACGCGGTCCCGGCAACCCAGGGTCTGCTGTCAAAGAATGTCGCTGGAATCATCGGGCCGGAGACACAGGAGATCGCCGCGGTTGAGCCGATCCTGCGCGCCAGCACCACCGTCGACGAGTTCCAGGGTGGCGATACCTCACGAGACCACCAAAGCGACCCGTTCCTGTTCCGGGACAGCCCCTCAGACTCCCAGCTGGGGGTCGCGATGGCGCTGTACGCCCACAAGAAGGGGTACACCAAAGCCGCTCTGCTCTTCTACAACGACGTCGCGGCCCAGACGCTGCTGGCTCCGATCAAGGCGTCCTTCGAGAAGCTGGGGGGCCAAATCGTGAAGTCGGTCAACGTCGCGCCGGGCCAGACCTCATACCGCGCCCAGGTCCAGGACGTCATCGCCTCCCACCCGGACGTCATCTTCACCCAGACTGATGCCCCCACTGCGGCGGTGTTGTTCCGCGAACTGCAACAAGCCAACAACCTGGCCATCCCCATGGTGGGCACCGACGTCACTTCCGGTTCTGACTATCTCAAGGCGATCACCTACCCGGTCGCCCACGCCCACCTGGTCTCCATCTACGGCACATCGGTCACCGGTGCAGGCAACGACGCGTTCCTCAAGGCATTCAACGCACTCAACCCCGGCCAGCAGCCGCTGGCTAACGCCAACTACGCCTACGACGCTGTGGTTTCCCTTGCCCTTGCCGAAACGTTCGCCAAGACAACAGACGGGACTACCGTGGCCAAGGACATGACCCAGGTGACCAACCCACCGGGCACCGCATGCTCCACCTACGCCGCCTGTCTGACGCTGCTCAAGGCCGGCAAGAAGATCAACTACGAGGGCGCCAGCGGAAGCCTGGACTACAACCAGTACCGCAACACCTTCGGTCCGTACGGGGCGTTCAGCTCCGACGCGAAGGGCAACGAGCAGCAGGTGGCCAATCTCGACGCCGCTGCGCTGGCCGCAGCCACCCCATGACCGAGAGGCGACCGCCGGTGCGCCGGCGGTCGCCTCCCACCCCACCGAGCCCGGATGAGTGGAGTTCCCATGTCACAAGCCGCAGCCCCCACGTCCACGGCAGACGCCATAGCTGCGCTGGGCGCCCTCGGGAAGGCACAACCCACTGACGCCCCGCTCGCCGGCCTGACCGTCGTCGACCTCTCAAGGGTGCTTGCCGGCCCCTTTGTCTCGATGCTGCTTGGTGACCTTGGCGCCGAGGTCATCAAAGTGGAACGCCCCGGCACCGGCGACGACACTCGTCAGTGGGGACCGCCCTTCGTCGGCGCCCCCGAACACCAGCAGAGCACCTACTTCCTGTCCACCAACCGCAACAAGCGCAGCATCGTGCTAGACCTTCGGGACACGGGCGACTTCGCGACTCTGCTGTCGCTACTGCGCCGCGCAGACGTCGTCATCGAGAACTTCCGACCCGGCGTCATGGATCGCCTGGGCCTGTCCTCCGACTTCCTCCAACAGCTCAACCCTGCCCTCGTATGCCTTTCGATCAGTGGCTTCGGGTCGCTCGGCCCGGACAAGGACCGGGTCGGCTATGACCAGATCCTGCAGGCCGAGGGGGGCATGATGGGTTTGACCGGCCTCGGGACCCCTACGAAGGCAGGCGTTCCCGTCGCCGACCTCACAGCTGGCCTCTTCGGCCTGGTCGGCGTCCTGGCCGCGCTGCTCGAACGCGCGAGAAGCGGCCAAGGCCAACATGTCCACACCTCCCTGTTGGCCGCGATGATCGGCATGCACACCTTTCAGGGCACGCGCTGGCTCATCGGTGGGGAAGTCCCCGAACCTGCCGGCAACCAGCACCCCACCGTCTGCCCCTACGGCTTGTTCTGGACCCAGAACGCTCCCATCGTCATTGCTGTCGGCAACAACGACATCTGGCGCCGGTTCGCTCCCCTCGTGGGCATCGCGGTCGACGATGAGCGCTTCGCCTCCAACGCCGCTCGGCTCGCCAACGCAGACCTACTGGAGGAGCTCCTGAACGCGGCCCTGCAGGGCGAACCTGTGGAGCACTGGATGACTGAGTTCCAGGCTGCCGGGGTACCAGCCGGAGAGGTCAAGACCCTCGACCGGGTATACGACGATCCGCATGTCCAAGCGGAAGGGCTGATCACCCACGTCGAGCACCCGACGCTCGGACGGATTCGGCTGCCCGGAAACCCCATTCGGTTCAGCCGCTCCAGTTCCGTCGACCCCTTGCCGCCGCCACTGTTGGGCGAGCACACCGAAGAAGTCAGGGACCAACGATGAGCGCCTCCTCCGGCCCACAAACCCTCGACGGCGCATCCTCGGGGGTCGAGGCGCCCGCTCAGCGCTGCCCCGCGGCAACTCTGCTGTTCAGCCGCTTCGAACCGTTCCCCGATCCTCCGCGCAGCACCGACCCGCTCGATTGGCCTAAATACTCCGACAGACTCGATGAAGCCCGTGAACGTACCGGTTCGGTCCAAGCGGTCACCGCTGGAACCGCGTTCGTTAACGGACAACCCTGCGTCGCCGTGACATTCGACTTTGGATTTCTCGGCGGTTCGATGGGCCAGGCCGAGGGCGCCCTGATCGTGCGCGCGATCCAGGAGGCAACCAGTAACCGTTGGCCGCTGGTGTCAGTCGCGCGCTCGGGCGGTGCGCGGATGCAGGAAGGCACGCTGTCACTGATGCAGATGACCCACGTCGCGCGGGCGCTCGTAGCCCTCGCCGCAGCGGGAACCCCCCACATTGCGGTCGTCGACGATCCCACCACCGGAGGCGTGTGGGCAGCCCTGACATCTGCGGCGGACATCGTCGTCGCCCGAGTCGGCGCCCAGGTGGGCTTCGCCGGGAGCCGCGTCCGGAGTGGATTGCTCACCAGCGGCTCGCCCTCGAGCGCCGAAGGCAAACACGCCGCAGGCTTCGTCGATGTCCTGAGCGACGACGACGATCTCGCAGCGACCGTCGGTAGCTACCTTCATCTGCTCTCACCGCTGACCCGCGGAGAATGCGCACCCCCGGATCTGCCTCGGGCCGCCCCCGGTGCAGCCGACTCGGACCTCCATGGCTGGGACAGTGTGGTGGCTGCCCGAAGTCCCGCACGGCAGACGGGCGAGCGTTACCTCGCAGACTACTTTGAGTCCATCCAGACGATTTCCGGTGACCGCGCGGGCGGAGTCGACCCTCAGCTGAAATGCGGGGTCGGACGCCGGGACGGACGCTCGATCGCCTTTATCTGCCAACTCGGCGGGACAGCGCACCCCAGCGGCTTCCGCACAGCCCGCCGAGTCCTTGCCCTCGCCGAACGTCTATGCCTACCGGTGATCACCCTGATCGACACCACCGGCGCGGACAACAGCCCAGAGGGCGAACTCTTGGGAATCGGCACCTCAATAGCCGAGATGCTCCAACAAGTTGCCGCAGCCACTGTGCCAATGCTGTCCGTGGTCGTGGGCCAAGGCGTGTCCGGCGGCGCGATCGCTCTGGTCAACCCGGACAACCTGTGGATGGCACCCGATAGTTACCTCGCCGTCATCGCCCCCGAATCGGCGGCAGCCATCCTCAAACAGGACGCCAACACAGCCCCGCGGCTGGCCCAAAGGCTCGCGCTATCTCCGCAGGATCTCGTTGCCCTCGGAGTGGCCCGCGGCACAATGCGGTGAACTCAAGGGGACTGTCCGGGAAACGGTGGAACTGGCCGGACGCGCCGAGTGGGCTCGGCGGCTACGCTCCTTACCGATGACCGAGACACTCTCGAGCGTGGGAGCGGGCGCCAGCGCTTGTGCGGACGTTCGAGGACGAACGCCACGACGAGGGTGACGACCCCGGGCAGGGTGGCGAAGGCTGATCCAGAGCGCACCTACCTTTACGAGACCCGGCCGTTGGTGGCACCGGTTGCGCCGCAGGGGCCAGGACTCGGGCGTCGCTTACGGCCGCTTGGTCAAGAGCAGTGAGCGCGGCGTTCCCGTCTCCTGACCGGACTCGCGGCCTAGCTCAGGCAAAGCAGTGCGCGACGACCTCTCTCGAATCGGCGCCCACGACGGGGCTGCACAGGACCGGATGCTCTTCTCCTCATCCGACCTCAGCCCCGGTGGAGTCCGGTCGATCTAGCATCGCCCCATGACTCACTCGATGACTCTCGACAGCATGAGGCCTTGTGCCGCTTGGGCGATGGCAGGCGCGGCGCTCCTGCTGGTCACCGGCGTCGCCGGATGCGGCTCATCCAAGGGCGGCCTCTCCGTGACTGACCGGGCGAACACGCTGAGTGTGTGTACGGACGTGGCCTCCGACGTCAAGGATGCGGCGGTGGTCGCCGAGAAGGCTGCTTCAGGTCAGGTGACCCGGAGTGAGGCGCAGGCTCAGCTCGCGCCCATCGCTACGAAGGTTCAGGACCTGGCGTCGAAGAACACGAACCTGCCGGTCGGAACGTCCCTGAGAACGCTGTCGAATGACATTACGGCCATACAGAAGGTGACATCGAACGACGCTGCTGGCCTCAAGACTGCGGCGTCCCAGCTGGGAACAGACGTCAAGGCCGTGCTCGCCTCGTGCGCCGCAGTCGGCCAGTGAGCCACTATCGGCTTAGCCCCGGCGTCTGGCGATAGCCAGGGGGTGCCTGCAGGCACGGTGACCCTTCTTCGTCTGCTCAGACGACAGACGGCACCCGTGCTCGATATCGGGCCGGGGTGCCGCGTCGTCCGGCCGGCACACTTGCCGTGACAGACCCGCCGGCCCACATGGTTCGGCTGGCTCCCCGGGCCTACGCATCGTGGAGACCCAAACGGGGGGCCAGCCCAGTTCCGCCACGCAAGCCAAGCGCCCACGCCGTCATGCATCCCCCCAGCGCGGGCACCCTGCCTTCCCCTAGCCAGAAGCATGCCCCCTCAGCGCGGGAGCGACGTGGCTTATCGGGGCCATATCGCCCGAACATCGCAAAGAGGACGGTGGGCTCTGTGCGTCCAGTCACCCCGCGTCTCCCCCTGCACCCCCTGGGTCGGCGGGGGCGCGCCTAGGCCGGCCATGGGTCAGCGATGGAACAGCAAGAAAAGGAACCCCGTCACGACGAGCGAGATCAGTAGAGAACGCAGGCAGCCGGCCCGGCCGGAGAAGAAGAAGAACATGCGCGGCCCCCTACCCAGGACTGACGCGAACATCCCTCCCATATATGGCAGGGTGCCTCCTCGCGCGACCCTCTCCCGCCCCCCAGGTTGAGAGGGGCGCGCGTCCACGAGCTTGGCGAGCTCCGTTCCACTGGCGTCGACTGATGCCGGTCACGTGGTGAAGCCCTCGCCTCTGTCTCACAATGCGTCGGGAGGATTGAGCGCACGCCCGAGCGGGTATCTGGGCTGGGTGCATCCATTTGATCTCATCTTCCTCTGGGTCGGGCTCGGAGCGATCGTGCTGCTGGTCGGGTTGCTGATCATGCTGGGCAGAGGTGGCGTGCGAAAGGGCCGCCGGCGGCAGTCGAGGCAGGAGGACTGAGCGTGGTTCGTCTCTCTCTCGTGCGATCCTGCTGTCCATGGGCGACGACCCAGAACTCG
>DASYGI010000343.1:0-28649 GCA_035999925.1 Pedococcus sp.
GGCCGCGTCCTAGGGGTCGAGCATCTCGCCAAGGTGGTGGCCTGGGCGCGCGCGCACGGCGTCATCGTGGCCAGCGACGAGTGCTACGCCGAGCTGGACTGGCGCCCCGCCTCCCCGGACACGGCCACGTCGCCCACCACGCCGAGCATCCTGGATCCCCGCGTCTGTGGGGGCAGCCATGAGGGGCTGCTTGCCGTGTACTCGCTGAGCAAGCAGTCCAACCTGGCCGGCTACCGCGCGGCCTTCGTCGCGGGCGATGTGACCCTGGTGCGGCGCCTGCTCGAGGTCCGCAAACACGCTGGCATGATCGTGCCCTGGCCGGTCCAACGGGCGTTGACCGTGGCGTTGGGGGACGACCCGCATGTGGCCGAGCAGAAGGCGCGGTATGCCGCTCGCCGGGCTGTGCTGCGACGGGCCGTCGAGTCGTTCGGCCTGCGGGTGGACCACTCGGAAGCGGGCCTGTACCTGTGGGCCACGAGGGGGGAGGACGCGTGGGCGACGATCGACGCGCTGGCTGCCCGCGGCATACTCGCGGCTCCTGGCACCTTCTATGGGCGCGCGGGCCAGGAGCATGTGCGGATCGCTCTCACGGCCACGGACGAGCGCATCGCGGCTGCCGCCGAACGCCTCGACAGGTAGTCGGGCCGATTCCCTGCGTCACAGACCTGTGGGGTAGCGTCGCAAGTGCGAGCGCGCCGGGGAGCGCGCTGCGCGATACCAGGTGGGTGCCCGCAAGACGTGAAGGACGGATTTCGCATGACTGACGCAACCGCTGGCGCCACCCTGAAGGCTGGCGACAAGACCCTCGAGCTGCCGCTGGTCAAGGCGACCGAGGGAAACAACGGCTACGACGTCTCCAAGCTGATGAAGGTGACCGGCAACGTCACGCTCGACACCGGGTTCGTGAACACCGCCTCCTGTAGCAGCGCCATCACCTACATCGACGGCGACGCGGGCATCCTGCGCTACCGGGGTTACCCCATCGAGCAGCTTGCCGAGAAGTCCAGCTATCTCGAGGTCTCCTACCTGCTGATCTACGGCGAGCTGCCGACCCAGGCCCAGCTCGACGACTTCGACCAGAAGGTGCGCCGGCACACGCTGCTGCACGAGGACCTCCGGGCGTTCTTCAACGGCTTCCCGCGGGATGCGCACCCGATGCCGGTGCTCTCCTCGGCGGTGTCCGCCCTCTCGACCTTCTACCAGGACAGCCTCGACCCCTTCGACAAGGAGCAGGTCGAGATCTCGACGGTGCGCCTGCTGGCCAAGCTGCCGACCATCGCGGCCTACGCGTACAAGAAGTCCGTGGGCCAGCCGTTCCTGTATCCCGACAACTCGCTGTCTCTGCCGGAGAACTTCCTGCGGATGACGTTCGGCTTTCCCGCCGAGCCCTATGACCTCGACGAGGACATGGTCAAGGCCCTCGACCTGCTGCTCATCCTGCACGCCGACCACGAGCAGAACTGCTCGACCTCGACCGTGCGCCTGGTGGGCTCGTCCAACGCCAACCTGTTCGCCTCCGTCTCGGCCGGCATCAACGCACTGTTCGGCCCGCTGCACGGCGGCGCCAACCAGGCCGTGCTCGAGATGCTCCAGAAGATCCACGACGGTGGGGACAGCGTCGACACCTTCGTCAAGAAGGTGAAGGACAAGGAGAAGGGCGCCAAGCTGATGGGCTTCGGCCACCGGGTCTACAAGAACTACGACCCGCGGGCCGCGATCATCAAGAAGACGGCCGACAAGATCCTGACCAAGGACGGCGTCCAGGATCCGTTGCTCGACATCGCGCTGCAGCTCGAGCAGCGGGCGCTCGAGGACGACTACTTCATTGAGCGCAAGCTCTACCCCAACGTCGACTTCTACACCGGGCTGATCTACAAGTCGATGGGCTTCCCGACGCGGATGTTCACCGTGCTGTTCGCGCTGGGCCGGCTGCCGGGCTGGATCGCCCAGTGGCGGGAGATGATCGAGGACCCGCAGACCAAGATCGGACGCCCGCGCCAGATCTACACCGGTGCCACTGAGCGCGACTACGTCGCGATGACCGGCCGCTGACCCAACGACCCGCGAAGTCCCTCTGACGTCGCTGGCCTGCACGAACCTCTGCTTGCAGACCTTCGTGCAGGCCATCCACGTTGCAGCATGTGCTGCCTGCAGCAAGGTCTGCTAACTGTGATGCCCAGTCACAGGTAGCAGAGGTTGCTGCACGCAGGAGGGGCGAGGGGCGTCGCCGAGGGGGTGGCTACGGGAAGGTGACGGTGACCGTCGTGGCGCCGGCGGAGCCAGACGCCGCCTGCCACTGCCAGCCCGAGCTGTCGCGGGTCCGGGTCCACTTCTTGGCACCGACCTGCACGGTTGCCGCGCCGAACTGGCTGGCCTTGGCCACGGCATAGGCGCCTGCCGTCCACGCGGTGCGCTCGGATGACGCGTGCACGGTGAGCTGACGGCCGGTCACCGTGGCAGTGGTGCCGAGCTCGCGGGCCATCAACGCCTTGAGGCTGGCGGGGTCACCCGTCGCCGAGGCATCCAGCCGGCAGCCGAGACCCCCGGGGGAATGCCCCAGCAGTGCCGATGCCAGCAGCCGGCCCTCCTGCTCATGGTTGGCGTAGGCGTCGGGATAGGCGCTCTTCTGCACCTTCTGAGCGATCTCGGTGATCTTCATCGACTCGTAGCCCGGGATCTTCACGAGCGCGTCGTAGAAGCGGTTCGAGGCATACACCGGGTCGAGGATCTGGTCGGTTCGCCCCCAGCCCTGGCTCGGGCGCTGCTGGAACAGGCCGACCGAGTCCAGGTCGCCGTACTTGAGGTTGCGCAGCTTCGACTCCTGGATCGCCGTCGCGATCGCGATCGTGGCCGCCCGAGCGGGCAGCCCCCGCTGCTCAGCCACGGCAGCGATCGTTGCCGCGTTCGCCGTCTGGGTGGGGTCGAAGTCGACGCTGACTCCCAGCGCGGTCGCCTGGCACTGCGGGCTGCCGAAGTTGGTCACGACCCCGCGTACCCCTATCCACCCGGCGATGACGATCCCGACCGCGAGCACCAGGAGGATCGTCCTGGTCGCCAGCCGTCTGGCAGTGGTGTGATGGCGCTCCTCGGCGAGGACGACGCCTCCGCGCCTAGTCGTTGGCATGGAGATCGGAGTTGAGAACGATGCCGTGGCCGTCGCGGGGCCGTGCTTCGACGGTGCCGGTGACGGAGTTGCGCAGGAACAGCAGGTTGTCCTGGCCGGAGAGCTCGCGAGCCTTGACGACCTGGCCGTCGGGCAGGCTCACCTTGGCCCCGGCAGTGAGATAGAGCCCCGCCTCGACGACGCAGTCGTCGCCGAGGGCAATCCCCAGCCCGGCCTCCGCCCCGAGCAGGCAGCGCTCGCCGATCCTGACGCGCTCGGTCCCGCCGCCGGACAGGGTGCCCATCGTCGAGGCGCCTCCGCCGATGTCGGAGCCGTCACCGACGACGACGCCTTGGCTGATCCGGCCCTCGACCATCGAGGTCCCCAGCGTCCCGGCGTTGAAGTTGACGAAACCCTCGTGCATGACAGTCGTCCCGGCCGCGAGATGGGCGCCGAGCCGCACCCGGTCGGCATCTGCGATCCGCACCCCGGCGGGCACCACGTAGTCGGTCATCCGAGGGAACTTGTCGACCCCGAGAACCTGGACGGGGCCGCGGGCCAGCAACGCCGCCCGGGTCAGCTCGAAGCCCTCGACCGCGCAGGGGCCGGCGCTCGTCCAGACCACGTTGGTGAGCACCCCGAAAAGCCCGTCGAGGTTCAGGCTGTTGGGCTGCACCAGGCGGTGCGACAGCAGGTGGAGGCGCAGGTAGGCATCGGCGACGTCGCCCGGCGCGGCGTCGAGGTCGATCTCGGTGGTGACGACCTCGCGTCGCACCGCCCGGACCTCGTCGATTCCCTCGAGCGCCGCGAGCTGGGCGGGGACGAGGGCATCGGAGGGGCGGGTGCCCAGGGCCGGCTGGGGGTACCAGGTGTCGAGCACGGATCCGCCCTCGTGGACGGTCGCGAGCCCATGGCCCCAAGCCTTGCGGTCGGTCGTCATGGGGACCACCCTACGAGAGCCTCCTTGAGAGCAGGCCACCCTCCCGTGGCTAGGCTCGGCGCATGGCGAACCGCACCACAGACAACCTCCCCGCAGACAACCTCGCCACAGACCCGGTGGCCCTGGACCTGTCGGCCGACATCGTGACGCTCACCGCCGCGCTGTGCGACATCGAGTCCGTCTCCCGCGACGAGGCTGCGATCTGCGACGCCATCGAGGCGGCGCTGGCCCCCTTGACCCATCTGGACGTGACCCGGGTCGGCAACTCGCTGGTGGCGAGAACCGAGCTGGGACGCTCGGAGCGAGTCGTGCTCGCGGGGCACATCGACACGGTTCCACTGACCACGGACCCGGCCAACCTGCCGACCCGACGCGAGGGCGGCGACCTGTGGGGCCGCGGCACCGTCGACATGAAGGGTGGCGTCGCCATCCAGCTCAAGGCGGCGCTGGTGACCGAGCCGAGCCGTGACCTCACCTTCGTGTTCTATGAGGGGGAGGAGATCGACAGCGAGTTCAACGGGTTGCTCCACATCCACCAGCAGCGTCCCGACCTCGTCGACGACGCGGACTTCGCGGTGCTGCTCGAGCCCACCGGCGCGATTGTCGAGGGCGGGTGCAAGGGCACGCTGCGCGCCGAGGTGAGCACCAAGGGCATCGCCGCGCACTCGGCGCGCCCGTGGAACGGACACAACGCGATCCACGACGCGGCCGAAGTGCTGACCCGGCTCGCGGCATACCGGCCCGACACCGTGGTCGTCGACGGTCTGGAGTACCGCGAGGCCATGAACGCCGTCGGCATCGCCGGCGGGATCGCCGGCAATGTCATCCCCGATCGTTGCGTGGTCACGGTCAACTACCGTTACGCCCCCGACAAGTCACCCGAAGATGCGCTCGCGGTGGTGCACCAGCTGTTCTCGGGCTACGTCGTGGACCTCAAGGACAACGCCGGCGGTGCCCGCCCCGGGTTGGACCGCCCCGCCGCCAAGGCCTTCGTCGAGGCTCTCGGGGTCGACGTCGTCGCCAAGCAGGGGTGGACCGACGTAGCTCGCTTCGCCGCGATGGGAGTGCCCGCGGTGAACTTCGGGCCCGGTGACCCCAACCTCGCCCACCACGACGAGGAGCGGTGTCCGGTCGACCAGCTCGAGTCGGCGCTCGCCGCGCTGCTGCGCTGGCTCGCGTAGGTTGTCCCGCGTGAGCGAGCAGAGCCTGAGCGGCGCGGCGACCGGCCACGACTACGAGTACCACACGGGCCCGGTGACCCTTCGAGGCTCACGGGTCCCTGGCACGACCACCGACCAGCGCCTGCTGGACAGCCGGGGACCCAGCGACTGGCTGCACACCGACCCCTGGCGGGTCATGCGGATCCAGAGCGAGTTCGTCGAGGGGTTCGGTGCGCTGGCCGAGCTCGGTCCGGCGGTGAGTGTGTTCGGGTCGGCCCGCACCAGGCCGGGCACCCCGTTCTACGAGCTGGGCACCCAGGTGGCCGGCAAGCTGGTGGAGGCCGGGTATGCCGTGATCACCGGTGGCGGACCCGGCGCCATGGAGGCGGCCAACAAGGGCGCCCGCGAGGCTGGCGGGGCCTCGGTGGGGCTGGGCATCGAGCTGCCGTTCGAGCAGGGACTCAACGAGTATGTGAACCTCGGGGTGAACTTCCGCTACTTCTTCGCCCGCAAGACCATGTTCGTCAAGTACGCCCGTGGGTTCATCGTGCTGCCGGGGGGATTCGGCACGCTCGACGAGCTGTTCGAGGCGGTCACCCTGGTCCAGACCCAGAAGGTCACGTCCTTCCCCATCGTCCTGATCGGTCGCGAGTACTGGGGTGGGCTGTTCGACTGGCTGCGGGGGACGGTGCTGGAGGCCGGCACGGTCAACGCTCGGGACATCGACCTGCTGCACCTTACCGACGATGTCGACGAGGCCGTGCGCCTCGTGGTCCAGGCTGACGACGAGATCGTTCCCAAACGGCCCGAATGAGGGATGGACTGCTCGATGGTCTTGCGAGGATCATGGTCAGATGACCATCTCGCCTCTGCCGAGCCACGGGGACGTCATCGTCGGCCGGGACGTGGCGGGGCGAACCCTGAGGATCTCGGGGCACCCTGAAAGCGGGCGAGTCGTCCTGTCCATCTGGCAGGACACGGTCTGTCGGGCGACGCTGCGGCTGGCTCCGGAGGACGTCCCCCAGTTCGTCGAGATGCTGACCCGGTCAGCCATCGAGCCCGGAGCGGGTGGCCAGGCGCGCGGACCTCGTCACGTGGGCACCGGCACAGCCGGCTGAGCCCGCGTGCAGGACGGGTCGTGTCGAGATTCGGGCAGCGGTCGGGCGGGGGTTGAGTAGGTCTGTCGGGGACTTCATGCGACGATCACCTGCGTGATCTGGGTGCTGTTCATCGCCGTCGCGGTCCTTGTCGTGGGCGCGTTCGCCGCGCTGATCGTCGGCTGGGTGGGCTACGACCCGCTCTCCTCGGCCACCACCACCCAGCGTGACCCCGGGCTGCCGGCGGACTTCCGCCCGCAGGACCTCGCCGACGTGCACTTCGACACCGCCCTGCGCGGGTACCGGATGGACCAGGTGGACGCGGTCCTCGACCGGCTCGCCGAGCGCGTCGTCGAGCTCGAGGCGAACCAGGCTCGGCCCGAACCCACACCCTGAGATGAGCACGCTGCACCTGACCCGCGAGACGTCCTCGGCCCCTGCGGTCGTCTGGGACGTCCTCACCGACTTCGCCGGATACGGCCGCTGGATGCCGCTGACCCGGATGCAGGTCGATCCCGGCACGCCACGCCTCGGCTGGGGGTTCGCCGGCATCAGTGGTGTTGGGCCGATGGCGTTCTCGGACTCGATGCTCGTCAGTGGCTGGGCGCCGCCGACCGACGGCGACACCGGCCGGTTTCGGGTCGTCAAGACCGGTCGCCTGCTGGGTGGCTGGGCCGAGGTGACGGTGACGCCGCTCGGCGCGGCAGGCACGCGGGTGGACTGGGTCGAGGAGGTGGTGGTCAGACCCCTTCCGTTCCGCAGGGGTTTCGCGCCACTGCTCGACCGGGTCAGCACCTGGCTGTACGGCCGGGCCCTGGACGCGATGCTGGCCGAGTCGAGCGCTCGGCGAGAGGGACTGGCATGACCGGCGTCCTGGTCGGCGAGGACGGGGTGGCGCGGTGCGCCTGGGCGGGGTCCGCCCCGGAGTACCTGGCCTACCACGACACCGAGTGGGGGGTGGCCGTGCACGGCGAGCAGGCGCTGTACGAGCGGCTGTCCCTGGAGGCGTTCCAGTCCGGCTTGTCCTGGCTGACCATCCTGCGTAAGCGTGAGGCGTTCCGGGCCGCCTTCGCCGGGTTCGACCCCGAGGCGGTGGCTGAGTTCGACGACCGTGACCGGAGCCGGCTCATGGCCGACGCCGCCATCGTGCGCAATCGGCTCAAGATCGACGCGGCCATCCGCAACGCCGCCGCAGTGGTGGCTCTGCGCGACCAGGGTGGGCTGGACGCCCTGATGTGGTCCCACGCTCCCGCGGTCCACCGGCGGCCGGCCGAGGTCGCCGACCTGCGGGCTACGTCGCCGGAGTCGGTCGCGCTCGCGAAGGCCCTGAAGAAAGCCGGACTCGTCTTCGTCGGCCCCACGACCATGTATGCCGCGATGCAGGCGTGCGGGCTCGTCGACGACCATCTCGCCGGCTGCCACCGGGCCGGGATGGGTGGTCGGACATGATGCGCCGGCTGGGCTCGATGCCCAGGCTCAGCGTCCAGGTCGCCGTGGTGTACCTCGTCCTGAGGGCGATCTCGGGCCTCCTGGTGCTGCTGGCGAGCCACGACCAGGTCGCCGTCGCGGGCTGGACCGGCCCCCACGTCGGCTACTTGGACATGACGGTCCTGTGGGACGGCAGCTGGTACCGCACCGCTGCCCTGCAGGGATATCCCGTCCACCTGCCGCTCGACCCGGCGTCGGGCCACGTCGCCCAGAACGTCTGGGCGTTCTATCCGCTCTTCCCGTTGGCCTCGCGGGCCTTGATGGCCCTGACCGGTCTGGGCTTCCCCGTGGTCGCCAGCACGTTTGCCCTGGTCTGTGGGTTGGGTGCCAGCCTCCTCATGGCCGGGCTGCTCGCGGAACGGGTGGGGCAGCGGGTAGCGCTGGCCACGGTCGCCGTGTGGGCGGCGTTCCCCGCGGCGGTCTCGCTGCAGCTTGCCTACACCGAGTCCATCGCCATGCTGGTCCTCTGCGCGACCCTGTGGGCCGTGATGCGCCGGGCGTGGCTGCTGTCGGCCGCCCTCGTGCTGCTTCTCGGCATCACCCGCCCCATCGCTGCCCCGGTCGCCGTCGTCGTGGCCGTGGCCCTGGTCGTCCGCTGGCGCGCTCGTCGCAGCGACCCGATCACGACGGGTGAGTATGTGCGCGGAGCAGTCGCCATGGCTGCCAGCGGCGTAGCAGCCATGGTCTGGCCGCTCGTGGCCTGGGCGGTCACGGGCTCGCGCAACGCCTACACCGACACCATGGCCGCGTGGCGGGCCGGCGGCCACATCGTCCCCCTCAAGCCGTGGGTGTCGATGTCCCAGTGGGTCTTTCGCGACACCGCCCATCCGGAGCTGTTCGGTGACGTCCTGCTGGGCGCGCTGGTCGTGACGCTCCTTGCTCTCCCGCTCGGGCCTTGGGCTCGACGGCTGGGGCCAGAGCTGCGCACCTGGTGCCTGGCGTACCCGGCATACCTCGCGTTTGTCCTCGATCCGTTCACCAGCATCTTTCGCTACGCGCTGCCGCTGTTCCCGCTCCTTGCGGTCATCCTCGGTGGCGCGTGGCTGGGTCGTGCGGCCCGATGGTTGTGGGCACGGACGACAGCCCTGGTCGTCCTCGGCGTGGCCGGTCAGGCGGTCTGGATCTGGACGCTGCTGGTCTTCGTCCCGCCGTCGGACTACCCACCGTGACCCGCCGCGTCCCCACCGTGACCCGCGGCGTCGCCGTCATCGGCGCCGTCCTGAAGGCGCTGCGCACCTCGCGCGGCCGCAGTGCGCTCGCCGGGCACGCGCTGGCCCGTCCGGTGACCTTCCTTCTGCTGGTGTATGCCGCGACGAGGGTCGTCGCGGTCCTGGCCATGGTGGTGTCGGCGGTGTGGTTCCAGACACCGGCCGGAGTGGGTCACCTCAACCCGAGCGTCGGCGACATCCTCGGTTCCTGGGACAGCGTCTGGTACAAGCGCGTGGCCATGTACGGGTACCCGATCCCGCTGCCGGCTGACCCGGCCACGGGCCTGCTGACCTACAGCGCTTGGGCGTTCTACCCGGCGTTCCCCATGCTGGTCCGGGTGCTGATGCTCACCGGCCTGCCGTTCGAGCCGGCGGCCGTGCTGCTCAACCTGGTACTCGGCGCCGCCGCGGTCCTGCTGGTGTGGCGCTGCTTCCGCTTCGCCGTGCACGCCGCTCCGCAGCCGGCCCGAGAACGGCTGGCCCTGGTCGCGGCGGTCCTGTGGTGCCTGTATCCGGCCACCGGGATCCTGGTGATGCCCTACACCGAGGCACTGGCCTGCGTCCTGATCGCGGCGTCCTTGCTGCTGCTGATGCAGCGTCGCTACGCGCTGGTGGCGCTCGTGGCCCTGCCGCTGGGCTTCACCCGGGCCGCGGCCCCGGCTATCGCCTGCGCCGTCGCGGCCCAGCTCGTGCTGCGCTGGCGAGAGGACCGCGCTGCCGGGCTGCGACCCCTGCATGGGCAGCGGCTGAGCGCGGCCGCCATGATCCTGGCCACGGCAGTGTCGTCGATCGCCTGGCCAGTGGTCGTCGGGCTGGCCAGCGGGCTGCCGCTCGCGTTCTTCAAGGTGCAGGCGGCGTGGGGCCAGAATCCCCAGTCCGGGCCCTTCGTCCTCTGGATCTCCTGGGCTTGGGACTCCCACGGGCTGGCCGGAGTGTTGGTGCTCCTGGCGCTGGTCGTGACCTACATCGCGCTCATCCTCGGCAGGCATGGACGGTGGCTGGCGCTGGAGCTGCGGGTCTGGGCCCTGGCCTACCCGCTGTACCTGCTGGCCGTGGTCCGTCCGATCACCAGCATGTGGCGGTTCCTGCTGCTGGACTTCCCGATCGCGGCGCTCGTGGCCTCGGTGGCCATGCGGACCTCGACCGGTGCGTCCGTGGTCGGCCACTGGCGACGCCGGGTGGGCGTGGTGGCGCTGGTCCTGGCCGGTGGGATGGTGTGGTTCACCTGCACCCTGCTGACCTACGTCCCGTGGGCCGCGACCCCGCCATAACGGCCTGGTCCGGGCCGTCTGCTACTGACCCGTGAACTGCGCCGGCTCCTTGGCGAGGAATGCCGCGACGGCCGCATGGTGGTCGGCGCTGGCCCCGGTGACCGCCATGTAGTGAGCCTCCTGCGCGAGCGACGCGCTGAGGTCGTGCCCGGAGCTGAAGGCGACCGCGCGGCGGATCGAGCCGTACGCGAGGGTGGGCCCGGCCGCCAGGGTGGCGGCGAGCTCGCGGACCGTCATCTCGAGCTCGTCCGGGCTCACGACGCTGGTCACCAGACCGAGATCGAGGCACTCCCCGGCCGGCACGGTGCGCGGCAGCAGCAACAGCTCCTTGGCCTTCGCCGGCCCCACCAGCCGAGACAGCCACCACGAGGAGCCTGAGTCGCACGAGAGGGCGATGCCAGCGAAGGCGACGTTCATCCCGGCGGTGTCCACCATCACCCGGAAGTCCGCTGCCATGGCGAACGCGGCGCCAGCACCGGCAGCGACACCGTTGAGGGCTGCGACGACGGGCTTGTTCATCGTGGCCAGCAGCTCGACGATCGGGTTGTAGTGCCGGGGCACCGTCTCCCACAACGAGGGGTCGTCGCGTTGCAGGAGCCCGACATGCTCACGCAGGTCCTGGCCGACGCAGAAGGCCCGCCCCGAGCCCGTGAGGACCACGCAACGCACCTCGGGATCCTCCGCGACCGCGCCGAGGGCTGCCAGCAGCGCTTCCTTGGTGGCGATGTCGAGGGCGTTCATGGCGTCGGGCCGGTTGAAGCGCACCGTGGCCACGGCGCCCTCCCGCTCGACGACGACAGGCGATGGCGACAGGGCGGTCTGTTCGGTCATCGGCCCATCATGGCCGATCGCCTCGCCCAGTCAGCCAGGCATCCACCCACAAGCGCGCTCCGGGGAGCAGCTCGAGGGCGCGAGCGTCGAACGATCGGGCCGCCTCGCGTCCGGCCCATTGGTCAGGCAGCACCTCGTCGGGCAGGCCGGGATCGCTGAACAGGAAGAGCCGCCACTCATGGACGAGCTGGGTGCGCGCCACGAACGCCTCCTCGGGGGTGCTGGCGGGTTCAGCGGGCGAGATGGTGTCGGTGAAGACGCGGTACGCGTCGGCGAGTGAGCTGAGGTCCCATACGCCTGAGACGACCTGCCGGGCGTCCCCGTCGAGGGTGCCGGTGAAACTGCGCCAGGCCATGCCGGTCGGGTCGAGCGCGGCGCCGAGCTCCCGGCTGGGGCGCGGTGCGATCCAGGTGTCCGCGGCCAGCTGGCCGTACCCGAGGTAGGCCAGTGCCTGGGTGCCCCGGGCCCGGGCGTTGCGGTCGGGTGCCCGATCCACGACGACGAGGTGCCACCGGCCATCCCACGGCGTGTGCTCGGTGCGATAGATCCGGGCATGCGCCTCGCGCAGCCGCTCGCGCCCCCGGGCGGACACGGCATACCCACGCAGGTCGCGTTCGACCGGCTCCAGCCAGCCTTCGCGCGCCATCCGTGACACGGCGGTCCGAACCGCCGGCGCCGAGATGCCCAAGGAGCCCAGCAGTCCCACGCACGCCGAGATCGGGGCCCACCCGTCGCGGTCGAGTAAGTGGTCGCCGTAGAGGTCGAAGAGGGCTGAGCGGGCGTGCACGGATGCAGTCTCACCGATGAGGCGCCGAGACGGGGGGAGGGTGGATTTCGCCTGCGAGCGTGTTCACGAGATAATGGACGAAATCTGGCGCGCATGGGGAGCACAAACACAGGGCGTGGACCCGCGTGCCGGCAGGACACCACGCCTGACAAAGAAGGGACGCACCCATGGCGGCGATGAAGCCGAGGACTGGCGATGGCCCGCTCGAGGTGACCAAGGAGGGCCGCGGCATCGTCCTGCGGATGCCGCTGGAAGGCGGCGGTCGCCTGGTGGTCGAGATGACCCCTGACGAGGTGCGCGCCCTGGGCGAGGCCATCAACAACTGCGAAGGTCTCAAGTGACCCTCTGAGACATCCGACCAGACCCCCACCGGCAGCCGCCGGTGGGGGTCTGGTCGTGTTGAGGGGTATGCCGTTCACGGCGGGGGCTGCTCGATAGGGTCGGGTCCGTGCCGGACCCCGACCTCTTGACCCCCGTGACCAGCGACTGGACGGTGCGGGACACCCCTCTCGCGGACGTCCTGGTCGACCTCGAGCCCGACGACCTCGTGCTCGCCCTCGCGGTGACGCCCGACGGGGTCGACTCCGTCGTCGACACGCGAGACGCGCTGGCCCTGGTGGGCCTCAGCGCCCGAGAGGTGGCTGCCGCCTACGAACCGGACTCCGCTGCGGGGGCGGTGACCCGAATTCCTCTGGTCCCGGGGGAGCGGGCCGCCCGGCTGGTGCTCCTGGTCGGCGTCGAGACCGGCTCCGAGAACGACCTGCGGCTGGCCGGGGCCGCTGTGGGTCGCGCTTCCCGCGGACATGCCCACCTCGTGACGACCATCGGCGCCGACCGCGGTGCGGAAGGCCAGGGCGCCTTCGCCGAGGGGCTGGCCCTGGGTGGCTACTCCTCTCCGCAGTGGCTGTCGGGTTCGAACGGACCCGCAGCACCAGTGCCGTTGGTCGTGCTCTGCGGGGCCTACGACGGCGATGCGACCTTCCACGCGTTCCTCCGGGCGCGGGCGACGATGCTCGCTCGCAACCTCGCGGTCACCCCCTCGAACCTCAAGAACCCGGCGTGGTTGGCGGCGCAGGCGCGCACCGTTGGGCGGCGCGCCGGGCTCGACGTCAAGGTCTGGACCACCCGGGAGCTGCGCGCGGAGGGTTTCGGTGGCCTGCTGGCGGTCGGAGCCGGGTCGGACAGCCCGCCGCGCCTGGTGCAGCTGGACTACACCCCGGCCGGTGCCACCGCGACGACGCCGAGGGCGGTGCTGGTGGGCAAGGGCATCACGTTCGACACCGGTGGCCTGGATATCAAGCCTGCCGACGGCATGCTCGCCATGAAGACCGACATGAGCGGCGCCGCCATCGTCCTGGCCGTGCTCGCGGCATGCCGTGACCTCGGCGTGGGGATCCGGGTGACCGGCCTGATGCCGCTGGCCGAGAACGCGGTCAGCGGGTCCTCGTTCCGGCCCTCCGACGTCATCACCCAGTACGGCGGGACCAGGGTCGAGATCGGCAACACCGACGCTGAGGGCCGGCTCGTGCTGGCCGACGCCCTGGCTTATGCCGATCTCACCCTCGACCCCGACTACCTGGTCGACATCGCGACGCTGACCGGCCACGCCCGGGTCGCGCTGGGGCGCAGCATGGCCCCGTTGTATGCGACCGACGATGCCCTGCGGGGGGCCTTGGAGCGATCCGCGGCGGCCACCGGTGAGCCGGTGTGGTCCTTCCCGCTCGTCGAGGACTACCGCGAAGCCCTGGACAGCGACATCGCCGACATCAACCACATCGCGGGCAGCGGAAGCGGCGGCGGGTCGATCACGGCAGCATTGTTCCTCCGCGAGTTTGCGGGCTCACGTCGGTGGGCGCATCTCGATATCGCGGGGGTGGGACGCTCCGACGTGGACCGTGGGCTCCTCACCAAGGGCGGCACGGGCTTCGGGGCCCGGTTGCTCCTTCACTGGTTGGAGAACATGCCATGAATGCCGGATACGGGCTCTCGGTGCGCTGGTCGCTCGAGAACGCCCCTCAGGATGTCGCGGCCAAGCTGCGCGACTACGTCGTCGGCACCTCGATGGCCAGGTTCATGTTTCTGGATGGGTTGGCCTTCAAGACCTGGCGGATGGTCGAGGGCAGCTGGTTCGAGGGAACCTACGTCTTCGACCAGGCCGTCTATCGCGATGACTTCGCGGCGGAGTTCAACGCGACCGCGGCCACCGCACCCGGCAGCGTCATCATCGGGTCGCCACCCATCTCGGTTGAAGCCTTCGAGGTGGTGGCCATCGCCGAGGGCCCAGCCAAGTTCCGCCGGGGCCCCGGTCCAGGCACGGCCTGAGCGTCAGCGCTTGACCGCGGCGAAGACGCCGTCGCCCACCGGGAGCAGCGCCGGAACCAGCCGGTCGTCGTCCCGCAGCCGCTTGCCGAGATCGCGCAGCACGACGGTCTCGGTGTCACGGGCGGCCGGGTCGGCGACCTTGTCGTGCCACAACATGTTGTCGAGTACGAGCACGCCGCCGGATCGCAGCAGCCGGATCGCGTGGTCCACGTAGCTCGGGTACTCGCCCTTGTCGGCGTCGATGACGACCATGTCGTAGGCCGCGTCGGTCATCCGGGGAAGCACGTCGAGGGCCCGTCCACTGATGACGCGCGTGCGCTGGTGGGCGATCCCGGCCTCGGCGTACGCCTTCTTCGCAGAGCTCTGGTGCTCGGGCTCGACGTCGATGGTCGTCAGGATGCCGTCGTCGGGCATGCCCTGGAGCATCCACAGTCCGGAAGTGCCGGCACCGGTGCCGATCTCGACGACCGACTTGGCCTTGACCGCCGCCGCCAGCAGCCGCAGCAGCACACCCGCTCCGTTGCCGACCGGCACCGCCCCGAGCTCCTCCCCCCGGCGCCGCGCCTGCTCGATCACCTCGTTCTCGGTGACGAACTCCTCGGCATACGCCCAGCTGGCGGGCTTCTGTGCACTCATGCCGCAAACCCTACTGCCGCCGGGGGCGCGAACTGGGCGGGTACGCCAGACCGAGGCGCGCACGTCGCGGGAGGTACGGCGGGTGGGCATACAGCGAACCCTCAGGTTGTTGGGGAACGATGAGACGTGTCCGGTCGTCTGGACGGATGCATGCACGCGCCGAGCCTGAACGCCCGGCGCGCCGAGCGGAGGTGAGGCACGTGACCGCGACCGAGACCTTCGGCACGCCCGTCAAGCAGGCTGACGTTGTGCAGGGTGTGCAGGTCGAGCAGGCGTGGGTCCCACCGACGTGGGAAGAGATCGTCGAGCAGCACTCTGCTCGGGTCTACCGGCTCGCGTACCGGCTGACCGGCAACGTCCACGATGCCGAGGACCTGACCCATGACGTGTTCATCCGGGTCTTCCGCTCGCTGAACTCCTACCAGCCGGGCACCTTCGAAGGCTGGCTCCACCGGATCACGACCAACGTCTTCCTGGACAAGATGCGGCGCAAGCAGCGGATCAGGTTCGACGCGCTGTCCGACGAGTCCGCCGCCCGCCTCCCCACGCGTGAGGCAGGCCCTGAGGCGACCTTCGACGCGACCCACTTCGACGACGACGTCCAGCACGCCTTGGACGCCCTCTCGCCGGACTTCCGCGCCGCGGTGGTGCTGTGCGACATCGAGGGACTGTCCTACGAGGAGATCGCCGCCACCCTCGGCGTCAAGCTCGGCACGGTCCGCTCCCGGATCCACCGTGGCCGGGCGCAGCTGCGCGAGGCGCTGGCGCATCGAGACCCAGCGCTGGGCCGGGCAGCACGAGACTTCGAGCCGGTCCCCGCGCCAGCGCCCAAGCGCCGCCTGCCGGTGCTGGGGCGGGCGGTCCACGGGTCCCGGTGATCCCGTGAACCGGCCAGGGTGGGTCACGCTGCCCATCGCCCATCGCGGGAGAGGGCGGTGTCTGGGAGCTGAGCTGACCGCCTACGCGGACCGTGCCATGGATCCCGTCGCCTTGCTGTTGTGGGACCGGCACGTGGTGACCTGTGCCTGCTGCCGCGCTGCGGTGGCCCAGGAGCGCCGGGTGCTGATGGCCCTGCGCGCACCTGCTGCTCCGGCCGTGCCTGGCGACCTGCGGGGCATGCTGCTGGCACTCGCCGAGGAGTCGGCGGCGGAACGTCCTCGCGGGGCCGGTCGTGCCTCGACGGCGTCGTCAGGCTCGTCCCACACCCCTGACCGTGCCCAGCGCGGGCACCGCGACGGGCCTGCCCTGCCACCGGTGCCGGTGGCCCCGATCCCGGTGGTGGACCGGGGTATGCCGGCCCTGCACCGTTCCGCGCGGCGGGCCACCGTCTTCGCGGGCCTGGCCGCCGGGGCCACTGCTGCCGCGGCCTGGGGAGTGGCGGTGACTGCCGTCGGCCTGCCCGTCCACGACCCTGGGACCACCCCAGGCGTTCTGCGGGGCACACCGCCGGTGACCTCGCCGTTCGTTCCGGCGGCGTTCATGGTCGCCAATCTCGGCGGCGGCTCGGCCCCGCCCCAGACCGTGGTTCGACCCGCCGTCGGCGGTATACGCCTCCGTTCGGCACAATCGACTCCATGAGCGACGAGCGCGACCCCGCTGGCGACCCACAGCAGCCCGGTCAGCACGATCAGCCCGGTCAGCACGATCAGCACGCCCAGCCCGAGGGCGGCACCCCTGGCACACCTGCCAACCCGGCCGAACCCATCCCCGGCACACCCTGGGCCTGGAGCGAGCCGACCGGACCGGTGACGTTCGACCACACCCAGGAGCTGCCGCCGCCCGGGCCAGCCGACGAACCACCCGCGCCCTTCGGCCCCTACGGCGCCCAGCCCATGCCCTACGGCGCCCAGCCTGTTCCCTACGGCGCCCAGCCTGTTCCGTACGGCCCCCCGCCGATGCCCGTCGGCACCCAGCCAGGGCCGCCGGCTGGTCCCGCCGGCCACCGCCCAGGACCGGGCTGGGGGGCCACCATCGCCATCGCCGCCATCGCGTCCCTGTGCGCCGCCCTCCTCGGCGGCCTGTTCGGCGGCTGGGTGGGGGCGACCCACCAGGTCGACCTCACCCGGGGAGCCTCCACGATCCCGACGGCGGGTTCAGGCGCCACCTCGCGGCCGTCGGGCTCCATCGCGTCCATCGCCGCACTGTCGCTGCCGAGCGTCGTCACCATCAAGGTCAGCGGGGCCGACGGCACGGGCACCGGCTCTGGCTTCGTCATCGACCACGCCGGCCACATCCTGACCAACAACCACGTCGTGTCGGGGGCGGCCTCCGGCGGCACGATCGTCGTCGAGCTGAGCAACGGCAGCCAGATCCACGCAACCATCGCCGGGCGCGACGGCTCCTATGACCTGGCCGTGCTCAACACGGGTCGGCCCGACCTCAAGCCGCTGGTCATGGGGTCGTCCAAGGACGTCGTCGTCGGCGACCAGGTGATCGCGGTCGGAGCCCCGCTGGGTCTCGAGTCGAGCGTCACCTCTGGCATCGTCAGTGCCCTCAACCGGCCGGTCAGTCCCGGTGGCAACGGCGACCAGCAGTCGTTCATCAACGCGATCCAGACCGACGCAGCCATCAACCCCGGCAACAGCGGCGGACCACTGCTGGACATGCAGGGCCAGGTGGTCGGCGTGAACTCGGCGATCGCCCGGGTCCCCGGGACGACCGACACCCAGTCGGGCAACATCGGGGTGGGGTTCTCCATCCCCAGCGACCAGGCGGTCAAGACCGCGGAGCAGCTGATCCATACCGGCAAGGCTGTCCACCCGGTCATCGGCGTGGTGCTGGACCGTCAGTACACCGGCGACGGGGTCCGGATCCTGAGCCAGGCCTCCGCGTCAAGCGGCGCGCCGGTGGACCCCAACGGCCCCGCGGGGAAGGCCGGGGTCAAGCCTGGCGACGTGATCCTCGAGTTCGACGGGCGACCGGTCAACGACCCCGACAACCTCGTCGTGGCGATTCGGGCCAAGAACGTGGGGGACCACGTCACGATGAAGCTCCGGCGCGGCGGCAGCACCCTGACGGTCAACCTGATCCTGACCGGCACCTCCGGCGGATGACGAGGAGCCCCGATGCTCTTTGACATCAACGGCTGGGAGTTCGTCATCCTCATGGTGTTGGCGGTGGTGATCCTCGGGCCCGAACGACTGCCGGAGTATGCCGCCAAGCTGGGAAAGCTGGTCCGCCAGGCGAGGGCCATGGCCGAGGGCGCTCGCGGTCAGCTGCGCGAACAGATGGGGCCCGAGTTCGACGACATCAACTGGCGCCAGTACGACCCGCGCCAGTATGACCCGAGACGGATCGTGCGCGAGGCGCTGATGGACCCGGGCCCGGGCCCCGACGGCACGGGTGCGGACGCGACCGGCGCGTCACCATTCCCGACCAGCCGGGGACGTAACCCCGAGCTCCCCACGCCGTACGACGTCGACGCGACCTGAGCCGTCAGCGTCCGACGGGCGACAGCCCCAGGGACCGACCGGCCAGGCCCCGTGAACGGGTCCCGAGCCCACGAGCGATCGCCCGCAACGTCACCGCGGACGGCGACTCGGGGTTGCGCAGAACCACGGGGGTGCCCTCGTCGGCGCCTTCGCGCAGGTTGGTGTCGAGCGGGATCTGGCCCAACAGAGGCACGTCGGCACCCACCGCGCGGGTCAGCGAGTCGGCGACGATCTGGCCGCCACCGGACCCGAAGATCTCCTGGCGTGAGCCGTCCGGCAGTTCCAGCCAGGACATGTTCTCGATGACCCCGACGATGCGCTGGTGCGTCTGCAGGGCAATGGAACCTGCCCGTTCGGCGACCTCAGCGGCGGCCTGCTGAGGGGTGGTCACGACCAGGATCTCGGCGGTCGGGATGAGCTGGGCCACGGAGATCGCGATGTCGCCGGTGCCTGGGGGCAGGTCCAGCAGGAGGATGTCCAGGTCGCCCCAGAACACGTCCCCGAGGAACTGCTGCAGCGCGCGGTGCAGCATCGGGCCGCGCCACACCACGGGCTGGTTGCCGGGGACGAACATGCCGATCGAGATGACCTTCACGTCATGGCTCACCGGCGGCAGGATCATGTCGTCGACCTGGGTGGGCCGGTGCTCCACGCCGAGCATCCTGGGGATGGAGAACCCGTAGACGTCAGCGTCGACGACGCCCACCCGCAGTCCGCTCTGGGCCAACGCGGCCGCCAGGTTCACCGTCACGGACGACTTGCCGACGCCGCCCTTGCCGGAGGCCACGGCATACACCCTGGTCAAGGAGCCTGGCTGGGCGAAGGGGATCTCACGCTCGGGCGTCCCGCCGCGCAGCTGCTCGCGCAGGCCGGCGCGCTGCTCGGTGCTCATCACCCCGAGGGTGACCTTGACGCCGGTGACACCGGGGACGGCGGCCAGCGCGGCCGTGGTGTCCTTGGTCAGGGTCTCCTTCATCGGGCAGCCCGAGACGGTGAGCAGGATCGTCACCTCGACCCGGCCGGCATCGTCCACGCTGACGCTCTCGACCATGCCCAGCTCGGTGACAGGCTTGCGGATCTCGGGGTCGATGACGGTCGACAGGGCCTGGTGGAGGGCCTCGTCGGTTACCGGTGCTGCGGTCTGGGGCATGCCCCCATGCTAGGTCGCCTGGTACTCCGGCGAGGAACCGCCCGACTCGCGAGGACTGTCGTCCTCGTCACGGCGCTGCGCGGTCAGTCCCCGCTCCTCGATCTCTTCGAGCAGGCTGCGCAGCTCCGAGCGCAGGAAGTCCCGGGTCACCGCGTCGCCCATCGCATGGCGCAGCGCGGCCACCTCGCGGGTGAGGTACTCGGTGTCCGCGAGGTTGCGTTCGTCCCTGGCGCGGTCCTGCTCGAGGATGACCCGGTCCCGGTCGGCCTGACGGTTCTGGGCCAGCAGGATCAGCGGCGCGGCATACGAGGCCTGCAGGCTGAGCATGAGGGTGAGGAAGATGAACGGGTAGACGTCGAAGATCAGGTTGGGCGAAGCGAAGACGTTCCACCCGACCCAGACCGCCACGAAGACGGTCATGGCGATCAGGAAGTTGGCGGTCCCCATGAAGCGGGCGAAGTCCTCGCTCCAGACGCCGAACGTCTCCTGGGACAAGCTGATCCGCGGGAGCAGGGGCCGGCGGGTCTCGCGCGGCTGGTCGAGGCGGCCTGCGCTGCCTCGGAAAGTGGTCCGCTCAGCCATGGGTCACCTCGCGTCTCTCTTCACGCCAGTCGTCGGGAAGGATGTGGTCCAAGACGTCGTCGACCGTGACGGCGCCGATGAGCCGACCGTCGTCGTCGACGACGGGCACGCCAACCAGGTTGTAGGTCGCCAAGATGCGGCTCACCTTGCCCAGCGGGGCGTCGGGGCCTAACGGTTCGATCTCCCGGTCGAGGATGCCGCCGATGGAGCCGTGTGGTGGCTCGCGCAGCAGACGCTGGATGTGCACGATGCCAAGGAACTTGCCGGTGGGCGTCTCGTGCGGCGCGCGGCAGACGTACACGGTGGAGGCGAGCGCGGGGGAGATCTCGGCGCGGCGGACGACCGCGAGCGCCTCGGCGATGGTCGCCTCCGGCCCGAGGATGACCGGCTCGGTGGTCATCATGCCGCCGGCGGACTCCTCGTCGTACTTCAGCAGTCGTCGTAGGTCGGCGGCCTCGTCGGGCTCCATCAGCTGGAGGAGCTCCTCCTGCTTCTCCTCGGTGAGGTTGTGCAGCAGGTCTGTGGCGTCGTCGGGCTCCATCGCCTCCAGGACGTCCGCGGCGCGTTCGACCGGCAGCGTCTCGAGGATCTCGACCTGGTCGTCCTCCGGCAGCTCCTCGAGCACATCGGCGAGCCGTTCGTCCGCCATGGCCTCGGCGACCTCGGCTCGGCGCTTGGGCGACAGGTCGTGGATCACCTCGGCGAGGTCGGCCGACTTCAGGTCGACATAGGTCTCCAGCAGCTTCGCCGCGGACTGGTTCGACCCCGACTGGTGGAGCCCGGCGACCTCCTCGACAGGGACCACGAGGGTGACGCCGCGCCGCCGCCGGAAGGGGCCGAGCGCGCGACCCGAGCCCTGCCGGACGAAGACTTTCGAGATCACCCAGTCGCGGTTGCGCTCGCGCTCGATGGCGACATCCTCGACGGTCGCCTCGAAGGCGCCCTCGGGGTCGCTGACGGTCACGGTCCGCTCGAGGAGCTCGGCCATGACCAGCTCCTCGTTGGTGCGCTGCTCAAACCGGCGCATGTTCACCAGGCCCGTCGTGATGACCTGACCGCCGTCCACAGAGGTCACCCGGGTCATCGGGACGAAGACGCGGCGCCGGCCGGGGACCTCGACGACCAGCCCGATGACGCGCGGGCGGCGGCGGGAGACCCCGAACGTGACAACGACGTCGCGAACCCGGCCCACCTGGTCACCGAGCGGGTCGAACACGCTCAGGTTGGTCAGGCGGCCCACGAAGACACGCGACGGAGTGCTCACCCGGTAAGGCTATCCGGCTGGTCAGTACTCGTCCGGGAGGCGGTTCCCACGCCGACGTCGTGGACGTCCTCGCCAGTGCCACGGTCGCCAGCCAGAAGTGGTGGCGGGGCTGGGCGGAACAGGCGCCGACCTCGACGTCGACAGGTACGAGCCCGGTGCCTCGACGGGTGACCCGAAGGGCCGGAACGCGCGGACCGTGCAGTCCTGGGCCCATCGGGTGAGCTGGTCGTCGGTGGCGTTGAGACGCTCTGCCTTGAGCGCCTGGGTGGCCGGCTCCCAGTCGGGGTCCCCGGGCCGGATCTCGCGGACGGTCGCATGCACAGTGAGCAGCCGGCCGCCGGTGTCCTTGCTCCGCGTCACCAGGCAGACCTGGTCGGGAACCCAGGGCAAGGTCTGCTCGCCGGGGCCGGACACGGCATACACGGTCTCCCCGTCCCAGGCATGCCAGAAGGGCCACGCGCGGTCGCCAGGAATCTCGACCCACATCAGGGCGGACTTGGCCGCCGCCTCGGCGAACAGCGCCGTGATGTTCAGTGGCGCGCTCTGGTTCGCGGCTTCGGTCACACCGTGAACTGTGTCATAACCGTTGTCCAGGCGTCGCTGCTAGTTTCGCCGCGTGCGCAGCCCCAAGGACTTCTTCGCCCCGTTGGCCGTCGGCGCTCCGGCGCCCCTGCGTGAGGTGCCCGCGAGGCCTTCGCGCGTGATCCATTTCTTCGACCCCAGCAACGAGAAGATGGCCGCCAAGATCCCGGCCATGGTCGGCACCGTCGACGTGCTGCTGGGCAACCTCGAGGACGCGGTGAAGGCCGACCGCAAGGAGGCGGCCCGGGCGGGCCTCGTACAGATCGCCCGGTCGACGGACTTCGGCGAACACACCCAGCTGTGGACGAGGGTGAACGCGCTTGACAGCCCCTGGGTACTGGACGACCTCACCACCCTGGTCACCGAGGTCGGCGCCAAGCTCGACGTCATCATGGTCCCCAAGGTGCAGGGGCCCGAGGACATCCACTACGTCGACCGGTTGCTCGCCCAGCTCGAGGCGCGGGCCGGCCTGGAGCGGCCCATCCTCGTCCATGCGATCCTCGAGACCGCCCGCGGCGTGGCCAACGTCGAGGCGATCGCCGGCGCCAGCCCACGCATGCAGGGCATGTCCCTGGGGCCGGCGGACCTGGCCGCCGACCGGCGGATGAAGACCACGAGGGTGGGCGGCGGGCACCCCGGCTACCTCGTGCGGCAGGACCCGGTGGACGGCGATGTGAACGCCAGTCGCCAGACGTACCAACAGGATCTGTGGCATTACACCATCGCCCGGATGGTCGATGCCTGCGCGATGCACGGGATCTTCCCGTACTACGGACCGTTCGGTGACATTGCGGACGTGGTGGCCTGCGAGGACCAGTTCCGCAACGCCTTCCTGCTCGGCTGCGTCGGGACCTGGTCGCTGCACCCGGTCCAGATCGAGATCGCCAAGCGCGTGTTCAGCCCGTCCGCCGAGGACGTGGCGCATGCCCGTCGGGTCATCGAGGCGATGGGTGACGGCACTGGTGCCGTGATGATCGACGGCAAGATGGAGGACGACGCCAGTCTCAAGCAGTGCCTGGTCATCGTCGAGCTCGCCGACCGCCTTGCGGCGACCGACCCGGACCTTGCCGCGATGTATGCCGCGTCCCCCTCGGCTGTGGAAGAGGCGCAGCACTGATGGGCGCGACGGCGGCATACCGGCCTCGGCGCTCCGCGCTGTACATGCCGAGCTCGAACGAACGGGCCTTGGAGAAGGCGAAGACCCTGCCCGTGGACGCGCTCATCCTCGACCTCGAGGATGCGGTCGCTCCGGACGCCAAGGACCTGGCGCGCGAGAACGCCTGTGCCGCAGCGCGATCCGGCGAGTACGGGGCTCGCGAGGTGACCATCCGGATCAACGGGATCGGCACCCGGTGGCACGATGACGACCTGCGCGCGGCGAGTGCAGCCGGCCCGGACGCGATCGTGGTGCCCAAGGTGGGATCGGCCGAGGAGGTACGCCAGCTCGTGGCGGCGATGGAGGCCGCCGGGGCACCCGAGCACACGATGCTCTGGGCGATGGTGGAGACGCCGACGGCCATGCTGCACTGCGAGGAGATCGCGGCAGCCTCGGAGCGGCTTACGGTCCTGGTGATGGGGACGAACGACCTGGCCAAGGAACTGCACGCCGAGCACGTCCCCGGCCGTCAGCCCCTGTTGACTGGCCTGTCACTGTGCCTGCTGGCGGCGCGCGCGACCGGAACCGTGATCCTCGACGGCGTGTTCAACGACGTGAAAGATGCCGAGGGTTTCGAGGCGGAGTGCCTCCAGGGTCGCCAGCTCGGGTTCGACGGCAAGACCCTGATCCACCCGGGCCAGGTCGAGGCGTGCAACGCAGCGTTTGCCCCCAGCGCGGCCGCTGTCGAGGATGCCCGTGCAGTGCTGGCCGCCTGGCAAGCCGGTGGCGGCGCGGGCGTGGTGACCCACCAGGGGCGGATGATCGAGAACCTGCACGTCGAGACCGCCGAGCGCGTGCTGTCGGTGCACCGTGCGATCACCGCCTTGGCAGACGACTCCCCAGCCTGACCCGCGTCACGGCCCTTTCACGGTGAGCACCTGGCCTGCCACCACCAGGAGCACAGAGTCGCAGGCCGCTGCGATCTGCTGGTTCAGCCGGCCGAGCCAGTCGGCGAAGATCCGCCCCGAGCGGTGCTCGGGGACGACTCCCCAGCCCACCTCGTTCGTCACCGCCACGAGGTCGTAGGGGCAGGACGTCCAGGCATCGACCGCCGCCTGCAGCCGGTGCGACAGTGCGCTCTCCCAGGCGAGCTGCGGCGTCTCCCACACCTCGAGGTCGTCGAGCGTCGCCGTCAGCCAGGTGCCCAGACAGTCCACGAGGGCTGGGCCGGCGAGCCGTGCGAGGGCCGTCGGGAGGTCGGAGGTCTCTATCGTGGTCCAGTGTCGGGGGCGCCGGTTGCGGTGTGCGGCAACGCGTTCCGCCCAGTCGGCGTCGTCGCTGTGTGGCCCGGTGGCGAGGTACGTGACCGGACCCGCATCGGCGAACAGCCCCTCGGCGACGCTCGACTTGCCCGAGCGGACGCCTCCGGTGACCAGGGTCTTCATCGACCTAGTCCCGCGGACAGGGTGACGAGCAGCGCTGCAAGGGAGAGCTCGATCGCGGCCCCCATGACGTCCCCGCTGACCCCGCCGAACACCCGCGTCGAGATGCGGATCAGCAGGGCGACGACCAGGGTCATGGCCAGGACCGCCACCGCCGCGAGGCCGGACCCGGCGTGGGCAGCCTGGGTGGTCACGCCCAACACGGTTGCGCTCGCCACGAGCACGAACGCCAGGGCTGGCAGCGGGACCGTACCGGCGACGAGGGCCCCCATCCCCTCTGGCCGCGCGGCAGGGATCCCGCGGGCACAGGTCAGGGCGCAGCTTCCGCGAGACACGACGACCGCCAGGGCGACCAGCAGCCAGCCTTCGGGGCGCTCGAGGATCGCTGCCGCGGCGCCGGCCTGGACCAGGAGAGTGAGGGCGACGGCTGCCACCCCCATCGGTCCGACGTCCCCCCGCTGCATGACGTCGAGCGCACGCTGGCGGCTCCACCCTGCGCCGATCCCGTCGACCGTGTCGGCCAGCCCGTCCAGGTGCATCGCGCGCGAGCCCAGGCCCAGCGCCATCAGGACCAGTGCGGCGACCACCAGGGTGGGGAGACGGGCCAAGCCGCCCAGCCAGCCGACAGCACCAGCGGCGATGGCCAGCGGGAGCACCGCCATCGGCGCGAGCGACATGGCCCAGGCCGCCGAGCGACGCGACGGCGGCTCCACGCTCCCGACCGGGACCATGGTGAGCGTGCCGACGGCCAGGCGGAGCCCGGACAGGGCGGCTCTCATGCGGCGGTCACGGGGTGGGTGCCGGCTCTGACGCCATCAGGTCCGCCAGGAGGGCCATGTCGTGTAACGCGATGACGGCCGACCGCAGGATGGGCAGGGCGGTCATCGCCCCGGACCCTTCGCCGAGCCGCATACCGAGGTCGATGATCGGCACCAGGCCGAGGGCCTCCAGTGCCAGCGACTGGGCCGGCTCGGGCGAGCGGTGACCCGCAGCGAACCAGTCGCGTGCACCCGGCTCGAGCGAGTCGGCGACCAGCGCCTCCGCCACCGAGATGACGCCGTCCAACAGCACAGGGATGCCAGCGCGGGCCGCCGCGACCATGACCCCGACCGCAAAGGCAAGATCGGCAGAGCCCAGGGCCGCCAGACGCGCGCGGGGGTCCGTGACGTGGGCGGTACGGTCCAGCGCCTGCTGGATCACGGCGGTCTTGCGGGCCAGGCCCTCGTCGTCAAGGCCGGCGCCGCGTCCGGTGACCTGCTCGGCGCGCAGGCCGAGCGTGCTGGCGATCAAGGCAGCAGCGGGGGAGGTGTTGCCGATGCCCAGGTCGCCCATGACCAGCAGCTGGGTGCCGGCGGCCTTCTCCTCGGCCACGATGGCGGCACCCTTGGCCAGCGCCTGGTCGAGCTCGTCCAGCGTGATGGCGTCCTGGGTGTCGATGGGCTGGGAGGAGCGACGGATCTTGTATGCCGTGACCTCGGCAGGAACCCCCTCGAGGTCGTCGTCGACGGCGATGTCGAGGACGCGGACCGGCACGCCGTGCTGGGCCGCGAGAACGCTCATCCCGGCCACCCCAGCGACGAGGGTGCGCACCATCGCGGCGGTGATCTCCTTGGGGTATGCCGCGACCCCTGAAGCGACCACGCCGTGGTCGCCGGCGGGCACGATCGCGGTGACCCGCTCGAGCTTGTTGGGCGGGCAGGTGCCCTGACAGGCGGCGATCCAGGCGCCGAGCTCCTCGAGCCGGCCCAGGGATCCCAACGGCTTGGCGAGCGCGTCGAACCGGGAGAGTGCCTCGGCTCGGACGTCAGCGCTGGGTGGCAACAGGGTCATGAGTTCTCCTTGAGAGCGGTGACGAGGTCGCCGAGAATTGAGGGATGTGACGAAGTCGCCGAAAACCACGACGGCGCGTGCGGGAAGGTCATCACCAGGCATCCTCCTGGTGGGTTCCGCGCCCACCGCTCGTCGAGGGCCGCACCGGCGACTCCGGTGTCGGCGGGCCGCGTCCGACGTCCTGGCTCTCCACGACGTGCGCTGTCGACCTGCGTCGACTCGTGGATCACAGTGGCGGGACCGCTCCGGACTTTCACCGGTATTCCTCGCACGAGGCCCGAGCCATCATGGCACGCCGGTCCTGTCGATCTCGACGGTCGTCTCGCCACACGCAGGTCGGTCGCAACGTGATGCCTCGACGAACTGAGATCTGGAGGAAGAGTTCACACGCAAATGCAGCTCACCGCACGTCGTCGCTGCTTGACATTCGAACATGTGTACGAATATGCTTCAACCATGGCTATCGCACCACTCGTCGCGGCACCGCCCTTGGCGGCGCTCGACGGTGTGCGGCAGATCCACGGCGTGTTGGACCAGATCGAGATCGGCCGGCCGCTGGCTGGGCCCACCACTGCCGCAGCGCTCCGGCAGGTCGAGCGTGCGATTGCGCGCCTTCAGTCCGTCCGCCTGGCCATAGTGGCTGCCGCTGATCGCGCGAACGTCGCAGAGGGGTCCGGGATGACTGGCACCGGCGCCTGGCTCTCGGCCCAGACACGCTCCGCGGGTGCGGCTGCGGCGGCGGACGTTCGACTGGCGACGGCACTGGACGAGGGGCTCCCAGTCACGCGGGAGGCGTTGGCGGCAGGCGACGTGTCCACGGAGCACGCCAGCGTCATCGCGGCCACGGCCGACCGGCTGCCCGACGACCTGAGCGAGCGCGAACGTACGGCGATCGAGACGACGTTGGTCGCTCAGGCAAGGCGCCTGGATCCGGGCGCCTTGCGCAAGGCGGCCAGACGGGCGCTGAGCATCGCGGAGAGATCTCGCGCGGAGGTCGACGCCCACGAGGACTCCGCTTTGCGATCGGAGGAGGACCGCGCCTGGGACAAGGCGCGGCTCACCTTGCACGACAACCGCGACGGCACAACCAGCGGTCACTTCACCGTCCCGACGATGGCTGCGGCGATCCTCCGCAAGACGGTGCAGCAGCTGGCCTCGCCTCGCCGGTTCGCCGACCGTGCCGCGGCCCGGGGCGCCACCACGGCGGCCGCCCAGCTCGAGGCCTTCCGTGACGTGGACTGGTCACAGCGCTACGGACACGCCTTCGTCGAGCTGCTCGAGCACCTGCCCACGGACCGCCTGTCCGGCAAGGTGGCTGCGACGGTGGTCGTGACCGTGGAGCACGACCAGCTCAAGGACCGGCTAGGCGCCGCGCACCTGGACACCGGGGACGACCTGTCCGCCTCCCAAGCCCGACGACTGGCCTGCAATGCCGGCATTCTCCCGGCGGTGATGAGCGGCGCGTCTTTGCCATTGGACCTGGGCCGGGCCAACCGGTTCTTCACGGAAGCGCAACGCGTCGCACTCGCGACGCTGTACGACACCTGCGCGGCGGCGGACTGCGATCGCCCCTACGCCTGGTCAGAGCTCCATCACCACGATCCCTGGGCGTCCGGCGGAGCTACCGACCTACATCTGGCAGTCCCCTTATGTGGACACCATCACCGTCGTATCCACGATCCCCGGTACGACCACGCGATCAGAACCGACCACAAGAAGCGAAAGATCGTGACCTACGCGAGGCGCAGGTGAGCAGGGCAGAGTGTGTCATCGGCGGCTGTTCGCGAGGTGCAGCAGGGCCTCAACGTCGAGGTGCTCTTCGACGGCATCCGCGAGAGTGTCGATCATGGCAGTGCGGCGCGCCGCGAACCCGGGTGCGTCTGGCTGGGCCGTCCACGTCGACCCGCTGGCCTCCGCGATCCTTGCCAGGAATGTGCGCCGGAACCTGTCGCTCTCGAAGATGCCGTGCCAGATCGTGCCCCAGACCGCGCCACGGTGGGAGCCGCCCGGGAAGGTCCCGTCGTCATCGACCACGCCATGGTGGATCTCGTAGCCCTCGACGGCACACCCCTCCCAGCTGCCCACCGGTCGGCCGAGCACCTTGTCCGAGGCGAAGGTGACCGTGCCGGGCAGTAGGCCCAGCCCGTCGACGAGCCCGGCCCCGCTCTCTATCGTGTCCTCGATGGCCTCGGTCAGCATCTGGTAGCCGCCGCAGATCCCCAGCACCGGCCTGGCCGCTGCGGCTCGCTGACGGACCACCGCGGCCAAGCCCCGGGACCGCAGCCATTCCAGGTCCGCCACGGTGGCTCGCGATCCGGGCAGGATCATCAGGTCCGCCTCGCGGCACAGGTCGAGATCCGTGGTCACGCGCACGTCCACCCCCGGCTCCGCGGCCAGGGCGTCCACGTCGGTCGCGTTGCTCGTGCGGG
>DASYGI010000344.1:0-20037 GCA_035999925.1 Pedococcus sp.
GAATCGGTGCGCGACTGTTACGCGGCGCTGGGCGCCCTGCACGCGCGGTGGAACCCCCTGCCGGGGCGGTTCAAGGACTACATCGCGATGCCCAAGTTCAACATGTACCAGTCGCTTCACACGACGGTCATCGGTCCTGAGGGCAAGCCGGTCGAGATCCAGATCCGCACCCACACGATGCACCGCCGCGCCGAGTACGGCGTCGCCGCGCACTGGAAGTACAAGGAGGACGCCACCGCGCCTCCCGCGGGTGTCAAGGACGGCGAGACGGGGCCGATCAACGACATGGCGTGGTTGCGCCAGCTCCTGGACTGGCAGAAGGAGACCGCCGACCCCGGCGAGTTCCTGGACTCGCTGCGCTTCGAGATCAACGCGCGCGAGGTCTACGTGTTCACCCCCAAGGGCGAGGTCGTGGCCCTTCCCGCGGGGTCCACCCCCGTCGACTTCGCGTATGCCGTACACACCGAAGTGGGTCACCACTGCATCGGAGGCCGGGTCAACGGACGCCTCGTGCCGCTGGAGTCGGTGCTCGAGAACGGTGACGTGGTCGAGGTCCTCACCTCCAAGGCCGACGGCGCGGGTCCGTCGCGCGACTGGCTGACCTTCGTCAAGTCGCCTCGGGCGCGCAACAAGATCAAGCAGTGGTTCTCCAAGGAGCGCCGCGAGGAGATGATCGAGACCGGCAAGGACGCCATCGCCAAGGCGATGCGCAAGGAGGGGCTGCCGTTGCAGCGCCTCATGTCGGTCGAGACCCTGACCGGGCTTGCCTCCGAGCTGCGTTACCAGGATATCGACGCCTTGTATGCCGCGGTCGGCGAGGGCCACGTGTCGGCCCAGCACGTGGTGGGCCGCCTGGTGGCGTCGCTCGGCGGGGAGGAGGGCGCCTCCGAGGACCTGGCCGAGGCAACGACCCCCAGCCGTTCGATGCGTCGTCGCTCGGGCGACCCTGGCGTCGTCGTGGTCGGCACCGCGGACGTGTGGGTCAAGCTGGCGCGCTGCTGCACCCCGGTGCCCGGCGATCCGATCATGGGATTCATCACCCGCGGCAACGGCGTCTCGGTCCACCGGGTGGACTGCACGAACGCGGAGTCCCTACTCTCCCAACCTGATCGGTTGATCGAGGTGGAGTGGGCACCCTCGGCCGCCAGCGTGTTCCTGGTGCAGCTTCAGGTCGAGGCGCTCGACCGTAACCGGCTGCTGTCGGATGTCACCCGGGTGCTGTCGGACCAGCACGTCAACATCCTGTCCGCGTCGGTGCAGACCTCACGCGACCGCGTCGCGATCAGCAAGTTCACCTTCGAGATGGGCGACCCGAGCCACCTCGACCACGTCATCAAGGCGGTACGCAAGATCGACGGCGTCTTCGACGTCTATCGGATCACCGGCACCAAGGCGACAGCCGCCAAGGCCTGACGGCGCCGACCCCAGTGGGGCTCAGGCGCCGAACTCGTCCACGTTGCCGCGCGCCTGCTCCAGCCACTGCTCCTGAGCCTGAAGCTTGGCCTCGGCGTCCCTGACCTTGCGGTCGTTGCCGGCGCGCTTGGCCTTCTCGACGTCCTCGCGCAGCGACGCCACGGACGCCTCGAGCTGGTCGACCATGCTCTGCGCGCGGGCCGCGACCTCCGGGTTGCTCTGGTGCCACCGCTTGTCGTCCGCATCGCGAACGGCCTGCTCGATGCGTCGCATGGCCTTCTCGATCCGGTCCACGTCGCCTCGCGGCACCTTGCCCGCCGCATCCCACTTGTCCTGGATCGCGCGCAGAGCGGTCTTGGCGACCTCGAGGTCGGTGATGGGCAGGATGGTCTGAGCCTGGGCGAGCAGCTCCTCCTTGACCGCGAGGTTGCTTCGGAACTCTTCGTCCTCTTGGGCCGCGACCTCGTCCTTGGCGGCGAAGAACGCGTCCTGGGCCGCCTTGAACCGCTCCCACAACGCGTCGTCGTCCGAGCGCGATGCGCGGCCGGCTTGGCGCCAGCGGTCCATCAGTCGCTTGAAGGCCCCGGCAGTCGGGCCCCAGTCGGTGTTGGTGGCTAGGGCCTCCGCCTCGGCGACCAGCGCCTGCTTGGCCGACTTGGCTTCAGCCTGGGTGCCCTCGAGCTGGGCGAAGTGGACCCGCCGGGCCTTGTCGAAGGTGTTCCTGGCGGTCGAGAAGCGTTGCCACAGCGCGGCTTCGGTCTCGCGGTCGAGCCGAACGCCGTTGCGCTGGTGCTGTTTCCACTCGTCGAGCAGCGCACGCATCCGCGTGCCGCTGCTCTTCCACTGGATCTTGTTCTCGGGCTGGCCGGCGATGGTCTCGGCCTCGGTGACGATCTGCTCGCGTTCAGCCGTCGCTGTCGCCCGAGCAGCGTGGCGCTCCGCCGATTCCGACTCCTTGCGGGCGCTGACCGCGGTGGCGATCTGCGCGACTTTGGCCTCGAGCGCGGCGAGGTCGCCGACGACATTCGCCTCGGCGCAGTGCTCTCGCAGCTTGGCAAGGCCGTCCGCGGCATCCTTGGCGGACAGGTCGGTGGTGGTGACGCGCTGGTGGAGCAGGTCGGCCGACGCGTACAGCTCGTCGAACTTGCGGGCGAAGTAGTGCAGCGCCTCCTCAGCGGTGGCTCCGGGGTAGGCGCCGACCTCGCGCTCGCCCTCGGGCGTGCGCACGAAGACCGTGCCGTCCTCCGCGACCCTGCCGAAGGTCTCTGCGGCCGGTCCAGGTGCCGTCACGACCGGGGCTGCGGGGTGGGCGTGCGCAACCTTGCGCACCGCTGCTGGCGTCGGCATCGGTCCGGGCTTGGGGGCTGGCGCAGGGACCGGCTTGGGAGCAGGCTCCGACACTGGCTCAGGTGCGGGCTCCGGTTCCTCAGACGCCGGCGCCGACTCCGAGACCGGCTCGGAGACCGGCTCCGACACTGGTTCGGGCGCGGACTCCGACACTGGTTCGGGCGTGGCCTGCGGGGTCTCGGCTTCGGAGCTCAAGAGCTCCTCAACGCCCTCGGGCGCCGTGGGGTCAGCCGATATGTTGTGCTCAGTCACGGTCAAGCCTTCTTCTCGGTCACAGCAACCGACAGGATGCTGATGGGTGCGTTCGGGGCGCCGTCGCCGGTACCACCGCTCGCGCCTGCTGCGGCGATCTTGTTGACGATATCCATTCCACCGGTCACTGCGCCGAAGATGGAGTACCCGCCGCCGGTCGTCGGCAGTGTCGAGTTCTTGTAGACGACGAAGAACTGGTCGGCGTTGCTGTTGGGGTCGGTGGTGCGGGCCATGGCCAGCGTTCCCGCCGGGTACACCCCGTCCTTGGGAGCGTTCTCGATGCCATAGGAGTACCCGGGGCCGGTGCCCTGGCCTCCCAACGGGTCCCCACACTGCAGCACGTAGATCCCCGCGGTGGTCAGCCGATGGCAGGGGCTGGCCGCGAAGTACTTGGCCTTGGCCAGGGCCACGAACGAGGCGACCGTCTGGGGGGCCTTGGCGCCGTCGAGGGTCAACGTGATGGGCCCGCAGTTGGTGGTGACGACAGCAGTGAAGTGCTTGCCGGCCGCAGTCCTCTTGTCGGGCAGCTTCTGGGTCTTGATGGCAGTGGGATGCGCTGGGGGAGCTGTGCATCCGGCCACCGCGGTGGTGCTTGCGGAGGGGGTTGCGGAGGCGCTCGCCAAGGGACTGTGCGTGGCCGCGACCGCAGGGGTGTGGCCGTTGAGCTTCGTTGCCAGGAACACGAACCCGGCCACCACGACCAGTACCGCGGCAACCACGATGGCGACCTGGCGGTTTCGGGCCGCCTCGCGCTCGCGGGCGGCTGCTCGTTCGTCGAGCTTCATCTGACGGCGGCGGGCCTTGGCTCGCTCCTGTTCCTTGGTCACGCGCGCCAGTCTAGGCAGCCGGACTCGTGGCTAGGCTGCGGGTCGTGTTGACCATCGCGTTCCCGGCCGCTGCCTTCGGGACCAACTGCTATGTGCTCGCTCCCGCCCCCGGCGAGGAGTGCCTGATCGTCGATCCTGGCGTGGGGGTGGAGGACACGGTGCGTGAAGTCCTGGCCCAGCACCGGTTGCGTCCGGCCGCGGTGCTGCTCACCCACGGACATCTGGACCACGTGTATGCGGTGACGCCGGTCTGCGGCGGTGACACCGCGGCATACATCCACGCGGATGACCGCTATCGGCTCCACGACCCGCTGGCCATCATGGATCCGGGAATGCTGGCCATGGTGGAACAGCAGTTCGGCCGAAAGGCGACCTGGCGCGAACCGGAGCGGGTCGTGGAGCTGAAGGGACGCGAGACCCTCGAGCTTGCGGGGCTGCAGGTCGACGTCATGCCCGCACCGGGTCACACCGAGGGGTCGGTCATGTTCGGCCTGCCGGGCGCGCCCGAGGGCGTCAGCGGGGTGGAGGTGTCCTCCACGGTGCTCAGTGGCGACGTCCTGTTCGCCGGGTCGATCGGACGCACCGACCTGCCGGGCGGAGACCACGGCGCGATGCAGCGGTCGTTGCGGGACGTCGTGCTGCCACTGGCCGACAGCACGCTGGTGCTTCCCGGCCACGGGCCCGCGACGACGATGGACCGCGAACGGGCCACCAACCCGTATTTGCAAGGATTGAGCGCGTGAAGATCACTCCCATCAGCGGGTTCCCCGAGTACCTTCCGGCCGAGCGCATCGTCGAGCAGCAGTTTCTCGACGTCATCCGGGAGACGTTCGAGCTGCACGGGTTCCCCTCGATCGAGACCCGGGCGGTGGAGCCCGTCGAGCGCCTGGTGGGCAAGGGCGGCGACACCGACAAGGAGATCTATGCCGTGTCGCGGCTGGCCGACGACGGCGCGACGGACGCCCAGCTAGGCCTCCACTTCGACCTGACCGTCCCGTTCGCGCGCTATGTCCTGGAGAACGCCGGCCATCTCGCCTTCCCGTTCCGCCGCCACCAGATCCAGAAGGTCTGGCGCGGAGAGCGACCGCAGGAGGGCCGGTACCGCGAGTTCACCCAGGCCGACATCGACGTTGTCGATGTCGGCGAGCTCGCGCCGCACTTCGAGGCCGAGATGCCGTTGGTGGTCGCCGAGGTCTTCCGCAGGCTTCCGGTGGGCCGCATGGTCATCCAGGTCAACAACCGAATGATCCCGGAGGGCTTCTATCTGGGCATAGGCATTGGTGCGGACGACGTCACTGAGATCCAGCACACCCTGCGCGTCATCGACAAGCTCGACAAGATCGGCGCGCCAAAAGTCAAGGACGCCCTGGTCGAGGCCGGGCGCACCCCCGAGCAGGCCGAGCAGTGTCTGGCGTTGGCGGCAATTCGCACCGAGGACCTCTCCTTCGTCGACCAGGTCAGGGCGCTGGGGGTGGAGCACCCGACGCTCGATGCCGGGCTGGAGGCCTTGGCAGCGGTGATCCAGTCGGGTCTGGAAAACGCGCCCGGAGCCATGGTCGCCGACCTGAAGATCGCCCGCGGTCTCGACTACTACACCGGAACCGTCTACGAGACCCAGCTCGTGGGCTACGAGTCGTGGGGATCCTTCTGCTCGGGGGGTCGCTACGACTCCCTCGCCAGCGACGGCAAGACGACCTACCCCGGCGTCGGGATCTCCATCGGGGTCTCACGACTGCTGGGCCTGCTGCTGGGTCAGGGTCTGCTGAAGGCCAGCCGCTCGACCCCGGCCTGTGTCCTGGTGGCGGTGAACGACGAGCCCAGCCGCGCGGTGTCCACCCGTGTCGCCACCGCGCTGCGCGAACGTGGCATCCCGTGTGAGGTCGCGCCCAAGGCGGCCAAGTTCGGGCGCCAGATCAAGTACGCCGAGCGCCGCGGCATACCGTTCGTCTGGTTTCCGGCGGTAGGGGAGCACGCAGACCAGGTCAAGGACATCCGCTCCGGGGACCAGGTGGAGGCCGGTGCGACCACGTGGACCCCGCCGGCGCAAGACCTACGCCCGCAGGTGCTGTCGGCGCAACCGAGTGAGAGTGGGCGACCATGAGTGACCAGGCAACCGGCTCGCCGGTAACCGAGCGCAGGGCCAGCGGGGTACAGCTCCACATCACGTCGCTGCCGGGCGGCCGGCTCGGCCCGGCGGCCCGTGAGTTCGTCGACTGGCTGGTACAGGCGGGCCAGTCCGTCTGGCAGGTGCTGCCGGTGACCGTGCCTGACCAGCATCGTTCCCCGTACAAGTCCCCATCCGCCTTTGCCGCCTCGGCCGCGCTGCTGGAGCACCCCGACGCGCCCGTCTCGGCCCAGGAGCTCGACGACTTCGCCGAACGGCAGGCGTACTGGGTCACGTCATGGACGGACTTCGGTGGGGACCTGGCCGACCAGGTTCGGTTCGAGCGTGAGTGGTCCTCGTTGCGCCGGTATGCCGCCGAGCGCGGAGTCAGGCTCATGGGCGACATCCCGATCTACGTGGCCCCGCAAGGGGCGGACGAGCGGGCTTGGCCCGAGTTCTTCCGCAACGACGGTGTCGCCGGAGTGCCTCCGGACGCGTATGCCGCCCAAGGCCAGCTCTGGGGCAACCCGCTGTACCGCTGGGACGCTCTGGAGGCCGACGGCTACCGCTGGTGGACCGAGCGGCTGCGCCGCACCTTCGACCTGTTCGACCTGGTGCGGGTGGACCATTTCCGCGGCTTCTCGGCGTACTGGGCGGTGCCGGCCTCCGCCGAGACCGCGCTCGAGGGTCGCTGGGAGCGCGGGCCGGGACGCGCCGTGTTCGATGCGGCGACCGCCGAGCTGGGTCCGTTGGCCGTGATGGCCGAGGACCTGGGCGACATCGACGAGCCGGTGAACGAGCTGCGCCGGTCGCTGGGGTACCCCGGCATGGCGGTGATGCAGTTCGCCTTCGACCCTGCCTACGAGCTCAACACCCACGACCCGGAGCATCACGAGGTGAACCAGGTCGTCTACACCGGCACCCACGACAACGACACGGTCTGCGGGTGGTGGGCCGACCTGCCGGAGCCGCGTCGTGAGCGTGCCCGGGCCGCGTGCGCCGCCCGAGGAGTCCAGGCAGACATCGACGTGGAACCGTCGTGGGCCTTGATCGAGCTGGCCTTCGCCGCCCCGTGCGGCCTGGCCATGACCCAGGCGCAGGACGTGCTGGCGCTCGGCTCCTCCGCCAGGATGAACGCTCCCGGCACCGAGGGCGGATGGCGCTGGCAGCTCGAGCCAGGAGCGCTGAGCGCGGAGCTGGCCCAGCGGCTGCGTTCGGTCACCGAGCTCACCGGGCGGGCGAGCCGGCCCTTCCACGGCTCACCCTCCAGTCACTGAGCCGCTGCGCCGGCCTGTGGCGGGTGCAGCCCCGAGTCCCGAAGCTCCAACAGGGCCAAGGAGCGGATCGTCGCTTCGTCGCCGCGGCGCCAGGCGCCGGTCGGGTCGTCGGAGACGGCGGCCAGCCGGCGCATCGGCTGAGTGGCCATCGCGCGCAGCGCGAAGAGGTCCAGATCGGCAGCGGAGTCGATGAAGCGCTGGGCAGCACTCGCGCGACGCACGAAGCGCCCACGAAGCACCACCCAGACGAGCCCGACGATGAGGATGGGGACCATCGCGGTCACCCAGCCCAGGAGGTTGGCCAACCGGGTCACCGCCTCGACCAGGTCGGTCCCGGCCCGGCGGATCGTGGTTCCGGCCGCGCTGGCCTGGTGGAAGGGCGCGGCGATCCGGTCGCCGACCAGAGGTACGTCTCGCACCGCGTTTCCCGCGGAGGTCATTTGGTCGCGGAACCCGGACCCGGCGGACTGAAGCTGTCGACCGGGTGCTGCCAGGCCCAGGGTCTGGTCATGGACGAGCCGGCCGACCCAGGCCCACACACAGACCCACACCAGCATGCCGACGTCCGCCAGGATCTGCAGCGTTCGTCGGCCAGCCAGGTCTGCATAGAGCTTCATGCCGCCTACACTCCCATCCGTGCCAGCCTCGAGCGCGGTAGAGCGTGCGGTCCGGGGATGGCTGGACCATCTCGAGGTCGAGCGTGGCGTCAGTGACAACACGCTGAAGTCCTACCGTCGCGACCTGGCCCGGTACACGGCATACCTGGCAGGCAAAGGGGTCGGTGAGCCGCGCGAGGTGACCGAGAGCCACGTCAGCGACTTCTTGGCGACGCTGCGTGAGGGCAGCGCCGAGCACCAACCGCTGGCGGCGTCCTCGGCGGCCCGGACCCTAGTCGCGGTACGAGGCTTCCACCGGTTCCTGGCGCTGGAGGGTGACGTCGAGTCCAACCCCGCGGGCGCGGTCAGCCCCCCGAAACCTGCCGCGAGGCTTCCCAAGGCCATCAGCGTCGACGAGGTCGAGCGGCTGCTGGCCGCCGCGAGCGTGGGCGACACCCCAGCGTCGCTGCGCGACCGGGCCCTGCTCGAGGTCCTCTATGGGGCGGGGGCACGCATCTCCGAGGCCGTCGGCCTGGACATCGACGACATTGACGGGCAGGAGGGTGTCGTGCGGCTGCTGGGCAAGGGCACCAAGGAGCGCCTGGTGCCGCTCGGCTCGTATGCCGCGGACGCCCTGGGTGCCTACCTCGTGCGGGGACGCCCCGCGATGGCAGCCAAGGGGAAGGGGAGCCCCGCGGTGTTCCTCAACCAGCGGGGGAGCCGGCTGTCCAGGCAGAGCGCCTGGTCGGTGATGCGCGCCGCGGCGGAGCGGGCCGGCCTCACGGGGCATCTGTCGCCGCACACGCTGCGGCACTCCTTCGCCACGCACCTGCTGGATGGCGGGGCCGATGTCCGGGTGGTCCAGGAGCTGCTGGGCCATGCTTCGGTGACCACGACCCAGATCTACACGCTCGTCACCGTCCAGCGGCTACGCGAGGTGTACGCGCAGAGTCATCCTCGGGCTCGCTGAGCTACCCCGCTGATAAGGTCGTGCCGATCAGCGCGAGGCTGACCGACGATCGCAATCTCACCGGGAGTGAAACGCCTGTGGACCCTGAGGTGACCACGACGCAGTTCCAGCCGTCGCAAGAGACCTCCGCGCCTGAGTCGTCCGCCCGGATGTCGTCGGTGCGGCTGCCGATCGACGGGGTCGGCGCCGGGCAGCAGGGGCCCACCGGTCGGCCCATGCCGGACTTTCCCGAGCCCCCGGTCCTGGCCAGCCACGGACCGGCCCGCATCATCGCCATGTGCAACCAGAAGGGTGGCGTCGGCAAGACGACGACGACCATCAACCTGGGCGCCGCACTGGCCGAGGTGGGGCGGCGCGTGCTGCTGGTCGACTTCGATCCCCAGGGCGCGCTCTCGGTGGGGCTGGGCGTTCGGGCCAACGAGCTCGACACCACCGTCTACAACCTGCTCATCGAGCGCGGTCACGACGTCCGCGAGGTCATCCAGGCGACCAGCACCGAGAACCTCGACGTCATGCCCGCCAACATCGACCTGTCTGCGGCCGAGGTGCAGCTCGTCGGTGAGGTGGCCCGCGAGCAGATCCTCGCCCGGGTGCTGCGCCCGGTCATGGACGACTACGACGTCATCCTGATCGACTGCCAGCCCTCGCTGGGGCTGCTCACGGTGAACGCCCTGACGGCCGCCCATGGCGTGCTGATCCCGCTCGAGTGCGAGTTCTTCGCGATGCGTGGGGTGGCCCTGCTCGTCGAGACCATCGACAAGATCACCGACCGGCTCAACCCGCGGCTGCAGGTCGACGGCATCCTCGCGACCATGTACGACTCGCGCACCCTGCACAGCAAGGAGGTCGTTCGCAGCGTCGTCGACCACTTCGGCGACAGGGTCTTCCACACGGTGATCAGCCGCACCGTGAAGTTCCCGGACGCGACGCTGGCTGCCGAACCCATCACGACCTACGCCCCGACGCACGCGTCGGCGGCGGCATACCGCCAGCTCGCTCGCGAGCTCATTGCCCGCGGCGGTGCGGCCTGACCGCGGTGGCCGACGAGGCCGTGACGGCCGAGCCAGCTTCGATCACGCCGGGAGGCGTCATCACCCGGCGGGGGGGTTCGACGCCCTTCGAGGTGCATCTCGACGTCTTCTCCGGACCGTTCGACCTGCTCCTCGGCCTGATCAGCAAGCACAAGCTCGACATCACCGAGATTGCGCTGGCTCAGGTCACCGACGAGTTCATCGTGCACATCAAGGCGGCCCGGGAGTCCCAGACCGAGTGGGACCTGTCGCAGGCGTCCGAGTTCCTGCTCATCGCCGCGACCCTGCTCGACATCAAGGCCTCCCGGCTGCTGCCACAGACCGGCCCGCAGGACGAGGAGGACCTCGCGCTGATCGAGGCTCGAGACCTGTTGTTCGCCCGGCTCCTGCAGTACCGCGCCTTCAAGGACATCGCGTTCACCTTCGGCGAGCGGATGGCCACCGCAGGCAGGATGACCCCTCGCCAGGCCGGGCTCGAGCCGCAGTTCGCCGCGCTGCTACCCGAGCTCGTCATGGGGATCACGCCCGAGCAGCTGGCGATGATCGCAGCGCGGGCCATGACCCCCAAGGTCGTGCCGACGGTCGGCCTGGACCACCTGCACGCACCCCAGGTCAGTGTGCGCGAGCAGGCCGGCATTGTCGGTGCCAGGCTGCGCCAGGAGGGTGTCTGCTCGTTCCGGGCCCTGGTGGCCGATGCCGACTCGACCCTGGTCATCGTGGCCAGGTTCCTGGCGCTGCTGGAGCTGTTCCGCGAGTCGGCCATTGCGTTCGAGCAGGCCGAGGCGCTGGGGGAGCTGACCGTGCGCTGGACCGGGGCCGTCGACGGCGCGATCGAGGTCAGTGACGAGTTCGACGAGACCGACGATGACAGCGATGACGAGGAGAGCCAGACCGATGAGTGAGCAGGACACCGCCGCCGCCGCCGTCGTCGAGGAGCAGATTGCCTTCGACGTCAACGACTTCCCGGGTGGTGCCCGCAGCGCGATCGAGGCCGTCCTCATGGTCGTCGACGAGCCGGTGACCGAGCTGGACCTGGCCTCGGCCCTCGAGCTGCCCGTGGATGACGTGCGGGACCATCTCGAGACCCTTGAGCGGGAGTATGCCGAGCAGCAGCGCGGTTTCACACTGCGCTCGGTTGCGGGCGGGTGGCGGATCTACAGCAGGTCGGACTACGCACCCGTGGTCGAGAAGTTCCTGCTCGACGGCCAACAGGCCAAGCTGACCCAGGCCTCCCTGGAGACGCTCGCCGTCATCGCCTACCGGCAGCCGATCTCCCGGTCGCGGGTCAGCGCCGTGCGTGGCGTCAACGTCGACGGCGTAGTGCGCACCCTGCTGAACCGTGGCCTGATCCAGGAGTTCGGCGCAGAGGGTGACAGCGGCGCTGTGCTCTACGGCACGACCGACTACTTCCTCCAGCGTCTGGGACTCGGCAGTCTCGATGACCTGCCGGCCCTGGCGCCTTACCTTCCCGAAGTCGACGTGCTCGACGAGATCGCAGAACAAGGACGCACATGACACCTCCACGCAACCGAAGCGGTACCAGCGGCGGGGGTGGTCGGCCCCCACGTGGTGGTCGAGACCAGCGCGGCGGCAGGGACGAGCGCGGCGGTCGGGACCAGCGTCCGGCGCGGCCCCAGCGCGGCAGTTCCGGTACGACCAAGCCCAGCCAGCCGACCCGCGTTCCCCGCGAGCAGGCCACGCCCACCGTGGATGTCCACGATCCCGACGGGGTCCGGCTTCAGAAGCTGCTCGCCGCGGCCGGGGTCGGCTCGCGCCGGGTCTGCGAGAACCTCATCGCGGCCGGTCGGGTCGAGGTCGACGGCAACGTGGTGACCGAGCTGGGGGTGCGCATCCGCGCCGACCAGCTCGTCCACGTCGACGGGGTCCGGGTCCAGCTCGACGAGAGCCGGGTCTACTTCGCCTTCAACAAGCCCCTCAACGTCGTGACGACCATGAACGACGAGCTCGGTCGCATCAGCGTCGGCGACTATGTGGGTGACCGGCACGAGCGTCTCTTCCATGTGGGCCGGCTCGACGCCGACACCGAGGGGCTCCTGATCCTGACCAACGACGGCGAGCTCGCGCACCGGCTGCAGCACCCCCAGTACGGCGTGGCGAAGACCTATCTCGCGCAGATCCGTGGACCAGTTCCCCGTGACATCGGCAAGCGGCTGCGTGAGGGAGTCGAGCTCGACGACGGCCCCGCCTCGGTGGACTCGTTCCGGATCGTCGACTCCCAACCGGGCAAGGCCCTGGTCGAGGTGATCCTGCACGAGGGACGCAAGCACATCGTGCGCCGCCTCCTCGACGCGGTGGGACATCCGGTGCTGTCGTTGGTGCGGACGCAAGTCGGCCCGATCCACCTCGGTGACACCAAGCCGGGCAAGATGCGCAAGCTCAACTCGGACGAGGTCGGCAAGCTGTACACGGCCGCTGGACTCTGACCCCTCGGGATGCCTCCCGTCGATAGCCTTCGCCTCGTGACCTCACGTGTGCGCATCGTCGGGACCGGCCTCATCGGCACGAGCCTGGGCATTGCGCTGACCCGGGCCGGTTTCGCCGTAACGCTGAGCGACCCGTCACCGACCGCCGTCGCCCTGGCGCGTGACCTGGGGGCCGGTCAGCTGGCCGGGCCCGACGACCCCGGGCCAGAGGTGGTCGTCGTCGCGGCCCCGCCGGACGTCGCCGGAGCTGTGCTGGCCGAGTCGCTGCTGGCCTGGCCTGACGCGGTGGTCACCGACGTGGCCTCGGTCAAGGTCGCGGTGCTGGAGGACCTCCGTTCGCGGGGCGCGGACCTGACCAGGTATGCCGGGTCGCACCCGATGGCGGGTCGCGAACGGTCGGGTGCCGTCGCCGCCCGCGGTGACCTGTTCGACGGCAGAGCCTGGGTCGTCGTGCCGCATGCGACGTCGTCCCCTCAGGCGGTGGCGGCCGTCCGCCAGCTCGCGTCCGCTGCTGGTGGCACGGTGTCGATGATGAGTCCGGCCGAGCATGACGCGGCCGTCGCCGCGGTGTCCCATGTCCCGCAGCTGGCTTCGTCATTGGTCGCGAGCCGGCTGCGCGACCTGACCGACCCGGCCGTCGCGCTCTCCGGCCAGGGGATCCGCGACGTCACGAGGGTGGCGGCCAGTGACCCTCAGCTGTGGACCCAGATCTTCTCCGGCAACGCGGTCGCGGTGCGCGAGGTGCTGGTCCAGCTGCAGGGCGAGCTCACCGAGGTGATCGGCGCACTCGACAACCTGGCCCACGGCGACGGGGTCGGCGCCCGCGAGGTGCTCGCCCGTGTGGTTGCCCACGGCAACGCCGGCCACGCTCGCATTCCGGGCAAGCACGGCGCCGCGCCCACGGCATACAGCGTGGTGGTGGTGTTGGTGCCCGACCAGCCTGGCGAGCTGGCCCGCTTGCTGCACGACGTCGGTGACGCCGGAGTCAACCTCGAGGACCTCCACCTCGAGCACGGGATGGGGCAGCCGTTCGGACTGGCCGAGATCTCAGTACTGCCCGCCGTCGCCGATCGCCTCGGCGATGAGCTCACGGCCCGCGGATGGCGGCTGCACGGCTGACTGGGACGCCGTCGCGAGGCAGGGCCGGCAGACAATAGGCTCAACGCCCATGACTAGCAAGCACCTGGTGGTGGCGGTTGACGGGCCCTCGGGGTCGGGCAAGTCCAGCGTCTCGCGCGCCGCGGCCCAGGCGCTGGGGGTGGGCTACCTGGACACGGGTGCGATGTACCGCGCCGTGACGTGGTGGTGCCTGGAGCACGGCATCGACCTCGCCGACCGCCAGGCGGTCGCGGACGCGGCTCGCGACCTGCCGCTGGACATGGGGACTGACCCCGCGCACGCGAGCGTCCTGGTGAGCGGCAGAGAGATCGAGGACGACATCCGGACGACCCGGGTGAGCGAGGTCGTCTCCCGGGTGGCGACCAACACCCTGGTGCGCCCGATCCTGCAGAACCGGCAACGAGAGCTGATCCACCAGATCGCCTCGCAGACTGGGGGAGTGGTCGTCGAGGGGCGTGACATCACCACGGTCGTCGCTCCCGACGCCGATGTCCGGGTGCTGCTGACCGCCAGCGTCGAAGCGCGGCTCCGCCGCCGGTCGACCGAGCTGCACGGCGAGGCGGGGGAGGCGGCCGTCGCCGCGACCCGTGACCAGATCGTGCGACGCGACGCCGACGACTCGACGGTGTCCCAGTTCACCCAGGCCGCGCCGGGCGTGCACCTGGTCGACACGTCCGAGCTCGACTTCGAGGGCAGTGTGCAGGCGTTGCTGTCCGTGGTGCGCGCGGAGGCGCCCGACAAGGTTTCTGCCTGACGGGCGGTCAGGTCGGCTCCGCCGAGGGGCTCGGCTGACCGTCGCGCGGCAGGCGCGGTCCTGTCGGGCCCGCGAAGTGCGCGACAATAGGGGGCCAGCGGCACACCTCGTCGCACTACGTGGCCATCGATCGACGCAAGGAACCCCAGTGAGTGAGCACCTGACCGACGACTCGACAGTCGAGCGCGCCCTGCGCGTTGGACTCGAGGAGTTCGACCTCAGTGAGGAGGATCGCGCGCTCCTCGAGGGCGAGCTGGACGAGGACGGGTATGCCGTCAACGAGGGTCCGCTCCCCGTCGTGGCTGTCGTTGGGCGCCCCAACGTGGGCAAGTCGACGCTGGTCAACCGCATCCTCGGGCGTCGCGAAGCCGTCGTCGAGGACGTCCCCGGAGTGACCCGCGACCGGGTCGCCTACGACGCCGAGTGGTCAGGTCGGCGGTTCACGCTGGTTGACACCGGCGGTTGGGCGATCGACGCGACAGGTATTCACCTGCGGGTGGCGGAGCAGGCAGAGGTCGCCGTCGACCTGGCGGATGTCGTCATGTTCGTCGTGGATGCCAAGGTTGGCGCCACCGACGACGACGAGTCGGTCGTGAAGCTGCTGCGGCGGTCCGGCAAACCCGTGGTCCTGGTCGCCAACAAGGTCGATGACCAGCGCACCGAGGCGGACGCCTCGGCTCTGTGGAACCTCGGGCTCGGCCAGCCGTGGCCCGTTTCGGCCCTACACGGCCGGGGGAGTGGCGACGTGCTCGACGCCGTGCTCGACGTGCTGCCGACGATCTCGGCGAACTCCGAGGCGTACCAGCGCGGCGGCCCCCGTCGCGTTGCGCTGGTCGGTCGTCCCAACGTGGGCAAGTCCTCGCTGCTCAACAAGCTCGCGGGCGAGGACCGGGTGGTGGTCGACAACGTCGCCGGGACCACCCGCGACCCGGTGGACGAGTTCATCGAGCTCGGTGGCAAGACCTGGCGCTTCGTCGACACCGCCGGCATCCGGCGGCGGGTGCACCAGACGCGTGGGGCCGACTTCTATGCGTCGCTGCGCACCCAGACGGCCCTGGAGAAGGCCGAGGTCGCGGTGGTCCTCATCGACGCCGAGGACTCGATCGCCGAGCAGGACATCCGGGTCGTCCAGCAGGTGATCGATGCGGGGCGTGCGCTGGTCGTGGCGTACAACAAGTGGGACCTGCTGGACGAGGAGCGCCGCTACTACCTCGAGCGCGAGATCGAGCGTGAGCTCGTCCAGATCCCGTGGGCGCCGCGGGTCAACATCTCCGCGCGCACCGGCCGGTCGGTCGAGAAGCTGGTCCCCGCGATCGAGAAGGCCCTGGACTCGTGGGACTTCCGGGTGCCCACTGGCCGGCTGAACGCGTTCTTCGGCGAGATCGTGGCCTCTCATCCGCATCCGGTCCGCGGCGGCAAGCAGCCCAGGATCCTGTTCGCGACACAGGCATCCACGCGCCCGCCGAGGTTCGTCATCTTCGCTTCCGGCTTCATTGAGGCGGGGTACCGTCGCTTCCTCGAGCGCCGGCTCCGCGAGGAGTTCGGCTTCGAGGGCACCCCAATCGAGGTCTCCGTGCGGGTGCGCGAGAAGCGCCGCCGCAAGTAGGCCGCGGCACGGCATACCGATTTCAAGGCACGGTATGCCGTGCGCTAAGGTTTCGTTCGCTCCCGCAGGCCCGCTGACGCTGGTTTGGGTGGGCAAGCCACGGGCTGTGGCGCAGCTTGGTAGCGCACTTGACTGGGGGTCAAGGGGTCGCAGGTTCAAATCCTGTCAGCCCGACTAACGGGGTCCGACTTGTCCACACACTTCGGGCCCCGTTTTCATGCCCGCTCGTGTTCATGCCCCGCTCCTGCGGCCTTCGCCGTGACTGAACGGACATCGTCGGACTCCCACTGCTCCACCACTGTGTCCCAATCCGTCGCGATCAGTCGCGTCTCGCAGTGTGGCGGTCGTGATGACGCCCCCTCGCGGGCCGGTCGAGTGATCTCAGTGTCCCTGTCCACGCCCAGCGTCGCTGACACATCCGGTTCAAGCATCTAGCAGGTAGCCCTGCGTTCGCAGGCGCATTTTGGACGAATTGACCTCTGGAAACCCATCAAGGCGGCGCTCCGCGCCGCATCGGTTAAGGCCCCGCGATGGGGCCCCGCGCTCCGACCATTCACCCCACTCCTCCGCCGGTGCGGCAGTAACTTGAGGCCATGCCATGGGACGGCGACACCACGATCCTCACTCAGCGCGTCCGGACAGTCGCAACGACTGGTGCTGTCCTCGGGCTCGTTGCCGCCGCCCTCTGCCTCAGCGGCTCCACTCGTGCCGCAGGACTAGCCCTGCTGCCCTCGACTCTCGGCCTTCTTGCAGGGGCGCGATATGCGCAGCGCCGAGGACAATGGCCCAAGGAAGTCTGGATCCTGGCGTTCCTCGCCTTCACCCTGATTGCGCTCAGCTACGCCACCATGGTGGGCCTCGACGCAGTGGCACACCGGACCATCCACGCGGTCCCGGTCTAACGACCCCTGCCCAACCTCGCCACAAGACCCGGCTCACCTGCGAGCCGCCTACCCGACGCCGCAGCATCCGGCCAGCGCTCCGGCCGACCTCCACTGCTCCGCTATCGGGTCGGTGGCTCTCCCTGCCCAGCAGGATTGCGGCCCAAAACCGACCACCCTCACAACACATCCGGTGAGAGCGGCGGCGCATGGGCGACGTTAGGGGGAAGGTGTCGCGGTTTGGACGAGGTCCTTGAGGGACCGTGCCAACCGATCCACATGCGCGTCGTTAAGCACCGTGACTCGCGAGGTACGGGAGCCACCTTCGTGGACACCGTGGCCTACATCTCGTGTCCTCAACTTGGGGTGAGGCGAACGCTGGGCAGGGTCGGAGCGGAAGCTCCTTGGCGAATTACTCCCCTATGCGGGGCCTGCGGCCCTTACGCTGCGGTCCAGGTTCGCAGGGTCCAAGGGGTGTGGGGGTTGTGATGTCTCGTCGTGTGGCGGCGGTTCTCGTCGCGGTGGTTGCAGCAGCGTGTGCGGTGATAGCGGCGCCCGCGTCGGCGGCGAGCTTGCCTCAGCTGACCTCGATCTCGGTCAGTGCCAACCAGGTCACCGCTCCGGGTCAGACGACCCTGATGTACACGGCAACGGCGGACTACCCCATCACGCGCGTCTGGGGGGACTACGTCTCGCCTGAAGGGGCGGATCACTTCATCTACCCGGCAACGGGTACCGCCGGCTCTGGGGTGCTGTCGCTGCCTGACGGGGTGCTGAACGGCAAGTGGCCCTTGTCTTTTCTCGCCCTGATCGACAGTAACGGCGATGTTGCACACATTTGCGCCGCTGGAGGCGCGCAGTCGTCCCTGTGCACGAGCTATGCCGACCTGAGTGCCGCAACGGTGACGGTCTCCGGGTCCAATGCCGACCAGAACGCTCCGTTGATCTCCTCGGTGTCGGTCGCCCCGAACCCGGTTCAGCCCGGGACCACCACAGCGATCTCCTGGGTCGACGATGAAGTCCATGCGGTCACGTCCGCGTCCTTCACCTTCGAGAACCTCGACCCTCACGCCCAGTCCGACACGGTGACCTTCCAGTCACCCGCCGGCGCCGACCTCTCCACGCGACGGTTCGCCGTCCCGCTGAAGCCGTTCGCGTTCAACGGCGCCTACCAGCTCACCAAGATCGTCATCCAGGACAGCCTCGGCAACCAGGCGACCTATCTGCCCGGTGGGACGACTCAGCTCTCCAGGTACGCGATCTCACCGACCTCGCACGCGCTGGACTTCGCGGCGATCACGTTTACGGTGACCGGGTCCACCCAGGGTTTGGCCCCGCCCCAGCTCACGTCTCTGACTGTGAGCCCGCCCTCGGTCCCGACGTACAACCCCATCGTCGTCCAGGACCAGACCACTGATCCCAGTTCGCGGGCGGTCGGGGTCACGGCGACATTCATCGGTCCCGACGGGAAGCCGACGACCAGTTGGCCCATAGGGACGTCGGGAGAGCTTGGCGTAGACCACCAGTACGGCACCTACCAGCTGAGCGAGGTGCTGCTGAAGGACTCCCGAGGGAACCTGATGGTCTACCGGCGAGACGGGTCGACCTACAACCCGATCACGGACGCGGTCGGGTCGCACTCCTTCAACTTCCCCCACTTCGACCAGACGATCCTCCCGACGGCACCCAAGCTCGTGGGGGCTTGGTCGTCGCCCGGGGCGCTTGCGGTGAGGTGGAGCTACTCCCTCGCAGAGACGTACAACGGCGTCACGGGCGCGCGGATCACCGTGAACCCTGGTGGGTACTCGACGGTGGTGCCGGCCACGACGGATGCCAGCCAGCTGTACACCCTCCGCGGGTTGACCAACGGCGTCGCCTACACCGTCACACTCACCACCCTGGCTCACATCAATGCAGAGAGTGCGACAACGCGAGTCACGGTCATCCCGGGGATGTCCGACCACTTCTTCAGCACCGCCAACCAAAACGGCGACGCTTGGCTCGTCGCCGTCAGCGCAGCAACGGACGGGAAGGCCTGGATCTATGCGCGCTCAGGGGGCGGCTATGCGGCCCGGACGCAGTACACCCTGCTGTATCCGACACCCGTGCGAGAGACGTCTGCTGGGGATGGCGTCTTCGGCGTTGACGCGGACGGCAGGCTTGAGGTCTCCGGTGCTTTCAACGGAATCGAGAAATGGCAGGCGTTCGGCCTCGGCTGGGACAGCATGCGCTTCCTCGCCGGCGGATTCGACTTCACCGGGGATAGGGTGCCCGACCTCTACGCGACATCGCAGACAGGCGAGCTCTACCTCTACCCCGTCCTGACCACATCCAATGGGCTATCCACAGCGCCGCGCCGGTACATCGGCAGCGGGTGGAACACCATGCAGACCGTGTTCTCGGCAGGTGACTTCAACGGCGACCACAAGGCCGACCTGATGGCGGTCGATGGCGCAGGAGTCCTTTGGCTCTACCCAGGCAACGGGCAAGGAGGGTTCCAGCGACGCGTACAGGTCGGCTCTGGTTGGGGTGGGTTCGGCGCAGTGTTCAACCTGGGCGACTTCACCGGAACCGGCCACAACGACATCGGAGCAGTCGACCTGTCCGGCAAGCTCTGGCGCTATGCCGTCACTGGCACGGGGCGCTTTACCGGCGGCCGGACCCTCATCGGCACCGGCTGGAACGGGTACTTCTGACAGACCCAAGCGCCTGACGTCGGTCACTGCATGGCCCACCCCTCGAACCTAGGGCCGACAACACTCTCTCTCTCTCTCTCTCTCTCTCTCTCGTGGTCGCCCCTCATGTCACCGACAGGGTCAGGTGCTAACGCGCTTGCTAACCAGAACCCCTCACGACACGCTCCGATCTGGACGGGCCGGAATCTGATTCGTACTCCGGCTGGTCCCAACGGCCACAACGACAGACCTGATTTCAACTACGGATCAGTCAGCGACGTCGGGCGCGCGGAATGCGGGAGCCTCTCGTCGCGCCGTCACGCCAACCAGGCGCGCCGCTCGACGGCATACTCGGGTCACTTGATGCCTTGACTGCCGGTCTACTTCAGGGATGGGTTGATCTGCCATAAGCGAAGCGCGACACACACGGGTGCAACACCGACAACGCAAGGTGCACATGAAGTCAGGGGCGTCGGTGCCGCACTAGTGGTCTGCACCGCCTGCGCGGCCCCTCCGCGGGGTCGCCGCGGCTCAGCCCATGCCGCCGGTACCCATCCCGCCGGCGTTGGAGCCCATGCCGGGGGTGATCTTGAACGACCACGGTGGCAGGTCTCCGTGCTCGTCGGCCCAGCGCTCCTCGCGCGTTCGGTGATCGCGCAGCCGCCTGGTCACCGCGACGACCAGGCCGACGACGATGGCCAAGACCCCCAGCGCGAACAAGCCGATGAGCAGTACCGCCAT
>DASYGI010000345.1:0-3283 GCA_035999925.1 Pedococcus sp.
GAAGGGAAGAGCGCATGACGGGCTTGGGCGAGGCGGTGATGTTCTGGATCCTGGGGCCGATCAGCGTGCTGGCCGCCCTGGGGCTGCTCTTCGCCAAGAAGGCCGTGCATGCTGCCCTCGGCATGGCGCTGGTGATGATCAACCTCGGCATCTTCTACATCGCCGAGCAGGCCGACTTCCTCGGCATCATCCAGATCTTCGTCTACACCGGCGCGGTCATGATGCTGTTCCTGTTCGTGCTCATGCTGGTCGGTGTCGACTCCTCCGACTCCCTGGTGGAAACCCTCCGGGGCCAGAAGTGGGCCGCCGGCCTGCTGACCCTGGGCCTGGCGGCGCTGATCTTCAGCGCGGTCGGCCGGGTGCAGCTCGGCCCGGTCAAGGGACTGGGCGCACTGAACGCGAGCAAGGGCAACGTCAGCGGCGTCGCCGAGCTCATCTTCGGCCAGTACGTGTGGGTCTTCGAGGTCACCTCGGCCCTGCTGATCACCGCCGCGCTGGGTGCCATGGTCCTCGCTCACCGCGAGCGCCTGGGCGCCAAGCCCAGCCAGCGACTGTGGTCCGAGCGGCGCATCAGGGACAACCGCAACGTGGCCGGCCTGCCGGCCCCAGGCGTGTATGCCCGGCACAACGCCGTGGACACGCCGGCCCTCCTGCCGGACGGCACCCCCAGCGAGCTGTCCGTCTCTCGGGTGCTGAGCGCGCGCGAGCAGGTGACCGTGCCCACCCGGCATGTCGATGCCGAACACGCCATCGAGCACGAGCTCGAGGAAGGCGAGTCCCGATGAGCCTGATGAACTACATCTACCTGGCGTCCTTGCTGTTCGCCGTCGGCGGCGCCACGGTGCTGTTGCGCCGCAACGCCATCGTCGTGTTCATGGGCGTCGAGCTGATGCTCAACGCGACCAACCTGATGTTCGTGACCTTCGCGCGGATCCACGGCAGCCTCGACGGCCAGGTGATCGCGCTGTTCGTCATGGTGGTCGCGGCTGCCGAGGTCGTCGTCGGCCTGGCGATCATCATCGCGATCTTCCGTGCCCGCCGGTCGGCCTCGGTCGACGACGCCAACCTGCTGAAGCTGTAGAAGGGGCCGACAGGTGACTCACCTCGTAACCATTGCCGCCGAAGGCGCCGCATCGGCGACGCACGCGGCGTCCGGCTTCACGGCATACGCCTGGCTGCTCGTCGCGCTTCCGGTGCTCGGCTCGGCCGTGCTGCTGCTCGGCGGCAAGGCGACCGACGCCTGGGGCCCGGTGTTCGCGACGGCCATGTCGTGGGCCGCCTTCGTCGTCGGCTTCGTGCTGTGGATGATCATGCTGGGCCGCGGCGGGTCGGACCGGGCGGTCTCGATCCACCTGTTCAACTGGGTGCCGGCCGGGTCCTTCCACGTCGACGCCGGGATCCTGCTGGACCCGCTGTCCATGACCTTCGTGCTGCTGGTGACCTTCGTCGGGTCGCTGATCCACGTGTACTCGCTGGGCTACATGGAGCACGACCCGGACAAGCGTCGGTTCTTCGCGTACCTGAACCTGTTCGTGGCCTCGATGCTCCTGCTGGTCCTGGCCGATTCCTACCTGCTGCTCTACGTCGGCTGGGAGGGCGTCGGCCTGGCCTCCTACCTGCTGATCGGCTTCTGGAACCACAACCCCGCGTACGCCACGGCGGCCAACAAGGCGTTCATCGCCAACCGCGTCGGTGACTTCGGCCTGTCCGTGGCGATCATGACGATGTTCGTGACCTTCGGCCGGGTGGACTTTGCCGGGGTCTTCCAGGGTGCCTCGCACGCCAGCCAGGGCACACTCACCGCGATCGGGCTGCTCCTGCTGCTCGGGGCCTGCGGCAAGTCCGCCCAGTTCCCGCTGCAGAGCTGGCTGGGTGACGCCATGGCCGGCCCCACCCCGGTGTCCGCCCTGATCCACGCGGCAACAATGGTGACCGCCGGGGTGTACCTGGTGGTGCGCAGCCACGCGATCTTCGACCTCGCCCCCAACGCGCAGCTCGCGGTCGCCATCGTGGGCGCGATCACGCTGCTGTTCGGGGCGATCGTCGGGTGTGCCAAGGACGACATCAAGAAGGCGCTCGCCGCGTCGACGATGTCGCAGATCGGCTACATGATGCTGGCCGCCGGGCTCGGGCCGGTGGGTTACGCGTTCGCCATCTTCCACCTGCTGACGCACGGGTTCTTCAAGGCCGGGATGTTCCTCGGCGCCGGGTCGGTCATGCACGGGATGAACGACCAGGTCGACATGCGACGGTTCGGGGGCCTGTCCGGCGCCATGAAGATCACCTGGGTGACCTTCGGGCTCGGCTGGCTGGCCATCCTCGGCGTGCCGCCGTTCTCGGGGTTCTGGTCCAAGGACAAGATCATCGAGGCCGCGTTCATCGGCGAGGGCTGGAGACCGTGGGTGTTCGGTGGTGCCGCGCTGATCGGCGCGGGCATCACGGCCTTCTACATGTCACGGCTGTTCTTCATGACCTTCCACGGCAAGAAGCGCTGGACGGAGGGCGACGAGGCTGTCCACCCGCACGAGTCGCCCCGGCTGATGACCATCCCGATGATCGTCCTCGCGGTGGGCTCTGCCCTGCTCGGCCTGGTGCTGAGCATCGGCGGCACCTTCACGACCTGGCTGGAGCCGGTCGTCGGCCCGCACAGCGAGGGCGAACCGGTCATCGCCGTGCCGGTGCTGATGACCCTCACGCTGCTCCTCGTTGCCGGCGGTGTCGCCCTGGCCTGGGTGCGGTACTGGCGTGACGAGGTGGCCGTGGTCCAGCCGACCGGGTCGCTGCTCACCCGCGCTGCCCGTCGCGACCTTTACCAGGACGACGTCAACGAGGGCCTGTTCATGCGACCGGGGATCCACCTGACGCGCTCGTTGGTGTTCGCCGACAACCGCGGCGTGGACGGCGCGGTCGGTGGTCTGGCCGCGCTGGTCGGTGGCACCTCCAGCCGCCTGCGTCGGGTCCAGAACGGCTTCGCACGCTCTTATGCCATGACGATGCTTGCCGGCGTCGTCGTCATTCTCGGTGCTCTGTGGGTGATCCAGTGATGACCAACTTCCCCTGGCTGACCGTCGTCGGGGTCATCCCCCTCGTCGGTGCCATCATCGTCGCCGCACTGCCGGCGGCCGTGGCGGACCGGGCCAAGCACATCGCGCTGGGCACCTCCGTGCTGACCCTGCTGTTCGGGATCGCGGCGGCGCTGCAGTTCAACACCGGCTCCACGTCGCAGTTCCAGCTCACCGAGCAGCACCGGTGGATCCCGCAGTTCGGCGTCTCGTACGCGGTC
>DASYGI010000346.1:0-23283 GCA_035999925.1 Pedococcus sp.
CGGTATGCCGTGCCGGCCACCTTCTTCGTCGTCGGGAGCAACGCAACCGCCCACCCCGACCTCATCGCCCGGATCCGTGCGGACGGCCATGTCCTGGCCAACCACACCCAGAACCACCGGTGGCTCAACGAGCTCAGGCCCGCAGAGGTGAGCGCGGAGCTGACCCTTGGCCGCCGACACGTGCAAGGCGGCCCAGGCGCGCGGCTGTATCGGCCACCCCGAGGGTGGACCTCGCCCACCGTGGCCAGGATCGCCACCAGGCTGTCGATCAGACCGGTGTTCTGGAGCGACTGTCTAGAAGCCCATCTGGGTTTCGGGCCTCGGGCAGCCGGCCACCAGGTCGGCGAGAATGCCGTGCCCGGATCCATCATCCTCACCCACGACGGCGGGACCATCCTGGGCCCGAACCCCCAGCGCCTCAACCGCTCGCATTCGGTGGCGAGCCTGCCCTACCTGATCGAGGCACTCGCCAAACGCTCTCTGACCCCGGTCACCGTCCCCACGCTGCTGGCCAGCGGAACCTCGCGTCGGAGCTAGGGGCCAGCCCGCCTTCGAGCAGGGTCCCTCTCCCCCGTCATCGCATCAGGAGGGCCAGACGTGAGTCCGTGACCCAGGACCGCGGCTGCGTCGTGGAGGCGACGAACACGGCGAGCAACGGGATGGCCAGTCCGGACAGCCTGAGCCGGGCCGAGCTCCAGGTCAGGTCCAGCAGCCACGTCGGCTCGTGGAGCGAGGTGTCGTAGTCGATCAGGTCAACGAGCCAGAACGACTCCCACCCGCGAAGGCGGTGGTTGACGACCAGGCGTTCGGAGGTGGCCACCACAGAAGCCCCTTGCCGGTCGCCCCAACCGCGGGCTCGACTGTTGGGGCGCAGGCCCGCGTCTCCCCATCCGTGGAACCGCTCGACCACGACGATCGTCCGGAACGAAGCGCGCTCCGAGGGGGCCAGGCTGATGCCGGGATCGACTCCCGCTTCCCCCTCACCACTGGCGGCGATCGTCCCCTGCTGAAGCAGGTGCGCGTAGTGCCGGGCCACAGACCACTCTCGGCGCCGTGCCTCCGCGTCCCCCATGGCGTCCGGTTGCGAGGGGTTCACCATGGACCTCTCCCCCACCCCGATGTGGCACGACGTCAATACCGATGTGACTGTCGAGGGGGACGGCTGTGACGCGCCGGGATCGGCGGTGCTGTCACAACCGCAGCCGTCGCGCGTCTCTTCCGCGGGTGCACTCCTCGGCGCTACTGAGCGGCGGCACCTTCCGCACACGGCCGCGCTCCACCAAGGGGATCCATGATCACGAGCCCGAGCACCGATGTCCGCCCTGAGGCGGCAGGACCCGGGCTGCCGGCGGCACCAACCCGGCGAGATCGCCGCGTTGCGAGGGGCCGGGCTCAGCGGCGAAGAGGACTACGGCGGCTGGCGGCCGTGTCCGGGTCGGCTGCTCTCCTCATGATCGGCGCGTCAGCCTGGTCGGCGGGAGTTCGCCACAGCCCGGAGAGACAGGAGGTTGCCTCGATTCCGACGCCGCCGCAGACCGTCGCCGCAAACCCTGAGCTGACGACCCCGGCTGCGTCGCCGACCTCCGCCGCATCGCTTTCGCAGACCCCAACGCAGACCCTGGCGCGCAAGCCAAACCCCACTCCCCTCCATGCCACACCTGCACAGACCACCCCGTCGAGGGCCGCGAATACCGGGTCAGCGCTGCCGCCGCGCACGCTCCCGCCAGCTGTAGCTCAATACGTCAGTGCCGCACCACAGGTGACCGGACTGTCCTGTGCAGCGACGGGCTCCGGAGCTGTCCTGCGAGGGTCGGCGGTGGCCGGGACAGCGCCGGTGACGGTCGTGATGAGTCTCGGTGGCCGCTCTCAGACCAGGTATGGGCCAGCAGGTTCGGCGCTGTCCTTCTCCATGTCCGCGTCGCCGGCGCCGGTGGGGGGCGCCTGTTCGGTGTCCGTCGCTTCGAGCGCCGGTCAGGGGCGGGCAACGGCAGTCGTGCGCTGAGCCCTTCCCGGTCGTTTCACGCAGGCGGCTGGTCGATCCGCACCAGGTTGCCAGAGGGATCCCGCACCGCACAGTCCCACGTGCCCCAGGGTTGCCGGGTCGGCTCCTGGACGATCTCGGCGTCAGAGGCCTGCAGCTTTTCGAACGTCGCGTCGAGATCGTCGGTGCGGAAGTGCACGCCGTTCAGCGCCCCCTTGGCGATGAGCCCCTCGAGGGCGTCGCTGTCGGCCGGGCTGCCGTTCAGATATTTGGTGAGGACGATCGCGACTCCGGGCTGGGAGGGCGCGCCCACGGTGATCCAGCGGAAGCGTTCGCGGGAGACGTCGTTGCGCAGCTCGAGGCCGAGTGCATCACGGTAGAACGTCAACGCCTGGTCGGGGTCGTGCACCAGGACGAAGCACGTCGACAGAGTCAGATCCATACGACGAAGCCTAGGGAGTCAGCACCCGGTGCGCTTCTCCGTTTGTGCTGGGTTTGCGGCTCGGGCGAGTGAGGTCCTTTGCGACACAGCCGGGCACGCTCGCGAGCGCCGCATGGTCGCGGTTGCGATATGCCGTCGGCGTCTGTCCTACCAGCTCGGTGAACCTCGCGCTGAACGAGCCGAGCGACGAACACCCGACCGCCATGCACACCTCCGTCACCGACAGGTCGCCGCGGCGCAGCAGGGCCTTGGCCCGCTCGATCCGTCGAGTCATGAGGTACGCATAAGGCGTTTCCCCGTATGCCGCGCGGAACTTTCGGGAGAAGTGTGCCGTCGACATCAGCGCAGCTCGAGCCAGCTCTGCCACGTCGAGGGGCCGGGCATACTCGCGGTCCATGAGGTCGCGGGCACGACGCACGTAGGCAAGATTGGCCAGCTCCTCGGGCGTCACAGGTCAAGCCTAGAAGCGCCGGGCAAGGCTGGCAGCAAGGCCCTCCTACTTGAGGATGTTCACCGCGCGCGCCACGACCAGCGCGGTGGTGGACAAGGCGATCAGGGACTGGCAAGCCATGAGGGACTTGGCCCAGCGCGTCAGGGGCATCGTGTCGGTGGGTGAGAACGCGAAGACGTTGGTCAGGCTCACGTACAGGTAGTCCGCGAACAGCGGCTCCCAGTCCGGCGGGGCCAGATGCGGATCGCTCATCTGCGGGAACAGAAAGTCCGGGTAGGGGTCGGAGCCGGCCGCGCGCACGAACGGCCCACCGCGATCGAGCTCCCAGTACCAGATCCCGAAGGCGATGACGTTGGTGGCGTAGATCGCCGCGCCCGTCGTCAGTAGGCCCACGGCATCCTGACCGGTCGTTCCGCGCAGGATGTGCAGGTCCAGCGACGCCGCGGCGATGCCGTTGTCCATGGTGATCGCGGCGACTATCGCCACGCTGGCGATCCTCCCCAGCCGGGTCGCCCGGTTCAGCCTGACCGGGTTGATGGCCGTGAGTATGCCGAGCAGGGCGAGCTCCAGCACCGGCAGCATCCAGCGAGGCTGGAGCCCGTACCGGTCCGGCAGCCTGAGCTGCAGGACGATCGCGCCCAGGATCGCGAAGGCGACCGGAAGGCGGTTCTCGGGGCTCGTCGCGCGCAGCCAGGCGGGCACGTGAAGCTGGACGTGCTCGAGCTCGGTGGCGAGCTGGGACAGTCGGGACTGTCGCGCCTGCACATGGTTGGGCGTGTTCTCGTGGTCCTGTTCGGCCATGCCCGAAGTATCGACCACAACGGTCCTCGTCCGCGGCGGCGACCCGCCCCGTACGGTGAGGTGCATGAGCCCTGACACCACGGCATACCTGCTCAACGACGGATCGTCTGTGCCGGGAATCGGCTTCGGGACGTACCCCCTGCGCGGCGAAGAGGGCATCACAGCCATCGTCAGCGCCCTGGAGGCCGGCTATCGCTATCTCGACACCGCGGTGAACTACGAGAACGAGGAGGAGGTGGGTGAGGCACTGCGTCGCTCCGGCCTCCCCAGGGACGAGGTGCGGGTCGCCACCAAGATCCCCGGACGCTTCCACGCCAGGTCCCTCGCCTTGCAGTCACTGAGAGACTCGGCGGACCGCCTGGGCCTGGACCGCATCGATGTCGGCCTCATCCACTGGCCCAACCCGAGCCGGGGCCTCTACCTCCAGGCCTGGGAGGCGCTGCTCGAGGCTCAGCGCGAAGGACTGGTTGCGACCGTTGGCGTCAGCAACTTCACCGAGCAGCACCTGCAGCGGGTGATCGACGAGACAGGCGTCACCCCCGCGCTCAACCAGATCGAGCTGCACCCGTACTTTCCGCAGCCGCAGATGCGAGCCGTCCACGAGCGGCTCGGGATCCGTACCCAAGCCTGGAGCCCGCTGGGCAAGCGGCAGGCGCCGTTCGACGAGCCACCCATCGCCAATGCGGCGGCGAGTCACGGCGTCTCCCCCGGCCAGGTCATCCTGCGGTGGCACGTCGAGCTCGGGTCGATGCCCCTGCCCAAGTCGGCGACCCCGCAGCGCCAGCGGGCCAACCTCGACGTCACCGGGTTTCAGCTGAGCGCCGCCGAGGTCGAGGCCATCAGCGCGCTGGGTCGACCCGACGGCCGCCTGTTCGGTGGTGACCCCGACAGCCACGAGGAGATGTGAGGGTATGGCCGGCTAGCTGAACGGGGCAGGATCGCCGGCACCGACCCGGACGACCTCAGGTGCACCGTTGGAGAAGTCCACCACCGTCGTCGGTTCCAGACCGCACTCCCCCGAGTCGATCACTGCATCGACCTGTCGGTCGAGCTCCTCGTTGACGACCCAGCCCTCGGTCATGGGGGCTTGCTCGCCAGGAAGGATTAACGTGCTCGAGAGCAGCGGCTCGCCGAGCTCGGCGAGGAGCGCCTGAACGACGGCGTGGTCGGGGATGCGCACGCCAACGGTCTTCTTCTTGGGATGCAACAGCCGCCGGGGCACCTCTTTGGTCGCCGGCAAGATGAACGTGTAGCTCCCCGGAGTCGCCGCCTTGATGGCCCTGAACACGGAGTTGTCGATGTGCACCAGCTGCCCCAGCTGGGCGAAGTCGCGACAGACCAGCGTGAAGTGGTGCCCGGCGTCCAGCTGCCGGATGCGCACGATGCGGTCCTTGCCCTCCTGGTTTCCCAGGGCACATCCCAGGGCGTAGCCGGAGTCGGTCGGATAGGCCAGCAGGCCCCCCTCCTGGACAAGCCGCACGGCCTGGCCGATTGCCCGGGGCTGTGGGTCCACGGGGTGCACGTCCAGGTAGCGGCCCATGCGAGGACTCTATGCCCGCCCACTATGTTGGGCGGGTGCGAGCCCTAGTGAAGACCCATGCCGGCCCTGGACTCGAGCTCCTGGAGGTGCCTGAGCCGCAGCCCGGTCCCACCGACGTCAAGATCCGGGTGCTGCGCGCCGGCCTGTGCGGGACGGACCTCCACCTCGAACAGTGGGATGACTGGGCCGCTTCGACGGTGGCGCCACCGATGACGATCGGCCACGAGTTCTACGGCGAGGTCGTCGAGGTCGGCAAGGATGTGAACTCCGTGGCCGTCGGGGCCCGCGCCTCCGGCGAGGGCCACATCGTGTGCGGCACCTGCCGCAACTGCCGCGCGGGACGCCGGCACATGTGCATTCACACCAAGGGCATCGGCGTGAACCGCGACGGCGCCTTCGCCGACTTCGTGGTCCTGCCGGCATCCAACGTCTGGGTACAGCCTGACGACCTCGACCCCGACCTGGCCGCCGTGTTCGACCCGCTGGGTAACGCCACGCATACCGCGTTGTCCTTCCCGATGGCAGGCGAGGACGTCGTCATCACCGGCGCTGGACCGATCGGCGTGATGGCGGCAGCGCTGGCCCGTCACGTCGGGGCGAGGCACGTCGTGGTCACCGATGTCAGCGACTACCGCCTCGAGCTGGCCCGCAATGCCGGGGCCGACCTGGTCGTCAACGCGGCCACGAGCAACCTGAGCGAAGCCATGGCCACCTTGGGCATGAAGGAGGGCTTCGACGTCGGCCTCGAGATGTCCGGTGTCCCCAGCGCCGTCGAGGACATGCTGGCCAACATGAACCACGGCGGTCGAGTGGCGATGCTCGGGCTGCCGAAGGACCCCTTCGCCATCGACTGGGGTCGGGTGATCACCCACATGATCACCATCAAGGGCATCTACGGTCGCGAGATGTACGACACCTGGTACGCGATGAGCTCGATGCTCGGGACCTCTCCCGTGCTTCGTGAGCGCATCGCCTCGGTCATCACCCACCGCTTCCCCGCTGAGAAGTGGCAGGACGCCTTCGCCGCGGCCCGCTCCGGCCAGTGCGGCAAGGTCATCATGGATTGGAGCTGAACCCCGATGTACGGAACCGTCAAGGACGAGCTCGCTACGACGCTGCAGGAGATCGAGGACGCCGGCCTGTTCAAGCGCGAGCGTGAGCTCACCTCCCCACAGTCGGCGCACATCACGACCGCGGCCACCGCGGCGCTGAACTTCTGCGCGAACAACTACCTCGGGCTGGCCGACCACCCCGAGGTCGAGGCGGCGGCGGCAAAGGCCTTGCAGGAGTGGGGCTTCGGCATGGCCAGTGTCCGGTTCATCTGCGGGACGCAGGAGCTGCACAAGCGCCTGGAGCGCGCCCTGTCGCAGTTCCTGGGGATGCAGGACACGATCTTGTACTCCTCGTGCTTCGACGCCAACGGTGGAGTGTTCGAGGTCTTGTTCGGCGCTGACGACGCGATCATCTCCGACGAGCTCAACCACGCGTCGCTCATCGACGGGATCCGGCTTTCCAAGGCTCGGCGATTCCGCTATCGCAACGCCAACATGGCCGACCTTCGCGACCAGCTCGTGGCTGCCCGCGAGGCCGGGGCGCGACGGATCGTGGTGGTCACCGACGGCGTCTTCTCGATGGACGGCTACCTCGCCCCCCTCGACCAGATCTGCGACCTGGCCGACGAGTTCGGCGCCCTGGTCATGGTCGACGACAGCCACGCGGTCGGCTTTGTCGGCGACGGCGGCCGAGGCACCCCGGAGCGTTTCGGGGTCATGGATCGCGTCGACATCCTCACCGGCACGTTGGGCAAGGCGTTGGGCGGCGCCTCTGGCGGCTATGTCAGCGCCCACCAGGAGATCGTCGACCTGTTGCGTCAGCGGTCGCGCCCGTACCTGTTCTCCAACGCCGTGGCGCCAAGTGTGGCGGCGGGATCGTTGCGTGCCTTGGAGATCGCGGCCACGTCGGCCGAGTCCCGTGCCCAGCTACGTGCCAACACCACGCTCTTTCGCGAGCTCATGACCGAGGCCGGCTTCGAGCTCCTGGCCGGCGAACACCCCATTACCCCCGTGATGTTCGCCGGTGAGGACGGTGCCCGGCGGGCCACCCAGATGGCCGACACCATGCTGGAGCACGGCGTGTACGTCATCGCCTTCTCCTACCCGGTGGTGCCCCAGGGAAAGTCCCGCATCCGGGTCCAGCTCTCCGCGGCGCACACCGAGGACGACATCCGGGCGTGTGTGGCCGCGTTCGTACAGGCTCGGACCGCGGTCGGCTGAGCGCCATGCCCAGGGCCCGGTTGCGCTACTCGGCGATCACCTCGCTAGACGGCTATGTCGTGGACGCGCGAGGCAGCTTCGACTGGGCGGCGCCCACCGAGGCACTCCACCGGCTGGTCAACGAGCAGGAGCGGAGCATTGGCACCTACCTCTACGGGCGCCGTATGTACGAGGTGATGCGCTACTGGGATGGCCCCGATCCCGCCGACGCGTCAGGCGCCTCGTCCGAGTACCGCCAGATCTGGCAGGCGGCCGACAAGGTCGTCTACTCGGGGACCCTGACAGCGGTCTCCTCCGCCCGGACCACGCTGGTCAGGCAGTTCGACCCTCAGGCCGTCCGTCAGCTCCTAGACGAGAGTGTGAGCGACGTCAGCATCGGTGGCCCGACGTTGGCCGCTGAAGCGTTGCGCGCCGGACTGGTCGACGAGGTGAGCCTGTATGTGACGCCCGTCAGCGTCGGCGGAGGAACCCCTGCCTTGCCGCGGGGCTGCAGGTTCGACCTCCGGCTGCGGGAGGAGCGGGCCGTCGGGGACGTGGTTGTCCTGGGTTATGCCTTGGGGCGGACTGCGACCTAGTCCGTCGCGAGCCGGCTGACGACTGGCGTGCCGAGCTCTACGGTCCGGCTGACAGTGCAGAGCCGGTCGTGCGACATCGCCAGGGCCTTGGGCAGCATCTCCCGCGCGCGATCTCCGGCCTCGCCCTCGGGGAAGGTCACCGAAAAGCTCACCTGCAGGTCACCCATGTGGTTGCCGTGTTCGTCCTTGAGCTTCTCACCCGAGGCAGCCACCGTGAAGGTCTCTGGCTCGGCGCGCTTGACCGTGATGAAGTCGACGTCGACAGCGGTGCAGCCCGCGATGGCCGTCAGCAGCAGCTCGACCGGTGTGAACTCAGGACCCTCGCCACCGCCGATGCGGATCGTGCCGCCACGCACGTTAGTCACGTCGAACACTCCCTTGGCGACCCGGTCCATGCTGATGGATCGGTGCCCAAGGCCGGTTCCGCCGGTCTCCTCGGTCATCAAGCTCCCCATTTCTGTGCCAAGGCACGCAGGACGGTGATGTTCCGGGCGGTCCCCGGCACACCAAGGATCTTCTCAAGCCGGACGCCGGTCAGGGTGGCTTCGTTGAACGGCACCGCGAACTCCATCAGGACATCCTTGCCGATCACCGTGGCCCGCTCCCCCGGAGTACGCAGCGCATGCAGCTCTGCCACCCGGCTTTCGGCCGGCTCCTCGAGGCACAGGCTGACATAACGACTGGTCACGTCCGGCACCTCTTCCGGTATGCCGTCCACGGCGGTGAGCAGCGCCGTGAGGTTCGAGGGCGTGCGAACGATCGCGACGATGTCGAAGCCTGCGTGCCGACTGAGTGCGCTGCTCACCGCCACCTCGACCTTCGCGGGGCTGCGCAGTGGCGTGGAGACGAACACGTTGCCCGTCTGGATGTACGCATCAACGTCACGGAATCCGTTGGCCTGCAGCACTTCTCGCGCCTCGGCCATCTTGAGCTGGCGTTTGCCGACGTTGACGGCGCGCAGGAAGGCGACGTATCCCGGCATCAGAGGACCACCTCACCGGAGCCGATCGCGGTCACCAGCCCGCCGACCCGAACTCCGCGATCCGGGTCGACCGACAGGTGCAATGTCGACGGACGTCCCGTCATCGCACCCTGGCTGACCACCCACTGCCCTGACCGACCCTGGGCTCCGAGCTGGGCCCCGAGGTTCGAGCAGGCCGACCCAGTGGCGGGATCCTCGATGGCTGTCGCGCCTTGGGTGAACAGCGCACGCGCCTCGATGGTGCCGTCGCCGGTCACGCACCACAGGTAGACCAACGTCTCTCCGCCCTTGGTGCCCATCCCGGCATACCTGCGCATCAGGGCGGCGTCTCCCGTCGCGCGCTCCAAGGCGTCCACCGAACGGGTCTGGGCGATCACCTGGGGGCTTCCGGTGCTGACCTGCTGGGCTGGTGCCACCAGGTCTGCCGCCTCCAGGCCCACGCAGGCGGCCAGGTCCGCCAGCGGATATTCGGCGCCGAGCGTGCCGGGCAGAGCGGTGAGGGTCCACAGGTCGTCGGTGGACTCCAGCGGGATGACCCCGGCCGGCATCGACAGGCGCAGGCTGTCACCCGCTCGACCCAGATCCCGCAGGACGGCTGCTGTCCCGAGGGTGGGGTGACCGGCGAAGGCCATCTCGTACCTCGGCGTGAAGATCCGCACGCCGACGTCGGCGCCATCCTCGGGCGGCACGATGAACGACGTCTCGGAGAGGTTGAACTGGAGCGCCAGAGCCTGCATCTGCTCCTCGCTCAGCCCAGAACCGTCCTCGAACACGCACAGCGGGTTGCCCGAGAACAGGTTGCCAGGGATCGCGAACACGTTGACCAGTCGGTACCGCAGCGTCATGGGCTCACTCTGTCATGCTGGGCCGGTGACCTCCCCGCCTCCGTCGGCCGCGCCAGAAGTCCCGGCAGGGCGGCTGGTCCTGCTGCGACACGGCGAGACCGAATGGTCGAGGTCTGGGCGGCACACGGGTCTGACCGACGTTCCGCTGACACCGCACGGCGAGCAGCTAGCTCAGGCGGCCGGAGCGCTGCTGCATGGCTACCGGTTCACGCTCGCACTGTGCTCGCCACTGCAGCGAGCGCGCCGGACCGCGGAGCTGGCCGGCGTGGACGCCGAGGTCGATGCCGACCTGCTCGAGTGGGACTACGGCGGCTACGAAGGCCTGACCACCGCTCAGATTCGTGAACGCGTGGGCTACGACTGGACTGTCTTCGCCAACGGTGTGCCGCCCGGCGAGACGCCGGGTGAGACCGTGGAGGAGGTGGCGGCGCGTGCCTCACGTGTCGTCCGGCGGGCCCTCGTCGCGATGGCGCACGGCGATGTCGCCCTGGTGGGGCACGGTCACTGCTTGCGCGTGCTGACCAGCGTCTTCCTCCGCCAGGAGCCACGGCTAGGAGCACAGCTGCTGTTGGACGCCGGCTCGGTCAGCGTGCTCCAGTACGACCGTGAGGTCGCAGCCATCCGGGTCTGGAACCACGGACCGGCTGTCACCGCCGCGGCCAGCTGACCTCACGCCCAGGTCCGGTCACGCTGGGTCAGGTCAGGGTCGCACCGCACGGGTCCGCGGCGGTTTGACGACGGTGAGGTCGGCACGGCGTGGGGTCGACCAGAGGCGCAGGTCAGCGACGACCTCCTGGGCAGGCAGCGGCGTGGGGTCCTGGGACCACCCGGCCTCCCCCGCCTCACCGAACAGGGCGAGCGCACTGGCTTGGCCGGGAGTGAACCGCGGACCGTAGCGAACGCCGTCGAAGCGCGCCTGAGCCAAGGCCCGCGCCCAAGCCTGGGGCACGGTATACGGCACCATCGTCTCCAGCTCACGGGTCACTCCGTATGCCGCTGCCCTCCTCGACTGCACATCGGCCACGGATGCGTCCCGCGGCAGCGTCAGGCTCGAGACCACCACGTCCGCGAGCGTGGACCCCGGCAGCTCGACGCGCCCCCCGAGCACCGGCCCCAGCCGCTCACGGACGGCGCTCTCCGGGTCCAGCGCCAGATAGCAAGTGCCGCGGGGCGCTGGAAGGTCGAAGCGACCACTGCCATCGCTGCCGAACCACCACGCCCCCCGATGGATCGAGTGGGCTCGAAACAGACCTGTCTGCGGGCCGAGGACCACCGAAGGGAAGCCGTGGAGCGACCCGGTTGGGGGAACCTGGGCAACGCGCTCGCGGTCAACCACGCTCGGCGACCTAGGCGGCCCACCGCGCGGCGTCCTGCGCGGCGCACTGCGCAACCCAACGCACGGCGGTCGGCGACGAGCGATGGACCACGAGGTAGTCCACCGCGCTCTGGCCGTCGAAGACGTCGGCGGCCGTGGTGAGCCAGGTCCCGATGGTCCAGCCGTCGGCCCCCCTGCGGGCGAACGCTCCGACCGCCTCCTGCACCCCTGGACGCACCTGGCCGGCCCGACCGAACTGCAGGGAGGGGTAGACCAGGTGGCCGTCAGCCGTCCGGCACGCCAGCAGGGTCCCTCGCCGAACTCGGTCGAAGACGGCCTGGCGCGAGATCCCGAGCCAGGTCACCAAGCCCGCAGTGTCATAGAAGGGTCCCAATGGCTCGTCGAGAGGGTGCACAGTCGGCAAGGCAGCCAGCATCCGCTCCGCGAGGGCATCGACATCGGTCAGGTCGAGCACCCGACCCTGCGCGCGTAGTTCGGCTTGTCGCGCCACAACCCGGTCGCGCACCGCATCGGCGAGTGCGTCCACCGCTGGGACAGAACGGGTCTTGGACGTCATCGGGCGGCTCCTCGTCGTCAAGGGTGTCAAGGGCTGATGGCTCTCAGCCTACGTCACCCCCATGACATCGCGGGGTCGGCGAGGACGGATGACCGAGCCGCCAGCGAGGACCAGGGACTACGGCAGCGGCCAGTCGTGCACAGGCTCGTTGCTGTGCATGTGCCCGGCATACAGCTCGAGCATCGCCGCCAGAGCACGCTGCCGATCCATGCCCCGGGCCTCGAAAGCCTGTACCGCCGCAGTCTGCCAGGTGGCGCCGTTGCGGCCGGTCTTGCACCGACCCTCGATGACGGACAGGTACCGATCCCGGACGGCGCTCGACACCCCCCAGTCCTCGAGTCCCTCATGGGCCATCGGCAACAGGTGACGCAGGACCAGCTCGTCGGAACCCACCTCGCCGAAGCCCGGCCAGTACAACCGAGACTCGAGGCCGTCCCGGGCCGCGTTCCGGAAGTTCTGCTCTGCGACCGCGAAGCTCATCTTCGTCCAGACCGGGCGGTCGTCGGCCGCGAGCTTGCGCACCACCCCGTAGTAGAAGGCAGCGTTGGCCATGACGTCGAGCAAGGTGGGGCCGGCGGGCAGGGCACGGTTCTCCACGCGCAGGTGAGGCGTGCCGTCGACGATGTCGTAGATCGGCCGGTTCCAGCGGTACACGGCGCCGTTGTGCAGGCGCAGCTCGGCCAGGACGGGTGCTTCTCCCGCCTCCAGCTTGGCGACCGGGTCCTCGTCGGTGACATCGGCGAGCAGGGCCGGGAAGTAGCGGACGTTCTCCTCGAACAGGTCGAAGATCGAGGTGATCCACCGCTCACCGAAGAAGACGCGCGGCCGAACCCCCTGGTTCTTGAGCTCCACACTCCTGGTGTCGGTGGCCTGGCTGAACAGCTCGATACGCGTCTCGGCGTGCAGCCGCTTCCCGAAGAAGAACGGCGAGTTCGCGGCCAGCGCGATCTGTGGGGCGACCAGGGCCTGGGCGGCGTTCCAGTGCGCGGCGAAGTCCTGCGGCGCCACCTGCAGGTGCAGCTGGACGCTCGTGCACGCGGACTCGGGGGCGATGGAGTCGCAGTAGGTGGCCACCCGCTCACCGGTCGGGCCCTCGATGTCGAGGTAGATGTCCTCGCCGCGAGCGAAGAAGATCGAGTCGTTCAACGCCGTGTAGCGGTTGTTCGCACTGATCCACTCGCCCTGGAAATGCTCTGGCATCACGGTGGGCAGGATGCCGACCGCGACGATGTGTGCCCCGCGTTTGTCCGCGGCCGCCGAGGCGGCGTTGAGGGAGGCGCGCATCTCGTCCTCGAGCTCGATGGCACTGTCACCGGGAAGCGGGCGCGGCGGGACGTTGAGCTCGATGTTGTAGCGCGCCAGCTCGGTCTGGTAGCCGGGATCGGCAATCTCCTCCAGCACCTCGGCGTTCGCGAACTTCGGTCGATAGGTCTCGTCGACGAGGTTGAGCTCGATCTCCATCCCGGTCATCGGTCGCTCGAACTCGAACTTGCTCTGGGAGAGCATCCTCTCGAAGACGTCGAGGTTCTGACGCACCTTCTCGCGGAAGCGCTGCCGCTGCTCGCGCGTGTAGCTCTGTGCGCTCACCTCTTCGCCCACGGGCCCTCCTCCGCAAAGACTTCGGTATGCCGGTCAGCCGAGCTGTGTCACTGACCCAACCACAGGTGAGCACTCCCCTGCCACCACATGCCACCCGCTGCCGCCTGCGGGCGCCTGCCCCAGGGGCGCGCCGCGCAAATCACCGGCCGTGTCGGTGCCGTCTCCTAACCTGCAGATGTGCGGTTCCTCCACACCTCCGACTGGCACCTGGGGCGTTCGTTCCACCAGGTGGGGCTGCTCGACGCCCAGGCACAGTTCGTCGATCATCTTGTGGACACCGTGCGCGCTGAGGCGGTCGACGCGGTGCTGGTGTCCGGTGACGTCTACGACCGGGCGATGCCCGCGCCGGACACGGTCCGGCTGCTGTCGGAGGCGGTCACCCGCCTTATCGATGCGGGGGCGACGGTGGTGCTGTCCAGCGGCAACCACGACTCGGCGATCCGGCTCGGGTTCGCCAGCGAGCTGTTGTCCAGGGCCGGATTGCACATCCGGTCGACCACCCAGGACGTCGGTCGCCCGATCATGGTCGACGGGGTCGCGGTGTACGCCATTCCCTATCTCGAACCGTCCGTCGCCGCGACCGCGCTCGGCGCCGAGGAGCGCACCCACGCAGGCGTGCTGCGGGCGGCCATGGGTCGTATCGAGGCAGACCAAGCCTCCAGCAGCGCCCTGTCGGTGGTCATGGCGCACGCTTTCGTCACCGGCGGCGCCACGAGCGATTCCGAGCGAGACATCTCCGTCGGAGGCGTGTCCGCGGTGCACCCGCGGGTCTTCGACGGGATCGACTATGTCGCGCTAGGGCACCTGCATCGCCGGCAGCGCCTCGACGAGTCCGTTCGCTACAGCGGGTCGCCGGTCGCCCTGTCGTTCAGCGAGGCGGGTCACACCAAGGGGTCTTGGCTGGTGGATCTCGACCACACAGGTGTTCGCGCCGAGCCGGTCGACGCGCCCGTGGCTCGACCGCTTGCGGTGCTCCGAGGCACCCTCGATCACCTGTTGACCGATCCGGCCTACGGCGACCAGGAGCGTGCCTGGTGCCAAGTCACCCTGACCGACGCGGTCCGGCCGCAGGGCGCCATGGAGCGACTGAGGCGGCGGTTCCCGCACGCGCTGGTACTGCAGTTCGATCCCCAAGGCGCCCCAATCGAGGTGCGCACCTATGCCCAGCGAGCCAGTGCGCCCACCCAGCTCGAGGTGTGTTGTGACTTTCTGACCCATGTGCGATCCGGCCATGGTGCAACCGAACCCGAGCGGGCACTACTGGCCGAGGCGCTCGAAGCCGTCCGCACGTCACGGGGCGAGCGCGAGGACGAGGGGTGCGTCGACCGCGGGGCCCAGGCTGGTGCGGCGTGAGGCTTCACCGGCTCAGCGTGCGCGCGTTCGGCCCCTTTGCCCAGACCGTCGAGGTGGACTTCGACGCGGTGGCAACGAACGGACTGTTCCTCATCCGGGGCGCCACTGGTGCGGGCAAGACGAGCCTGCTCGATGCCGTGGTCTTCGCCCTCTATGCCGACGTGCCCGGCGCGCGCTCGAAGAAGGGCCTGCACAGCGGGCACGCCGACCGTGGCGTGGTTCCGCAGGTTGCCCTGGACTTCACCGCGGCTGGACGTCTCTTCCGGGTCGAGCGGTCCCCCGAGTTCTCCCGCCCCAGGGCTCGCGGAGGCGGGGAGACCACGGTCCCGGCCAAGGCCGTCCTCTTCGAGCGCCGTGGCACCCAGTGGGCCGCGCTGAGCACCCGCCACGACGAGATCGCCGAGATCATCCAGGACGTCCTCGGGCTAGGGCTCGAGCAGTTCTCGAAGGTCGTCCTCCTGCCTCAGGGTGACTTCGCCGCGTTCTTGAGTGCGACCCCCGAGCAACGGCGCACCCTGCTCGAGCGTCTTTTCGACGTCAGCGACTTCACGGGGGTGGAGGCCTGGTTGGCAGATCGTCGCCGTGAGACCGGCGCAGAGCTCCAGGGCCACCAGGCCGCCTTGGCCGCCGATCTCGGCACCCTTCAAGACGTCCTCGCGGGTGCCCCCGTTGCTGCGTCGGACACGGACTGGTCGGCCAGCTCGGCCGACGATCTGCCAGGGGCCCTGCGGAGCGCCCAGGAGACGCTGGCGACCGAGACCGACCGTGCGCTCGCCGAGCTGGACGCAGCGCGTCTGGCCGACCAGGCGGCAGCGCGGGCGCTCACCGAAGGCCAGGACCTGGTGGGCCGCCGCGACCGGGTGCTGGCGGCTCAGGCATCCCTGGCGTCGTTGGCCGAGTCGCAGGAGCTCCACGACGAGGCAGTGGCCGCCCTCGAGGCCGCTGCGCGGGCCGCGGAGGTGCGTGGTGAGCTCACCGCGTTCGCCCGGGCTGGCGAAGCCGTGCGCGTGGCCGCCGAGCGCGTGGCTTCGGTCGAGCCCGTCCTCGGCGGGCTGGCTGCTACGAACGCCCCGATGCCGCTGCTGGAGGACCTGCTCGCCCGGCTCGCTGCCGGCGAGCGACTGGTGGGCCAGGCTCGCGACCGCGTCGCAGCCTCCAGGGCCCGCCGGGACCTCGTCGCCACGCTCGCCACAAGCCTGCGGCGCTTGCAGGACGAGTACGCGACGGTGGACGCCGCCCTGACCCAGGCCATCGAGGACCAACGCGTTGCCGACGCCGCCGTGTCCGCAGCAAAGGACGCGCAGAGCGACCTCGCGGACCTGGGGAACCAGGTGAACACCCTGTCCCGGCTCTGTCGCCTGCGCGCCGACGACGAAGCCGACGCTCAGGACCTCGAGCTCGAGCAGGTCGCCCTCGGCGCAGCTCGGGAGACTGCCCAGGGGCTTCGTGAGCGTTACCAGAATCTCTACCAGGCACGCTTGGACGGGCTGGCCGCCGAGCTGGCAGCCGGTCTCCATTCGGGCGAGCCGTGCCCGGTCTGCGGTTCAGCGAGTCATCCGTCGCCGGCCGTGACCGCCGTGCCCGTGACCGCGGACGAGGTGGCCGCAGCTGAACAGGCCTGGCAGGAGGCCGCCGCTGACACCGCGGCGCACGCCGAACGGCTGGCGGGGCTCACCGCAGCCCGTGCCGCTCGGCAGCCGGAGCTCGGCAAGGAGAGCCGTGACCTCGACGAGCTGGCCGAGGCGCTCACCACCGCCCGAGGCCAGCTGGACCTCGTGACCGCGGTAGCAGCTCGAGGACCCGCGCTCAAGCTGGCCGCCGCCGAGGCTGCCCGCATGACCGGGGACCTCGTCCGGGCTAGGACCATCCTTCACGACGAGGTGACCGTGGCCGGAACTGCCTTGACCGACGCCCGGCGCGAGCTCACCGGTGACCGTGATGCCGGGTCGGAGCTGCTAGCCGAGCATGGGCGGGTGTGTCCGTGCATGGCCGCTCAGGTCGGGGCGGGAGCCTTACTCGCGGACGCCGAACGCACTCACGAGCTGGTGACGCGAGCCGTCCACGAGCGCATCCAGGCCGTCCGGGAGCTCGCCGCCGCTGAGCAGTCCCAGTCAGAGATCCAGGCCGAGCTCACCAGAGCTCTGGCGGACCATGACTTTGCCAGCCTCGAGCAGGCCAGCAGCTCGCTCCTCGACCGCCAGACTGTCGCCGAGCTGCGGCGCCAGACAACCGAGTACGACAGTGCGCGCGCCGCGGCGCAAGGCGTCCTCGATGACCCGACCCTGGTGGGCGCGTTGGACACTCCAGCCCCCGACCTTGCAGCACTGAGGCAGGCGACGACCGAGGCGCGGGCAGCCCTGCTGAACGCCGTCGCCGCGGAGACCCTGCTCCGGCGGAGCCTGGACAGCCTGCTCCGGCTGAGTCTCAGCCTGACCCGCCGTTGTACCGCCATCTCGGGCGCCGCTGCGCGGTACGACGCGCTGAGGGAGCTTGCCGACGTCGTTGCGGGAACCTCGTCGGACAACGCGCTTCGCATGAGGCTGTCCGCCTTCGTCCTGGCCGCGCGGCTCGAGAAGGTCGCCACGCTGGCCAACGAGCGCCTGGCGACCATGGGTGAGGGTCGCTACCGACTGCGTCACACCGACGGTCTGGCCGCCCGGGGGGCTCGAAGCGGACTCGGCCTGGAGGTCTTCGACCTGTGGACCGGGCAGGCTCGTGAGACCTCGTCCCTGTCTGGCGGTGAGTCGTTCATGGCCTCGCTGGCGCTCGCGCTGGGCCTGGCAGACGCGGTGCGCGAGGAGGCAGGAGGCTTCGACCTGCAGACCCTTTTCGTGGACGAGGGTTTCGGGACTCTGGACGACGACAGTCTCGAACAGGTTCTGGAGGTCCTGGACGGCCTGCGCGAGGGTGGCCGGGCGGTGGGCGTCGTCAGCCATGTTGCCGAGCTCCGCAGCCGTATCCCCGCGCAGATCGTCGTCGACAAGAGCGAGCACGGGTCTCGGGTCAGGCTGCTCGGCGTCGACGATGCCGCGCCGGCAGCCTGACCCCCGTCACGTGGTCGTCAGCTTTCGAAGGCTTCCGGCGGCGGGCAGCTGCACACGAGGTTGCGGTCCCCGTAGGCACCGTCGATTCGAGCCACCGGCGGCCAGTACTTGTCCGGGGCGTGGACGCCGACGGGGAACGCCGCTTCCGAGCGCTCGTACGGGTACTCCCATTTGCCGGCTAGACCCTTGGCCGTGTGGGGTGCGTTGCGCAGCATGCTGTCGGCCACCGCAATGTCCCCCGACTCCACCTCGGCGATCTCTCGACGGATGGCGATCATCGCATCGCAGAATCGGTCGATCTCGTACCGGTCCTCGCTCTCGGTCGGCTCGACCATGAGGGTGCCGGCCACCGGGAACGACATGGTCGGAGCGTGGAATCCGTAGTCGACGAGCCGCTTGGCGACATCGTCCACGGTGACCCCGCTGCGCCTGGTGAGCTCGCGCAGGTCCAGGATGCACTCGTGGGCCACCACCCCGTCATGGCCGGAATAGAGCACGGGGTAGTGCTCGCGCAAGCGAACCGCGATGTAGTTGGCGTTGAGCACCGCCACCTGGGTGGCCCGTGTCAGTCCGGCCCCACCCATGAGGCGCACGTAGGCCCACGAGATCGGCAGGATGCTCGCCGAGCCGAACGGTGCTGCCGAGATCGGACCGACCCCGGTCTGCGGGCCTGCCTCCGAGACAAGGGGGTGGTTCGGCAGATGGGGTGCCAGGTGAGCCCGCACCGCGACAGGCCCAACACCCGGCCCACCACCGCCGTGCGGGATGCAGAAGGTCTTGTGCAGGTTGAGGTGTGAGACGTCCGCGCCGAACTTGCCCGGCCGGGCGAGGCCGACGAGGGCGTTGAGGTTCGCGCCGTCCACGTACACCTGGCCACCCGCGTCATGCACCAGGGCGCAGAGCTCGGTGATGGTGTCCTCGAAGACCCCATGGGTCGAGGGGTAGGTCACCATGATGGCGGCCAGGTCGTCGCGGTGCTGATCGACCTTGGCGCGCAGGTCCTCCATGTCGATGTCACCGCCCGGAGCGGTCTTGACCACGACGACCTTCATGCCCGCCATGACCGCACTGGCGGCGTTCGTGCCGTGCGCGCTCGCGGGGATCAAGCAGATGCGACGCTGCGACTCGCCCTTCGCCTCGTGGTACGCGTGGATCGCCAACAAACCGGCGAACTCGCCCTGCGAGCCGGCGTTCGGCTGCAGTGAGACGGCGTCGTAGCCGGTGATCTCACACAGCCAGGCCGACAGGTCGCTGATGAGCTCGCGAATCCCCTCGGTCTGGTGGGACGGCGCGAACGGATGCAGGTCCGCGAACTCCGGCCAGGTCACCGACACCATCTCGGTCGTCGCGTTGAGCTTCATCGTGCATGAGCCGAGCGGGATCATGCCGCGGTCGAGGGCGAAGTCCCGGTCGGACAGGCGGCGCAGATAGCGCAGCATGGAGGTCTCTGAGTGATGGCTGTGGAAGACCGGGTGGGTCAGGTACTCGCTGGTGCGCCGCAGTTCCGACGGCCAGGTCGGCTCGTGGAGCTCGACCTCGGTTCGACCGGCCACTCCGAACGCAGCCCACACGGCATCGAGGTCTCGCAGGTCCGTCGTCTCGTCGACGCTGATGGAGAGCGTGTCGGCGTCGACCCGCCACAGGTTGACCCCACGCTGGGCAGCTTCGGTGAGCACCTCGTCGGCACGACCGGGCACCGACACCGTCACGGTGTCGAAGTAGGCGCGGTTCGTGACCTCGATGCCACCGTCGGTCAGGCCGTCCGCGAGCGTCGTGGCGTGGGCGTGGGTGCGCCGCGCGATCGCGGCCAGGCCGGCGGGACCGTGGTACACGGCATACATCGAGGCCATCACCGCCAGGAGCACCTGGGCGGTGCAGATGTTCGAGGTCGCCTTCTCGCGGCGGATGTGCTGCTCACGGGTCTGGAGCGCGAGCCGGTATGCCGGGGCACCCTCGGCGTCGACGCTCACGCCGACCAGCCGACCAGGCAGGGAGCGCTCCAGTCCGGAACGGACGCTCATGTACCCCGCGTGCGGCCCACCGAAGCCCATCGGCACCCCGAACCGCTGGCTGGTCCCGACGGCCACGTCGGCGCCCCACTCCCCCGGTGCGGTCGCCAAGGTCAGCGCAAGCAGGTCGGCGGCGGCGGTGACCAGGGCACCGACCTCGTGCGCGGCCGTCGCGAGGGCACGCCAGTCCCGCAGCTCGCCGTCGCCGCCGGGGTACTGGACCAGCACGCCGAAGGTGTCCCGGTCGCCGGCCGCCGCGCGCAGTTCCCCGGCGGAGTCCACCCCGTCCAGGTTGGCCACGACGACGTCGAGGCCGAGGGGCAGCGCCCGGGTCCGAATGACCTCGATGGTCTGCGGGAAGACATGCCGGTCCACCAGCAGGACCGCCTCGGCCGGCGCCTTGCTGCTGCGGCGCATCAGGGTCATCGCCTCGGCGGCGGCTGTTGCCTCGTCCAGCAGGGAGGCCCCAGCGGTGTCGAGCCCGGTCAGGTCGCTCACGACCGTCTGGAAGTTGAGTAGCGCTTCGAGGCGCCCCTGCGAGATCTCCGGCTGATAGGGCGTGTATGCCGTGTACCAGGCGGGGTTCTCCAGCACGTTGCGCTGGACCACGGCAGGGGTCCGAGTGCCGTAGTAGCCCAGGCCGATCATGGACGTCATCACCTGGTTGCGGCGGGCCAGCACCCGCAGCTCCTCGACGACAGCGGCCTCGGAGGGCGCGGCGTCGATCCGCAAGGGACCATCGCTGCGGATCGCTCCGGGCAGGGCGTGGTCGGTCAGCGCGTCAAGCGAGTCGTGGCCCACGACATCGAGCATGGCGGCGATGTCGGACTCAGCGGGACCGATGTGACGACCGGTGAACTCGGACAGGTCGGTGGAGAAGGCAGACATGAGGCTCCTGAACGTGGGGCTTTGCTCGGTTTGCCTCCCCTTCTGTCACGACAACGAGGCCGCTTCAGAGATGCCTGACCCGCGTGGTCCTTGCGCCTGAGAGGTTCCGGGGAGTTTGCCCCTTCGGCGCCCCGGGCACCTGGCCCGGGGACTCTCCCACGCGGGATCGTCAGCGCTGTCTAATCTACACGACGAGGCCCGCCTGTCCGGGTGGACAAGCGGGCCTCGCGAAATGTGAAGGGCCGACGCCAAGGCCTCAGGCCAGGCGGGCCTGACGTCGCATCCGCAGCTCGTCACCGGGGTGCTCGGCCTGCTCCTCGTCCTCGGCGCGCTCGCCGGGCAGCTGAGCCAGCTCGCCCTCGACCTCACGCCACACACGACCGACCGCGATCCCGAAGACTCCCTGGCCGCCCTGGACCAGGTCGATGACCTCGTCGGCGGAGGTGCACTCGTAGACCGACGCGCCGTCACTCATGAGGGTGATCTGGGCCAGGTCCTCAACACCCCGCTCGCGCAGGTACTGGATGGCCACGCGGATCTGTTGCAGGGAGACCCCGGTGTCGAGCAGTCGCTTGACGATCTTGAGCACGAGAATGTCGCGGAAGCCGTAGAGGCGCTGCGTGCCAGATCCAGTGGCGCCTCGCACCGACGGCTCCACCAGCCCCGTGCGAGCCCAGTAGTCGAGCTGGCGGTAGGTGATCCCCGCGGCCTTGCAGGCCGTCGGACCGCGATAGCCGATGTCCTCACTCAGCTCGGGAAGGTCGTCCGTGAACAACAGGCCCTGGGCCGCGGCGGGCACGGTCGTCCTGCCCTTTGAGCCGTGTCGAGCCTCACCGCTCGTGTTCACGACGCTCACCTCCTGTGTAACTACACCTGTCGGATTTCATGGTCTTGAGGTGACCGTACGACCGCCCTCACCGCAGGTCAACAACCACTTGACGTGCGCCCGTCGGCGTGTCGGGCGCCAAAGCCGAAGTCTCACCGTGAAGTGCAGGGTTAGTGACGTGCTCAGATCGGCGGGGTTTCCTCCTCGCCAGGGTCGCTTTCGAAGTCCTCTGCGGAGACGTGGTCAAGGAACTCCTTGAAGCGCTCGACCTCGTCCTCGGCATCCTCCTCGCTGGACATCGAGACCCCGGCCTCCTCCAGCAGGGTCTCCCCCGCGACGATCTCGGTCCCGGTCCGCAGCGCCAGCGCGATGGCATCTGAGCTGCGCGAGGAGATCTCCGTGGTGCCGTCCAGGATCAGCGCCGCGTAGAACACCCCGTCGCGGAGCTCGACGATGCGGACTTCGGTGAGCCGATGGCCGAGCCCCTCGATGACGTTCTTCATCAGGTCGTGGGTCAACGGACGCGGGGGTTCGATGCCCTGTTGGGCGTACGCGATGGCGGTCGCCTCCGCGGCACCGATCCAGATGGGTAGATAGCGGTCCCCACCACGCTCGCGGAGCAACACGATGGGGTGGTTGGTGGGCATCTCGACGCGCACACCCAGAACATCCAGAGCCTTCACTGCTCCACCGTACCCCGTTCAGCCGCGGGCGAGGCCGTCCCTCACGACGGCGGTGTGCAGAGCGATGCACAGCCGCAGAATGTCTGGCGTTGGATCCACCCCGGCCTCACGGCCGCCGCGCTTTCCGGAGGCGCGCAACGGGGTGACGACCTGTTGGACGAGCCCGATCTCACGGTCGGCAGCGGTGCGGAACGGCCGCAGATGCCGCGGCTCGATGCCATAGCCGGCGAGCCCGGCCGCCGCCCGGGCGATAGCCAGGGCGGGCTCGCCGAAGTGACCGGAAGCATCGGCGCGTAGGAGGCCGAAGTTCTCGAGGGCTTCCACGGTGGACTCGGGCAGGCCGGTTTCCTCGACGACCTCGCGCCGGGTCAGGCGCAGACCGGTGCTACGGGCAAGGTCGGAGGCGGACGGCAGGTCCGGGTCGAGGCTGGGTGCTGGAACTCTCGGTGCGGAGAACGCGGTCTGGTCCGGGTCGGGGGTCAGGCCTCGCTCCATGGCGTCGAGGGCATCACGGATCACCTTCAGCGGCCAGTAGTGGTCGCGTTGGGCCCGCAGGATGTAGTGCAGTCGCTCGATGTCCCGGTCGGCATACGTCCGGTAACCCGAGCCGGTTCGGGCGGGCGTCACCAGACCCTCGGACTCGAGGAACCGGATCTTCGAGATCGTGACGTCGGGAAACTCCTGCTGAAGGTTCGCCAGGACCGCCCCGATCGTCAGGCCCTGTCGCGGCTTGCGAGGCGTCACCAAGGACCTTGGTTACGCCTTGCCGGCGTAGAAGACCAGCCGGAACTTGCCGATCTGCACCTCGTCGCCGGTGTGCAGGGTGGCCTCGTCGATGCGCTCGCGGTTGACATAGGTGCCGTTGAGCGAGCCGACATCGCGCACGACGAACGTGTTGCCCTCGCGGCGGAAGTTGGCGTGCTTGCGAGACACGGTGACGTCATCGAGGAAGATGTCGCTGTCGGGGTGGCGCCCGGCATTGACCTCGTCGTCGTCCAGCAGGAAACGGGCGCCCGTGTTGGGCCCGCGCAGGACGACGAGAAGGGCCGTGCCTGGACGCAACGCGTCGACCGTGGCCTGGTCGGCCTTGCTCAGCGTG
>DASYGI010000347.1:0-8062 GCA_035999925.1 Pedococcus sp.
ACGGCCAGGAAGGCCGCGAGCCCGACGATCCCAGCGCGCTCACTGGCTCGTCCCATCAGTGCCTCCCCAAGGCTCGGGCCACTGCAGGCAGGGCCTGCATGATCTGGTTGGACATCTGCTCGAAGACGTCCTGCGGACGCCGGTACGGGTCGACGATGTCGGCGTCCTCGTCGGCCAGCGGCGGCCGGGCGCCGCGCTGGCCAGCCGCCCGGACGACGAGCTGGCGCACGTGGTCGAGCGCGCTCACCGTCGTGGTGCTCGGCTCGTTCTCGGGAAGGCCAGACACGAGATCGGCGAACTCGCGGAAGGAGAACACGTAACGCAAGGCACGGGGGTGCAGGCTCGCGACCCGTCCTCGGTGGGCGCGGGTGGCGGTGAGCACGAGGTCGGCCTCGGCCACCAGCGGCTCGGTGAGGTCACGGGCCAGGAACCCCTGGGCGCTGTAGCCACTGGACTCCAGAAGGGCCCGCGCCTGCGGCTCCATGGTCGAGCCGACCAGCGCTCCGGTGCCCGCGCTGCTGACCGACACGGCGCCTGCGCCCCATGACCGGTCGACCTCAGCCTGGAGGGCTCGCTCGAGGAAGGGGGACCGGCAGATGTTGCCCGTACAGACCGTCAGGATCCGGGCAGGTTGCACCGATGAGCTCACCCGAGGCCTATGCGACGCGCTTGAGCTCGGCCGAGACGTGGCTCTGCAGCGACTGACCCACCGCGGACATGTCCATGGCCCACAGCAGGTTCGAGTTCACCAGGCCGTACAGGCGGGTCGCCGCGTTGTACTCCTTGGCCTGTGGGCTTCGCAGGACGCCGTCCGTGCGGAGCTCGATCTTGGCCGGCTCGGCTTTGCCGTAGTAGAGCTCCACGATTCCCGTGGGGTGGGCGAGCAGGAGCTCGACCTCACCGTTCTCGCCGGGGCGCCAGAAGCCCAGCTCGGTCGCGAGGGGGCGCACCTTCTCACCGGACTCACTGAGCAGCCAGGTGCGGCTGTGCCACTCCAGGAACGGGCGCCCGTCATGGGTGACCTCCACCTCCTGGCCGAAGTTCGCCGACTCGATGGTCGGGTAGCCGACCACACCGGCGCCCTCCCACCGACCCACGAGCCACGCCAACGGCGCCAGCTCACGCGGCAGGTCGAGGTCGAGGTTGAAGACCATCAGCGCGGGGTCTTGACCAGGCGGTACACCACGAAACCAGCGAACCAGGTCACGGTGATGGCGGTCAGGACCAGCAGGGACAGGAAGAACGTGTGCACGGCGAGATCGTAGCCTGTGACCATGTCTGAACCCCGCACTCGACTCGTCGTGAAAGTCACCTGCGGTGTCGAGGCACCCGAACGGCTGAACCAGGCCCTGACCGTGGCCGCCACCGCATTGGCCGGGGGCGTGCCGGTCAGCGTGTGGCTCACCGGCGAGGCAACCTGGGTGGCGGTGCCGGGTCGGGCCGAGGAGTTCGAGCTTCCGTATGCCGCTGCGCTGGCGGACCTGCGCGACGCGGTGCTCGCGGAGGGGGTGCTGACGGTCTGCGGTCAGTGTGCGGCGCGCCGCGACCTGACCGAGGCTGCCCTCCTTCCGGGCACCCAGATCCGCGGGGCCGCGGCCTTTGTTGAGGAGGTCATGGCCGACGGCGCTCGCTCGCTCGTGTACTGAGGACCAGTCGCTTGACAGGTTCCCGGGCGCCAGTCGCTCAGGCCACGAAGCGACGAACGACCACGTAGGCGACGACCCCCACGAGCATGGCGGACGACGACGCGAGGGCCAGCTGTGCCCGGCTCGACCCGGCCGAGGGCAGCACCGCCATGATCCGTCGTGCGGCGTGCGAGACCCCGGCAGCCATCAGCCCGAGCAGGGCGGCCGTTCCGGTTCGTGGGTGACCGGCCACCACCGCGACGCCCACGGCGGCAGCTCCACCGAGGACCATCGCGATGAACAGCGCCCACTGCCGCCCGCGTCGCGTGCCGATCAGCGGATCGGCCAGTGCGCCCACCCCGAGTCCGGCCATGGCGGCAGCCAGGGACGGCGCGCCGTTGAGGACATGCGGCAGGGGCGCCAGGGCGATCCCGGAGGAGATGATGGCCAGACCGCTGGTCGTCGCGGCCACGGACTCCGTCAGCCTCGGTCGGCCATCGCGTCGCAGCAGCTGGTGCAGGAAGGCGATGACCACCGACACGGCCAGGGCGGCGGGCACCCAGCGCAGGAACGGGTCGGTCGACGTGACGATGACGGCGGCTGTCATGAGCGCCGTGCCGGCCGCCAGCACACCGGTCGTGCCGCGGGGGCTGGGCAGGTTCAGGAGAATGGGCCAGCCCCAGGCGATCACGAACCCGCCGAGGGCGATGGCAACGGCCACCAGGGACGGTCCGGCGAAACCGGTCAGGGCGACCAGGCCGGCGAACGCGACCGTCGTCAGGATGGTGAGGCGGCCGGGCGGATAGACCCGACGCGGGAACCGCCGTCGTCGGGAGGCGGCCTCCCGGATCTCACGGCGGGTCAGGGGTGCGGGGGCGACAGGCACCTGATCCGGTAGTTCCGACACAGGCGGCATCCTCCCATCACCCACCGGCGAAGGGAGGCAGGACCTCCAGCACGGCCCCGGGCTGCAGGGCGGTCTGTGGTGTCACGACCCGTCCGTCGAGCAGCAGCGTGCTGACGGCGACGATCGGTTCGAGTGTGGGGTGCCGGGCCACCACCGCTGCCGTCGCGGATGCCACCGTCGGGCACTCGGCGAAGGCATCCTCATCGACACCGGCGGCCGCCCGGGCGCCGGCCCAGTAGCGCACGGTCACCCCGAGAATGGCCTGCTCACCACCCGGCATACCGCCTCCTCTGGCCAGCCCATGGAACACACATTGTGAGACAACGGTCTCATCATGCGTTCGTCCCCGCGTCTCGACCCCCGGCAACGTATCCTTCATGGGCATGGCCCGTCTGCTGCTGCTCACCAACTCCCTGGCGCCGAGCGCCGAGGTGTTGCCGGCACTGGGCCTGCTCAGCCACCAGGTGCGGATCATCCCCGCAGAGCCCACCGCGCTGGTCGACGCGCCTGCCTGTGATGCTGTTCTCCTCGACGCACGACGCGATCTGGCGGTCGCCCGGTCCCTGTGTCGCGTCCTGCGGATCTCCGGAATGTCGGTGCCACTGATCGCGATCCTCACCGAGGGCGGCCTGGCCGGGCTCACGGCCGAGTGGGGCATCGACGAGGCGCTGCTCGAGTCGGCCGGACCCGCAGAGGTCGAGGCACGACTGCGCCTCGCCGCCGGGCGTCTGCAAGGTGAGGCCGAGCCTGCGGAGGTCCAGATCACCTCCGGCGAGGTGACCATCGACGAGGCCACCTACTCCGCGCGGGTCCGCGGACGCCTCCTCGACCTCACGTACAAGGAGTTCGAGCTGCTGAAGTACCTCGCGCAGCATCCGGGCCGCGTGTTCAGCCGCGCCCAGCTGCTTCAGGAGGTCTGGGGCTACGACTACTACGGCGGCACCCGCACCGTCGACGTCCACGTGCGACGCCTTCGCGCCAAGCTGGGATCCGAGCACGAAGTGCTGATCGGCACCGTCCGCAACGTGGGGTACAGGTTCGTGCCCGCCGAGGATGCCCCGGCGCAGGACAGCCCGGTCGACGCCTGACTCGCCCGAAGGGGGATGGACCAGCGCGTGGTCCAATGCATGCCGTGGCCTCACCATTTCTGACGGACCGAGCGCGCCTGACCCCTGGAGACGCCGAGGGAATCCGCACCCTGGAGCGGCGGGCGAGGCAGACCGACGGTGTCGGTCCCCTGTCGGAACAGGCCGTGCTCTGGCTCGCCGACGCCAGTGGGCGGGTCCGGCATCACCTCGCGTATGCCGCTGACGTCCTGGTCGGCTACGCCCAGGTCGCCGACGGCGACGACGGCGCCGACGGCGCCGAAGCGGCCGCCGAGCTCGTCGTCGACCCTGAGCACCGTCGCCAGGGGCTGGGTCGACGGCTGGCTGACGCCGTCGCGGACCACGGCCCACAGACGCGCCTGTGGGCCCACGGCAACCTCGAGGCAGCGAGAGCCCTAGCCCGCAGCGCCGGCTGGGTCCCGGTCCGAGAGCTGCACAAGCTCGGTCGCGCCCTGTCCAGTGCGGACACTGAGCCCGAGGCCAGCGCGCTGCCGCCGGGGTTCGTGGCGCGCGCCTTCGTCCCAGGCCAGGACGAACAGGCCTGGCTCGAGGTCAACAGCGCGAGCTTCGCGCACCACCCGGAACAGGGTCGGTTGACCCTGGCAGACCTGATCGAGCGGGAGCATCAGCCCTGGTTCGACCCGCAGGGCTTGATCCTGGTCGAGACCGTGGAGACGCCCAGGCGCGTCGTCGCGTTCCACTGGACCAAGGTGGACCCCACCCAGCGCTCCTCGATGGACCCGGCCCAAGGCGCCGGCGAGGTGTATGTGGTGGCGGTGCACCCGGCATACCAAGGGCGCGGTTTGGGCCGCCCGGTCACCGCGCTGGGGCTGGCCCACCTCGCGGGGCTGGGGCTGCCTGAGGTTGTTCTCTACGTCGATGCCGACAACACGGCCGCGATGAGGACCTACACGGGCCTGGGTTTCGGCAGCATGATGGTCGACGTGATGTATTCGCATCCCACCGACTCAGGACTGTCAGGATGACCGCATGAGTGTGACCACGCGCTCCCCCGACGACACGGGTGCCTCAGACGGCGAGCTCGCCCACGACATCTCGATCGCCAGCGCCCAGCCGCGGGCATCCAACGGGCGGTTCATGCGTGTGGTGCCGTCAGTCGCCGGGCAGGAGGTCGACGGGTTGCCCGCGGACCGGTTCCTCGATCGCGAGATCTCGTGGCTGCAGTTCAACGAGCGGGTCCTCCAGCTCGCAGCCGACGACACGATCCCCCTGCTGGAGCGGGCGCGGTTCCTGGCGATCTTCACCTCCAACCTGGACGAGTTCTTCATGGTCCGGGTGGCCGGCCTCAAGCGGCGGATCGCCACCGGTCTCGCGGTCCGGTCGGCCTCGGGACTCGAGCCGCGTGAGGTGCTCGAGCAGATCTCCCTGGTGGCCCATGAGCTCCAGGCGATGCAGTCGGCGGTCTACAAGGAGATGGTCCAGCCGGCCCTGGAGGACGAGGGCATCGAGATCGTGCGGTGGGACGAGCTCAGCGACGACGAGCGCGCGGTTCAGTCCCAGCTCTTCGCCGAACGCGTGTTCCCCGTGCTCACCCCGCTGGCCGTCGACCCCGCCCACCCCTTCCCCTACATCTCGGGGCTCTCGCTCAACCTGGCCGTCCTGCTGGTGAACCCCAAGACCGGCAAGGAGCACTTCGCCCGGGTCAAGGTCCCCCCGCTGTTGCCCCGGCTGCTGCACATCGAGCCCGAGGCCGGCGAGCCATCGACCGTCGACCTTTTCAACACCCGCTTCGTCCCGCTCGAGGACGTCATCGGGGCCCACCTCGACCTGCTCTTCCCCGGCATGGAGGTGCAGGACCGGTTCACCTTCCGGGTCACCCGCAACGAGGACCTCGAGGTGGAGGAGGACGACGCCGAGAACCTGCTCACCGCGCTGGAGAAGGAGCTCACCCGCCGACGGTTCGGGCCACCGGTCCGCCTCGAGGTGGACGAGGCCATGGACGACCACGTCCTCGACATGCTGGTGCGCGAGCTCGGCGTCAGCGAGAGCGAGGTCTATCGGCTGCCTGCCCCGGTGGACCTGCGCGGCCTCAACCTCGTCGCCGACCTGGAGCGCACCGACCTGCGCTACCCGCCCTTCCGGGGCATGTCGCACCCGGACCTGGCGCCCGCCGAGTCGTCCAAGGCGTCAGACATCCTCGCCGTCATCCGCGACAAGGACGTCCTGCTCCAGCACCCCTACGACTCGTTCTCGACCTCGGTGCAGGCGTTCATCGAGCAGGCGGCCAACGACCCGAACGTGCTGGCCATCAAGCAGACGCTCTACCGGACCAGCGGCGACTCGCCGATCATCGACGCCCTCATCGACGCCGCCGAGTCGGGCAAGCAGGTGCTGGCGATCGTCGAGATCAAGGCCAGGTTCGACGAGCAGAACAACATCTCCTGGGCTCGCAAGCTCGAGCACGCCGGGGTGCACGTCGTCTACGGGATGGTCGGCTTGAAGACGCACGCGAAGCTCTGCATGGTGGTCCGCCAGGAGAGCGACGGCTCACTACGGCGCTACTGCCACATCGGAACTGGCAACTACAACGGCAAGACGGCGCGGCTCTACGAGGACTTCGGACTGCTGACCTCCGACCCCCAGGTCGGGGAGGACCTCGCTCGACTGTTCAACCAGCTGTCCGGGTACGCCCCGCGCAGCAAGTTCAAGCGCCTGCTGGTCGCCCCACGCACGGTCCGCTCAGGTCTGGTGGAGCGCATCGAAGCCGAGATCGACCAGGTGCTGGCAGGTCGCGAGGGCCTCGTCCAGCTCAAGGTCAACTCCATCGTCGACGAGGCGATCATCGACGCCCTCTACCGTGCCTCCCAAGCCGGGGTGCACGTCGACATCTGGGTCCGGGGCATCTGCGCCCTGCGTCCCGGCGTGCCCGGGCTGTCCGAGAACATCGAGGTGCACTCGATCCTGGGCCGGTTCCTCGAGCACTCCCGCCTCTTCCTCTTCGGGGGTGGCGGCGAGCCGGAGGTCTACATCGGCAGCGCCGACATGATGCACCGCAACCTCGACCGGCGCGTCGAGGCACTCATGCGGATCGTCGACCCGCGCCACATCGCGGACCTGCAGTCGCTGCTCGCCCGCGGCATGAGTGGGGAGTACTCCCACTGGCGGCTGGGCAGCGACGGGCGCTGGACGCGCGTTCACCTCGACGCCGAGGGGCAGCCGCTGGCGGATCTCCAGGCCACGCTGATCGAGGTCCACGGGAAGCGCCGGCGCAAGGCTCGTCGACGTTGAGCTCACCCATCCCGGCCGCGGGAACCATTCCGTGGCGACGTCGCCGCGGACAGCTGGAGGTCGCCCTCGTCCACCGTCCCAAGTACGACGACTGGTCCTGGGCCAAGGGCAAGCTCGACCCTGACGAGTCCTGGCCGGTCGCTGCGGTCCGGGAGACCGACGAGGAGACGGCCCTCGAGGTGACGTTGGGGCGGCCGCTGCCCGGGGCGGAGTACACCGTGCTCGACGGCGCCGGACAGCCGGCCACCAAGGAGGTCCGGTACTGGGCCGCCGAGGCGAGCAAGCCAGCTGGCCGGCTGGCCAACGAGGTGGACGAGGTGCGCTGGCTGGATGTCGTGGCCGCCTCCGACCGGCTCGACTATGCCCGTGACCGAGACCAGCTCCGGGCGATAGTGCGGGCCGACAAGGCGGGCACCTTGACCACCTGGCCGCTGGTCATCGTGCGGCACGCCACCGCGGTGGGGCGGGGCTCCTGGTCCGGGGACGACAGCATCCGCCCGCTCACCGCAACCGGGCGCCGTCATGCCCAGGACCTCGCGCCTGTGCTCGCGGCATACGGGATCAGCCGGCTGGTGAGCTCGCCGTCCTTGCGCTGCACCGAGACCCTGCGCCCCTATGCGGCGCGCATCGGAGCGGCGCTGCGCACCAAGAACGGCTTGAGCGAGGAGGGGTACGCCGACGACCCGGCTCGCGCTCGCCGCCACCTGGCCCGCCTGGTCGAGCGGGGCACCCCGGCGGCCGTGTGTAGTCACGGGCCCGTCATCCCCGAGCTGCTCGACGGGCTGCTGTCGCTGGTCGATCCCGACGAAGACGATTTCGGCGACGCCCGGGCAGCCCTGACGGACGCGGCGGACTCGAAGATGGCCAAGGGTGAGGCTCTGCTGGCACACTTCGCCGGGACCGGGGACACTGCCAGGGTGGTCGCGGTCGAACGGCACGGCCCGTGACGCTCAGCGGTGCTGTCCATGACGCCTCAACTGTGCAGGCCGAGCCACTACACCGCGCCTGACCAGGGGTTTTGACCGCGCCTTGGGACGTCGTTCACACGCCGCTCGCCGCCGCGTCAGGACGGGTTTGCGCAATGTCTGACGGGTGTTCACCCTCCGTTAACCCGAGACCGGCCGATGCGTCATCAACGCTGCCTAACTTCGCAATGTCGGGCACGAACGCCCGCC
>DASYGI010000348.1:0-5454 GCA_035999925.1 Pedococcus sp.
CGGACCAGCTCGGGGGTGCTGGAGGCCACGGTGGTCGCCGATGCGTTCTGCCACTCGATGGTCCGCGCCCTGGTGGGCGCCGTGATGCCGGTCGGCGAGGGGCGCCGTGCGGTGGGCTGGCCTGCCCAGGTCCTGGCGGCCCGGGTGCGCGATGCAGCAGTGGTGGTCATGCCGCCGCAGGGGTTGTCCCTGGAGGAGGTGGTCTACCCACCCGACGACGCCCTCGCCGCCCGCGCCCGCGAGTCGCGCGCCGTGCGCTCGCTCGACGGGTGAGCTGGGCTCAGGGAGCCATCGCGGCGTAGCCGGCGCAGTCCTCGATCGCCAGGCCCGCGTATGCCGTGGACCCGGCAAAGGCACTGCGGATCAGTCCGAGCTGGGTCTCCATGGCGGTCCGGGGGAAGCCGTAGAACGTCTGCTTCGTCTCCGTGGGGCTCGTCCCGAGGTTGTTGGTCTCCTGCCCGATGCGGACCGGACGACCCAGGCTTTCGCCAGCCGCGACTGCCTTGCTGCTCAAGGCGATCGAGCCATCGGCACCGTCCGCGGTGTTGCGGTAGGCCATGACGGTGACGCCGCTGGTACGGCGGATGATCTCGGAGTCCAGCGTGGAGCCGTTCGCGGGCACCTGGTCCAGCCAGAACGGGATGTCGGCCTCGACCGGAGCGCCGCCGGCGGCGGACCTCAGGGTGTCGATCGTGGCCAGCCACTTCTTGACCACCTTGGCCCGGGACGTCGTCCAAGCCGGTGTGGTGTACGGCTCGATGTCCAGGTGCACTCCGGTGAACAGCCCCGTGGCCAGGGCCGGCCGGAGCCAGGCGTCGACCACGGAAGCCGGGTTGTCGATCCAGCCGGGGTCGCCGCCGAGGGCATCCACGCGGATGCCCGCCTGCGTCGCGCGCTGGGAGAGGTCTTTCAGCTGTGACAGCTGGGCGGAGGTGTCGACGTGCGCGGGGACGGCGGCATACAGCTGGCCTATGCCGTGGTCGAGCGCCAGCGCGACCGTCGCCTGCGGGTTGGAGGTATCCCAGACCCACATCGCCCTGGCCACTGATACCGGGGATGCCACCGAGGCCGCCCGCGCGGGCGCGCCGAGCGCTCCGATGGTGGCGAAGACGGCTGACACGAGCGCGACAATAGCGAGCAGCCGCACGGGCATCGTGAATCGGGACAAAGCGGTTCCTCTCGGGGCGTATTACCAGTGTCCAGTGCCGATGAGAGTGCTCCGCGCCATCTTGGTGAAGCCTTTACCTTGGGGTCGGCCGTTCGGCTGAGGCCGGCCGACGGACCCGAAGCTGGGACAAAACGAGGTGCTGGGGAACCACTTCGCACCTCTCCCGACTTATTGCCCTGAATCGACCGTCCTGGGCGCTGAGACCGTCCGGATCGGTGGATTGAGGGCAATAAGTCGGGGAGGGGCGAGACTTGGGGGATCGTCAGACTCTGTTCTGCCGGTCCAAGGCCACCGCGCTGTAGGCGCCTACGGTGACGGTGGCGACACCAGTCTGGTTCACCTGCACGGGCGTGCTGCCGTGCGTGCAGCCGCCCCGGAACGCCGAGCTGTCCACCACGTTGCAGTAGGTGCCTCGGGTCAGTCCGGTCTGCACGGTGATCGTCTGCGGTGCCGCGCCGTTGTTGAAGCCGGCCCAGCCGCGGTGGCCCTTGCTAAAGGCGATGACGTTGTCACCGTCGGTCCAGAAGTTCGCCTGGGTCGCGTTGCCGACAGCGTTGTGCCAGCCCACCATCCCGAGAATGCCGGGGTTGCGGTGGGTGCAGGTCCATGCCCCGCTGCTGCAGTCCGTACTGGTGACCATCCCGTCCGCATCAGCGGGTGGAGAGTCGTCGGTGGCGTTCCAAGTGAAGCCGGAGAAGACCTGCGGGTGGCCGTAGTCCTCGGCCAGCAGCCACTCGTTGGCCAGGATGTAGCGCGGACCGTCCTTGTAGTTCAACGAGTCGCCGTTGCGCTCTGTGTCGTGGTTGGCCACGAAGGACAGCGTCGACGTGCTCGGCGTCAGGCCCGAGCCGGCACCGAAGACCTCCAGGGTCGCGATGCTGCCGACGTGCTGGGCGGGGTAGCTCTTGAACGCGTCGCGGATCTGCTTGACGCCATCGAGACCCAGGACGTTGCCGCTGCTGGTGAATGCCTGCGGCGACAGGATGCCCGGGCCGCCTCCGAAGACCTCGAGCGCCCAGTAGGGGCGCAGGCCGTCCCGGGTGCGGTGCAGCCGGGCGTAGATCGCGTCCAGATCCGTCTGACCGATGTGTTTGGCCGCGTCCACCCGGAACCCGGAGACGCCGTAGCGCAGGAGGGTGTTGAGGTAGTCGCTCAGCTGCGCCTGGACGGTGGGGCTGGAGGTGTCGAGGTCAGCGAGGCCCACCAGCTCGCAGGTGAACACCTGATGGCGGTTGTTGAAGTCCTCGATGCCTCCGGATGCTGACGGACAGTCGTTGGCCCCGGTGCCGAGGTGGTGGAAGTCGCTCGCTGCATAGACGCCGGGGTAGCTGAAGTGCGTGTAGCTATGACCGCCGTAGGAGGTGCTGCCCTGTCCGGTCATGTGGTTGATGACGGCGTCGACATAGACCTTCACCCCGGCCTTGCGGCAGGCCGTCACCATCGCCGCGAACTGTGCCTCGGAGCCCATCCGGCTGGTCAGGGCGTAGTCGACCGGCTGGTAGACCTCCCACCACGGGTGCAGGACGGTGTTGCTCCCGTCGCCCAATGACGTCCGCTTCAACGAGTCCTGCGGTGGTGACACCTGTACGCCGCTGTAGCCCGCGGGGCCGAGGACGTTGGTGCACTCGCTGCTCACCGAGGTCCAGTTCCACTCGAACAGGTTGGCCGTCACGCCGGGCACGTCCATGCGATCGCCGGCGCCGCGGGCCACGCCACTCGAGGCGGTGGTGCCCATCGTGAAGCCGGCGATGAGCACAGTTGCCGCGATCCATCCCGTCCGGCGCCCATAGCCATGGCGTAGGCGGCCGATGATCCGAGGTGTCTCCATTTGCACTCCTTTGTGCCGGGTCAAGATCGCTGAGTGTCGTTGCGTGCGTTTAATAGTGACTCAGGGCACATGACTCCGCCACCGGGGGTGACTGACTCAGCGCAGGTTGCTGCTGGGCGGGCAGGGTGCACCGTGCCCGCCCGCGCCTAGAGCCTGCTAGCAGAGGTTGGGGAGGTGGGGAGGGGGTCTGCCGGGAACTCGGCCGTGACGGGGCCGCTCAGGCTGCTCTGCCGCCCATCGCGGCGCGCGTTGCGCTCGTGGCGCAGGGCGGGCAGGTAGCAGAGCGCCCCGAGGACGCTGAACGCCCCGGCCGTGACCATCGCCGCCTGGGTGGAGGTGCGTTCGGCCAGCACGCCGAGCAGGGGAGCCACCAGGCTGTACGTCGCGAACATCATCATTGAGTTCATCGACAGCACCGTCGCCCGGTTTCGTGCGCGCGCCTCCCGGTGGAGCAGGGCGCCGTGCATCGGACCCCCCGTGCCGTGCAGCCCATAGGTGACCAGGTATGCCGCGACGAGGGCCGCGGGTCCGGCGACCAGTCCCATGGCGACGGCTCCGAGCCCGTTGAGGATGCGGGCGATGACCGCGGTCCATGCCACCCCGATGCGGCGCGAGCTCAGGCCGGCCAGCCCCGCTCCTAGCGCGAACACGCCCCATGCGGCCGAGGAGATCGGGCCCACGAGGGCGCCGGCCCGCTCCTCTCCGCCGACGAGCTGGGCAAGGCGGATGGGTTGGAACGTCTCGAAGACGACCATGGCCACGGACCAGAAGACCTCGACGAGGACCAGCCCGCGCAGGATCCGGTTGGCCCGCAGGAGCCCCAACCCGTCCCGGACGATGGTGGGCGCCTGCCGAGCCGAGGTCAGGGCCCGCCGGGCCCCGCTGGCGTCGACGTGCGCCCGGGGTTCTCTGAGCAGCATGAGCACGGCGGCGAGGTGGGCGACGTTGAGCACCACCAGCAGCGCGAACGGGACGAACAGGGCCGGCTGAGCGCGGTAGGGGTGCCACCACACCAGGGCTCCCGAGACCAGGGCGCCAAGGCCGATCGCCACGCCGATCGTGGTGCCCTGGGCCGAGAGCGGGCGGCCGACGTCCGCGTCCGGTTCGCTCGCGTGCACGGTGTCGACGAACCACGCCTCGAGTGGCCCGGAGTCGAGAGCGCGAAACAGGCCCGTGAGGAACGCGCCGAGGGCGAACGTCCAGAAGGAGTGCGCGACGAGGTACACCAAGGCGGCAACGACGTTGAGGGCGGCCGCGGCCACCCACACCGGGCGGCGGCCCAGCGCATCGGCGAGACCGCTGGTCGGGAGCTCCAGGGCGAAGACGACCCACCCCGACACCGAGGCTGCGGTCAACGCCTGCGCCACGGACAGCCCTCGCTCCAGCGGCAGGAGGGTCATCAGTCCGACGACCAGTCCGACCGGGAACCAGCGAGTGAACGTGAGCGTGAGGAAGACGCGTCGCGCGGCGGTGGGTGACAGTGGTTCGGTCTTCATGGCTGCTCCGGCCCGCGAGGGGTGCGGTCGAGGTCGAGCGGGTAGATCACGTTGTAGACCGCCAGCCGCCGGGCACTGGGGTTGCCCTGCCCCACCCGGCGGTAGCGCAGGATGACGTCGTCGAGCTCGGCCTTCAGCTCCTGGAGCTGCTCGGGGGTGGCGATGACGAAGGTGTCGCTCATGCCCGCGGCATCTCGCCAGGCGATCGGCCAGCTGCCCTCGACGTCGAGCCACCGCTCGAACTGCTCGCCGAGATGGCGGATGTAGTCGCGAACGAGCCAGTTGAGCGCCGTCTCGGCGTCCTCGTCGCCGACGAAGTCGCTCGGCTCGTACTGGTGGCTGTCGGTTGAGGCCTTCCAGAGGCGGCGCTTGCCCTCGCCCTCGCCGGTGTCCGCGACCAGCCCGACCGCCTCGAGGCGGCGTAGGTGGTAGCTGGTCGCCCCCGAGTTGGTCCCCAGACGAGTCGCCAGGTCGGTGGCCGTCGCGGGTCCTGCCTTGCGCAGCGCCCCAAGCAGGCGGGAGCGCAACGGGTGCGCGAGGGTCTTGAGTGCGCTCGCGTCCAGGCGGATGCCGGTGTAGTCCGAGGGTCCATCTGTGCTCATGTGTGCACAATACCTGTGCACAGTTGTTATGCACAAGTGTTGTGCACGATCGAGCTTCGGCGCGTTTCTGCAGGTCAGTACCCCTATGGCGACTCCGTTACCGCGATTTGGGTGTCGGTGACCTGGCCCGTAAACTTGAGAACTGTTGTGCCGTGCGCCCTCGCAGGCGACCTACAACGCTCCGGAGCGCAATCGCCTCGGGCGCTCGCGGCATACACAAGTCCCAGCATCACTGATCTGCAGTAAAGGGCCATTACCTTGCGCACTTTCACCCCCAAGCCGGCCGAGGTCACTCGCACCTGGCATGTCATCGACGCGACGGACGTCGTGCTGGGTCGCCTCGCGAGCCACACCGCTGTC
>DASYGI010000349.1:0-2746 GCA_035999925.1 Pedococcus sp.
CGAGACCGAGGACGTCACCATCGCCGACCTCGCGGTCGCCACGAACTGCGGTCAGATCAAGACGGGCGCGCCGGCGCGCTCGGAGCGAGTGGCCAAGTACAACCAGCTGCTGCGCATCGAGGAGGAGCTCGACGAGGCCGCGGTGTATGCCGGCGCAGGCGCCTTCCCACGGTTCTCGCCGCAGGCCTGAGCAGACTGAGGGGCTCTGGGCCAATGCCATCAACGGGACACGGCGGACACGGCGCCGGCGGGCGCAAGCCAGTGCGACGCACCTCCGCGCCGCGGTCCGCCCAGACGCGTCCCGGGGTAGGCCCCGGGCGCCCCCGTCCCGCGACCACGTCGGGGGTCCGCAGGCCCACACCTGCTCGGGGGGCGCAGGATCGCCGTGCGTCGCGGGCTGTGCTGCGCTCGGTCGTGCTTGCCTCTGTCGGGGTCCTGCTTGCTGTGACTCTGGTGCCCACCCTGCGCTCCTACCTACACCAACAGGGCCAGATCTCGGCCCTGCGCCAGCAGGTGGCTGCACAGCGCGTCGATGTCGCCAACCTCCAGAAGGAGCAGGCGCGGTGGACCGACGACGCCTACGTCGTCCAGCAGGCCCGTGAACGCCTGAAGTTCGTCAAGGTGGGCGAGATGTCATACACCGTCATCGACGGGAGACCCGCGGCCAAGACAGTGCCCGGTGTCGCCTCGGTGCCTGCCGCCAGCAGCAGCCATCCTTGGTATGGCCAGCTCTGGGAGTCGGTGCAGGTGGCCGACGCCGGCCCAGCAGCGCTGGTGCCTGCGGCCCGCGTCCCCGGGGCTGGCGCGCCGAGCCACGCACCGCAGGCCCCCCCGGCCAAGTGACGACCCAGCATCCGGGCGCCTCCGAGGAGGATCTCGACGCCGTTCGAGCACAGCTGGGACGCGAGCCTCGTGGAGTCGCCGATGTCGCGCATCGATGCCCGTGCGGTCGTCCCGACGTGCTCATGACCGAGCCGGCGCTGCCGGACGGCACTCCGTTCCCGACGACGTTCTACGCCACCTGTCCCAAGCTGACCGGAGCCATCTCGACGCTGGAGTCGACGGGCCTGATGAAGGAGATGACCGAGCGGCTGGCCTCTGACCCTGAGCTCGCGCGGCAGTACGCCGCTGCCCACGAGGACTACCTGGCCCGTCGCAATGCGCTCGGCGAGGTCGAGCAGATCGCCGGCATCTCGGCCGGCGGGATGCCCACCCGAGTCAAGTGTCTGCACGTGCTGGCTGCCCATTCCCTCGCGGTCGGCCCTGGGATCAACCCGCTCGGTGACGAGACGCTGGCCCTCCTGGACGACTGGTGGTCCGGCGGTTCCTGTGTGCCGAGCCAGGCGACGTTGTCGGAGCAGGGCTGATGCGCGTCGGCGCGGTCGACTGCGGCACGAACTCGATCCGGCTCCTGGTCGCCGACGTCGACCCGGCGACCGGCTCGCTCACCGACGTCCTGCGTCGGATGGAGGTCGTACGCCTGGGGTACGGCGTGGACCGGACCGGGTTCATCGCCCCCGAAGCGATGCACCGCACCCTCGCGATGGCCCGAGAGTATGCCGCGCAGTGCCGTGAGCTCGGAGCCCAGGAGGTGCGCTTCGTGGCCACCTCGGCCTCGCGCGACGCCTCGAACGCCGTGGAGTTCGTGGCCGGGGTGGGCGACGCGTTCGCCGACTACGGGACCACTCCGGAGGTGGTGTCCGGTGACGAGGAAGCCACGCTGTCCTTTCGTGGCGCCACCGGCGGCCTGCAAGCGCATGGCATACCTGGTCCGTATCTCGTCGTCGACCTCGGAGGTGGCTCCACCGAGTTCGTCAGGGGCGAGACCTCGGTGGAGTCCGCGCTGTCGGTGGACATCGGCTGCGTGCGGATGACCGAGCGGCACCTGCACACAGACCCGCCCACCGAGTCGGAGATCCGTGCAGCGGTGCGGGACATCGAGACGGCCATCGACCGCGCCGCCGAGGTCGTGGACTTCAGCGGGATCAGGTCGCTGGTGGGACTCGCCGGGACGGTCACCACCATCACCGCCCACGCCCTCGGGTTGAGCAGTTACGACGCAGCGCGAATCCACCTGACTGATCTACCGCCCGAGCGGGTGCTCGAGGCCTGCCAGTCCTTGCTGCACCAGTCCCGGGCCGAACGAGCGGCCTTGGGGTTCATGCACCCCGGACGCGTGGACGTCATCGGTGCCGGTGCCCTGATCTGGCATCAGGTGGTGAGCCGTCTGGCGGGCCACGGCATCGACAGCGTCATCACCTCGGAGCACGACATCCTCGACGGCATCGCCCTCAGCGCGGCAGGCCTTCGGGACATCACGCCGTAACCTCCGCGCGGACGCTTCGTTGCCACGGTGTCGCACATCACGCAACGAGGAGTGGTGCATACGGTCGACGACGAGCGGATGCGATCGGCGGGAGACCCGCAGTCCGCGGCCCCCGGTCGGCTTGAGGCTGCCCTGCGGCCGACGACCCCGATCTCCCCGCTAGGTCCTGCCCGCGGGCCGCTGGCTCGGCTGAGTGACCGCGCCTACGGCTTGGCGTTCCTCCTCGTGGTCGGTCTGCTGATGGCGTACGCGGTGGCGTCCTACGAGAAGGTCTTCGTGCCTGTGGTGCATGTGACGTTGTTGACGGATCGGATCGGGTCGCAGATGCAGGTGTCGTCGGATGTGAAGATCCGGGGGCTGATCGTGGGGGAGGTGCGCTCGATCGAGTCGACGGCGTCGGGGGCGCGGTTGGATCTGGCG
>DASYGI010000350.1:0-9475 GCA_035999925.1 Pedococcus sp.
AGGTGTGGACCTGGATGGCCACGCCCGACGTATGCACCGCAAGCAGCTCGACCAAGGCGGCCAGCAGGGTCAGCCCGGAGCCGACGAGCGCGACGGTGCGGGAGCCGCGGACGCTTCGGCGGGCCAGCACCAGACCCAACAGGGCAGCGATGGCCGGGACGAGGACCACCATGCGGGTGGCAAGGGCGCTCATCGGAGCGCCTCCTGTCCCCGGTCGGACTCTCCCCGGTCGGACTCTCCCCGGTCGGACTCAGAGGCCGTCGCCGGCGAGGAGAGATCGATGTCGCCGCGACCGCGGAAGACCGCGAGCACCACGGCCAGCGCCACGCACACCTCGGCGGCTGCAATGGTCACGACGAAGAGGGTCAGGACGTTGCCCGCCGCCCATCGGTCGCCCGAGGCAGTCGAGACGGTGACGAGCAGGATGTTGGCAGCATTGAGGATCAGCTCGACCCCGACGAGGACGAGGACGGCGTTGCGGCGAGCCAGGACCCCGAAGGTGCCGAGACCTGCGAGGACAGCGGCCAGCAGGTACGGGCCCGCCAGGTGGATCACTGGCCGTCACCCGTCTCGGGAGCCCGGTCGCCGCCGACCTGGACCAGCCGTGAGAGGGCCAGCGCCGCGACCAGCGCGACGACGAGCAGCACCGAGAGCACCTCGAAGGGCCACACCCAGGTCCCGAACAGCTGACGAGCCAGTCCAGCGGTGTCCGTGACGTGCCGGGCCACAGCCGGGCCGGCGATCGGCAGCAGGGCGGCTGTCATCAGGACGGTGACGCCCACCCCCAGGACGGCAGCCAGCGCACGATGGAGCGGGCTGGTGCTGACATCGGCATTGGGACCGATAGGCGCCCGGGTCAGCATCAGCGCGAAGAGGACCAGGACGACCACGGCCCCGACATAGACCAGGAGCTGCACCAAGGCGACGAACTCTGAGCCGAGTACGAGATAGCAGCCCGCCACCGATCCGAGGCAGACCACCAGCCACAGCGCGGAGTGCACGACATGACGGGTGGTCACCGCCAACAGACCACTGCCGGCCGCGATCACGGCGACGGCCGCGAAGGCCACGTCGAGGGCCGTCACGCGTCCCCACCGTCCTGTGGCGTGGGCGGCGCACCTGCCGTGGGGGGCGCACCTGCCGTGGGAGGAGGGGACGTGCTGGCGGCACGCGGCACGCGCGCGGGCTTGGACAGGGCGGCGACCTCAGCCGGGTCCGCGGACCGCTCGTCCAGGGCAGGAGGCGGGGGCACGGTGGGCATCCACTGACCGAGCCGGTCCTTCTCGTGCAACAGATCGCGGATGTCGAGCTCGGCATACTCGAACTCGGGACTCCAGTGCAGCGCGTCGAACGGGCAGACCTCGATACAGATCCCGCAGTACATGCACAGGCTGAAGTCGATGGCGAAACGGTCCAGGACGTTGCGTTGGCGGTCCCGCCCACCCGGGGTGCTGGCCGGGATCGTCTCCTTGTGGGAGTCGATGTAGATGCACCAGTCGGGGCACTCGCGGGCGCACAACATGCACGAGGTGCAGTTCTCCTCGAGCAACGCGATGACGCCTCGGGTGCGCGGCGGCAGGTGCGGGGGCGCATCGGGGTACTCGGCCGTGTGGGTGGGCTTGGTCAGCGTCCGAGCTGTGGTCGCCAGACCCTTGAGGATGCCGGGTATGCCGGTCGACTCCAGCGATCCGGTCATGAGGTGGCCACCACCCAGGCGCCGGTCAGAGCCAGCTGACCAAGCGCCAACGGCACCAGGACCACCCAGGCCAGGCGTTGCAGCTGGTCCTCACGCAACCTCGGCCAGGCGACTCGCAACCAGATGACCAGAACGGCCACGACAAAGGCCTTGAGCAACGTCCAGAGCCAACCCAGCTGGGCGCTGAACAGCCCATGCCAACCACCGAGGTACAGCACTGCGAAAAGCAGGGACATCACCACGATCCCCGCGTACTCACTGAGCAGGAAGAACGCGAACCGCAGCCCGGTGTACTCGGTGTAGGCGCCGAAGACGATCTCGGAGTCCGCGACGGGCATGTCGAACGGTGGTCGCTGCAGCTCTGCAACCGCAGCGACGAGAAACACCACCGCTCCGGGCAGCTGCCAAAGCAGCCACCAGGGTGACCAGGCAGCCGCTATGCCACCTAGCGACAGCGATCCCGCGGCCAGGCACACGCTCGCCACGGCCAGGACCATGGGCAGCTCGTAGGACAGCAGCTGGGCAGCACCGCGCATGGCACCGAGCAGCGAGTACTTGTTGGCGCTGGCCCAGCCGGCCATGAGCGTTCCGAGGATGCCAACGGCCGTCACGGCCAGCACCAACACGGCGGAGGCCGGCGCATCGGCCGCCACGATCGTGGGACTGAGCGGTATCGCCGCGAGCGCCACGAGGTAAGGAACCAGGGCCACCGCCGGGGCGAACCGGAAGACCCGCGCATCGGCGGCGACCGGGGTGATGTCTTCCTTCTGGACGAACTTGATGCCGTCGGCGACCAGCTGCGCCCACCCGTGGAAGCCCCCGGCATACATCGGTCCCAGGCGGCCCTGCATGTGCGCCATGACCTTGTGCTCGGTCTGCCCGACGAGCAGGGGCAGGACCAGGAAGGCGACGAGCACAACGGCAGCGCGCAGGGTGACGTCGAGCGCGTCGCTCATCGGGGACCCCACTGCGGGTCAGGGACCCCTGGTGCGCTGACTCGGCGACGGCCGGTGGGCTTGGTGTGTTCGCTCTCGCCGGGTTCTTTCGCGCCGGGCCACGCCTTCGACGCCCGGGCCGCGAGCACGAACGACTTGCGCAGGGGCGTCCCCTCGAACCCGTCTGGGAGCAGTAGCGGTCGAAGTCCAAGCCCGGTCCCGTCGTCGAAACCGTCGAAGGCGAGCCCGAACATCTCGTGTGTCTCGCGCTCGTGCCAGGCGGCGCCGCGGAACACCCCGGTGATGCTGGCCAGGCTTGCACCCTCGGGAACGCGGGTGCGAATCATGATGCGCCGCAAGGCTCCTGGCGTTGAGGGGTTCAGCAGGTGACAGACCACGTCCAGCCCGGGCGCCTCGACATCGTCGCCCTGGTCGACGGCGGTGAGCCAGTCGAAGAACGTGTATGCCGCATCCCGCGCCTCAGCCACGGTCGTGGCCCACTCGTCGGGCAGCACCTCACGCCGGACCAGAGCCTCGACCTCACTCACGATGGATCACCGGCGACGGTAGCGGCACGGGCCGGGGGCGACACCAACCCCCGGCTCAGCTCGGCCGCCGAGGCGATCCGGTGGCCGGCATACTTGGCACGAATTCCTTTGGTGGACAACGACTCCGCGGCGATCTTCTCCTGGAGCCGGAGGATTCCCTGCAGGAGCGCTTCGGGCCGTGGCGGGCACCCCGGAACGTAGACGTCGACGGGGATCACCGTGTCGACGCCCTTGGTCACGCAGTACGAGTCCCAGTACGGGCCACCGGAGTTCGAACAGGCACCGAACGAGATGACGTACTTGGGCTCGGGCATCTGGTCGTAGAGCCGACGCACGGCTGGCGCCATCTTGTCGGTGACCGTCCCGCTGACGACCATGAGGTCCGCCTGGCGCGGCCCTGGCGCGAACGGGATCACGCCGAGGCGTATGAAGTCGTGGCGCGCCATGGACGCAGCGATGAACTCGATTGCGCAGCAGGCCAGGCCGAAGTTGAAGACCCACAGCGAGTAACGGCGACCCCAGTTCAGGACCACCTTGATCGGCGTCGGGGCGAGGTCGGCCGCTAGGCCCACCCGCGGCATCGGCAGGCTGACTGGTGCCATCAGAACCACCTCAACAGGCCACGTCGCGCGGCATGGACCAGGCCGACCAGCACGATGCCGATGAACACGGCGATCTCGATCAGCGAAGCGACCCCGAGGCCGCTGCGCACCACCAGCGCCCAGGGAAACAGGTACACGGCATCCACCGCGAAGATGACGTACAGAAAGGCATAGACGAAGTAGCGGATCTGGCTTTGGGCCCAGCCCTGACCCACCGGGTCGACGCCCGACTCGTAGGTCGTCAGCTTGGCGTGTGTCGGCGCCTTGGGCGCCAGCAAGGCACGCGCGCCCATAGCGGCCACGAACAGCAACAAGCCGATCGCGACCACTGCGGCAATGACGACGTAGGGCGACACGCTTGGCAGCCTAGTGGTCGCAACGGACAGGGGGCCGGTGGTGTTCGCCCGCCACCATCGGCCACTGCTTCACTGTGGATAACGAAATTCCTTCGAACGCCTGTTCGAATACTATGGGTTCATGTCCATCACACCTCTCGTCGCGACGCCGCCACTGTCGGCGCACGACGGGGTGCGCCTGCTGCACGAGCTGCTGGACCGAGTCGAGCACGGACGCAGGCGGTCCTCATCCGCCGCGGGCGCAACGCTTTTGGAGCTCGACCGCGCGCTCGCCCGCCTGCACGCGCTTCGGTTGTCCCTGGTTGCCGCTGCGCACCACTCCGGGGTCGCCAGCCACGCGGGCATGACGGGTACGGGGGCCTGGCTGGCGGCTCAGACGCGCTCCGACGGTGCCACTGCCGCAGCCGATCTGCGTCTCGCGACAGCCCTGGAACACGATCTGCCCGCCACGCGGGAGGCATTGGCCGCCGGCGAGATGTCGACGCAGCATGCCGAGGTGATCGCGGCAACGGCGGCCCAGCTGCCGCCCGGGCTGACCACCGAGGAGACCACGGCCATCGAGAGTGCCTTGGTCGCCCGTGCCAAGGTCGTCGACCCACGGACCCTGCGGAAGACGGCGCGGCGAGCGCTGTCCATCGCGCAGCGCACCGACAGCGAGGTCGACGCTCACGAGGACCAGGTTCTTCGAACCCAGGAGGAGCGGGCCTGGGCTCGGTCACGGTTGACGATGCGGGACCACGGCGACGGTACGACGAGCGGATGCTTCACAGTGCCCACCCTTGCCGCGGCGATCTTGCGCAAGACGGTGCAGCAGCTCGCCTCGCCGCGTCGGTTCGCCGACCGTGCCGCGGCACAGGGCGCGACCACAGCGGGGGCCCAACGGGCTGCGTTCGCCGAAGTCGACTGGTCTCAGCGTTATGGGCAGGCGTTCGTCGAGCTGCTCGAGCATCTCCCCACTGATCGGCTGTCCGGCAAGGTCGCCGCCACCGTGGTCGTCACCATCGACCACGAGAAGCTCAAGGACCGCCTCGGGGCCGGCCGGCTCGATACCGCTGATGCCCTGTCCGCATCGGCAGCGCGGCGCCTAGCCTGCAACGCGGGCCTACTGCCGGCGGTGCTAGGTCGACAGTCGATCCCGCTCGACTTGGGCCGCACCGACCGGTTTTTCAGCGAGGCTCAGCGCGTCGCACTAGCCACCCGATACGACAGCTGTGCGGCATCAGGGTGCGATCGGCCGTTCGCCTGGTCCGAGCTGCACCATCAGCGGCCGTGGTCCCGAGGCGGCCCCACGGATCTCGCGAACGCGATCCCCTTGTGCGGGCACCACCATCGGCGCATCCACGATCCGGCCTACCACCATCGGGTCGCGGTCGATGCCCGCGGGCTGAAGTCCGTCAGCTACACGAGACGAACGTGAGGGTCCCGTGAATCTGGTTTCAGCGGCCGACCAGGTAGCCGTCATCGTCGAGCGTGACCGGGATGGGGTCGGTGATCTCGAATCCGTCGAGCCCCTGGGCTTCGAGGTTGAGGAAGCCGAGGATCACCCAGGAGCCGTCGCGCTGGCGCACCAAGGGCGCGGCAAAGAGGTTTGGCTCGGGGGTGAAGGGGCGAGCCCTGTCGATGTCCCACGGACCCAAGGGCCCGGGCCCTGGGACCGACCACGTGCAGAACTCACCGGTCCGAGCGATCCGTTCGGCGGTCATCTCCTGGGGGTGGCAGGTGAACACCAGCACCCACCGGCCGTCGATGTGCTTGTCCTGCACGACCTCGAGCTGGCCGAAGCCCGCGCCCGGCGCACACAGGGGTTCGCCGAGCGTCCAGGTCTGCAGGTCCGGGCTGGTCGCGTGCGCGACCACCCCGTCGTCGTTGCGCGACGCGTCCCGTGCCCGCGCGGTGACCAGCAGATGCCAGCCGGCGCCCCCGGGATCGGCAAACACGAGCGGGTCGCGCCACGTCTCGCTCGACCCTTCGAGGTCCGGTCCTTCCGTGGGGGCCGGCGTGTTCGCCAGGGTCTTGTACCAGCTGCCGTCCACCCGCACCGCGGGCTGGTCGGAGGTTCGGCGCCAGTGGTGCAGGTCGTCCGACACCGCCGAGCCGATCCGCTGGTCATAGATGTGGTGACCCGCCGTCGAGACCGCCGTGTAGAACATCCGCCACTCGTCGCCGTCGCGGACCACCGACCCGGTCCAGATCGCGAGGTCGTCGAACCCGGACTCAGCCGGACCGAAGCACTCACCCAGATAGTCCCAGCTGACCAGGTCCGCAGAGGTCGCGTGGCCGACCCGTGCCGCGGTATGCCGTTTGCCCGGGTCCCCGAGCGCGCGCGGCGCCTGGAGGAAGAACAGGTGATAGCGATCGCCATCGTCGACGACCCACGAATCCCAGACCCAAAGGTCATCCAGCCGCAGCATGGCCGAAGTCTGACAGGGAATCGGCTCGCGGTCAGTAGGAGTCCACCGAGCCGCCGGCGCGCCAGTACTGGCCATCGCGTCGGTCGAGGAAGCCCTCGTCGACCAGGTACCGGCGCAGGGCCGCCACATCGTCGTGGAAGGCACTCACGATCGTGTTGACCTCGGCCTCGCTGTAGACCCTGCCGATCGCGAAGCGAGCACTGCGTCCTGGTCCCTCAGGGCGTCGTCCAGCGATGGCCGGTCCACGCGTTCGACGGTACGACAGATCACGCCTGGGCCCACGCGGGAGCCGACGCGCGACACCCACGTGTCCGGAATACGGGTTGTGGGCAGGCGCGTTGAGAGGGCGGCATACCATGGAAGAGGCTTCACAGGAAGCGTGCAGGGAAGAGGCAAAAGGCGTACAGCCGGAGAAGTTGCCGATGATGAGGGTGCCGATGACAAGGGTGGCGGATCGCAGATGAGCAGCAAGTCCGTCCAGCAGCTCGATCGAGTCGTGATCAGGTTTGCTGGAGACTCGGGCGATGGAATGCAGCTGACGGGAGACCGCTTCACCTCCGAGACCGCCGCGCTCGGTAACGACCTCTCGACCCTGCCAAACTTCCCGGCCGAGATCCGCGCTCCGCAGGGCACCCTGCCCGGGGTGTCGAGCTTCCAGCTGCACTTCGCCGACCACGACGTACTGACGCCGGGTGATGCGCCAGACGTCCTCGTTGCCATGAACCCCGCCGCGCTGCGGGCCAACCTGCGTGACCTGCCGCGGGGCGCGACGATCATCGCGAACACCGACGAGTTCACCAAGCGCAACCTGGCCAAGGTCGGGTACACCGAAAACCCCCTCGACGACGGCACCCTCGAGTCGTGGCATGTCCACTCGGTCGCGCTGACCTCTATCACGGTCGAGGCGCTCGCCGAGTTCGACAGCCTGTCCCGCAAGGACAAGGAGCGCGCGAAGAACATGTTCGCGCTCGGGCTGCTGTCCTGGATGTACCACCGCCCCACCACCGGCACCGAAGCGTTCCTAACCAAGAAGTTCGGCTCACGCCCCGACATCCTCGCCGCGAACCTGGCGGCGTTGCGGGCCGGGCTCAACTACGGTGAGACGACCGAGGACTTCGCGGTGTCCTACGAGATCGCCCCCGCACCGATGGCTCCCGGGACCTACCGCAACATCACCGGCAACATCGCCTTGGCGTACGGCCTGGTCGCCGCCTCGCACCGAGCCGGCATCCCGTTGGTGCTCGGCTCGTACCCGATCACTCCGGCATCCGACATCCTGCACACCCTCGCCGGTCTCAAGCGCTACGGCGTCACGACTTTGCAGGCCGAGGACGAGATCGCCGGAATCGGCGCTGCGCTCGGCGCATCGTTCGGCGGCGCCATCGGGGTGACCACCACCTCCGGACCCGGCGTCGCCCTGAAGTCCGAGACCATCGGCCTGGCAGTGTCCCTCGAGCTACCGCTGATCATCGTCGACGTCCAGCGTGGCGGGCCGTCCACCGGACTGCCGACCAAGACCGAGCAGTCAGACCTGCTGCAGGCGATGTTCGGGCGCAACGGCGAGTCACCAGTCCCCATCGTGGCGCCCAAGTCGCCCGCCGACTGTTTCAGCGCGGCGCTTGAGGCGGTGCGGATCGCCACGACCTACCGCACGCCGGTGTTCCTACTCTCCGACGGCTATCTGGCCAACGGCTCCGAGCCGTGGAACCTCCCGTCCGTGGCCGAGCTGCCCGACCTCGCGGTGCGGTTCGCCACCGAGCCGAACGACACCGACGACAAGGGCCAGCCCGTCTTCCACCCCTACAAACGCGACGACACCACCCTCGCTCGTCCGTGGGCCGTGCCCGGGACAGCCGGCCTCGAGCACCGCATCGGCGGCATCGAGAAGGCCAACGTCACCGGCAACATCTCCTACGACCCGGACAACCACGACCTGATGACCCGGCTCCGGGCGGCCAAGGTCGAGCGGATCGCTGACACCATCGGCGAGCTCGAGGTCGACGACCCGAGCGGCGAGGCGTCGGTGCTCGTGCTCGGCTGGGGGTCCACCTACGGCCCGATCGCGGCGGCGGTGCGCAGCGTGCGCAACACCGGAGCCACGGTGGCCCGCGCTCACCTGCGGCACCTCAACCCGTTCCCGGTCAACACCGGCGACGTGCTGCGCCGCTACGACCGGGTGCTCGTGCCAGAGATGAACATGGGCCAGCTCGCCATGCTGCTGCGGGCCAAGTACCTCGTGGACGTCCACTCCTTCACCCAGGTGCGCGGCCTGCCGTTCACCACCGTCGAGCTGGCCGACGCCATCGTGGCGCTTGCCGTGCCGGCCGACGAGACCGCCACCTCGGAGGTGCGCGCATGACTGTCGATCTGGGTATGCCGTCGAGCTCGGCGTCCGGGGGCACCGCGAGAGTCCCCCGCCTGCCCGAGGATGCCCCGGCCCAGACCAAGCGTGAGTTCACCTCCGACCAGGAGGTGCGCTGGTGCCCTGGCTGCGGCGACTACGCCATCCTCGCCGCGGTGCAGGGGTTCCTGCCCGAGCTGGGGCTCAAGCGCGAGAACATCGTGTTCGTCTCCGGGATCGGCTGCTCGTCGCGCTTCCCGTACTACCTCGACACCTACGGCATGCACTCGATCCACGGCCGCGCCCCCGCGATCGCGACCGGGCTCGCGACCAGCCGCGCGGACCTGTCGGTGTGGGTCGTGACCGGCGACGGCGACGCGCTGTCGATCGGGGGCAACCACCTCATCCACGCCCTGCGCCGCAACGTGAACCTGACGATCCTGCTGTTCAACAACCAGATCTACGGGCTGACGAAGGGCCAGTACTCCCCCACATCGGAGCTGGGCAAGATCACCAAGTCCACCCCGATGGGCTCCGTCGACCACCCGTTCAACCCGGTGTCGCTGGCCCTGGGCGCCGAGGCCAC
>DASYGI010000351.1:0-2852 GCA_035999925.1 Pedococcus sp.
CGCCATGGCGCCGGCGTAGGCGACGACCAGGATGCCGACACACCAGCCCAGTGCGACCCAGATGTCGCCGCCGACCGGCTGTTGGGTGAACAGGTCGCGGATGGCGTTGACGATGGAGGTCACCGGCTGGTGTTCGGCGAAGGCGCGAACGGGGCCGGGCATCGTGGCGGTCGGCACGAATGCCGAGCTGATGAACGGCAGGAAAATCAGCGGGTAGGAGAAGGCGCTCGCGCCGTCGGCCGACTTCGCCGACAGGCCTGGGATCACGGCGAGCCAGGTCAGCGCCAGGGTGAACAGCACGAGGATGCCGAGGACCGCCAGCCACGCCAGCACTCCCGCCCCCGAGCGGAAGCCCATGACCAGGGCGACGAGCACGACCACGAGAAGCGACACGAGGTTGGCGACCAGCGAGGTCAGCACGTGCGCCCAGAGCACGGACGACCGGGCGATCGGCATGGACTGGAAGCGCTCGAAGATGCCGCTGGTCATGTCCAGGAAGAGCCGGAACGCGGTGTAGGCGATGCCCGAGGCGATGGTGATGAGCAGGATGCCGGGCAGCAGGTAGCTCACGTACGAGTCCGACCCGGACTTGATCGCGCCGCCGAACACGTAGACGAACAGCAGCATGAAGGCGATCGGCATGATCGTGGTCGTGATGATGGTGTCCAGGCTGCGCGTCACGTGGCGTAGGGACCGCCCCAGCAGGACAGCGGTGTCACCGAAGAAGTGCGTGGTCATCGCCGGTCACCAACGATCGCCAGGAAGACATCCTCGAGGGTCGGCTGCTTCTCGACGTACTCGACCTTCGCGGGTGGAAGGAGCTGCTTGAGCTCCGCGAGCGTGCCGTTCACGATGATCCGGCCTTCGTGGAGGATCGCGATCCGGTCCGCGAGCTGTTCGGCCTCGTCCAGGTACTGCGTGGTGAGGAGCACCGTCGTGCCGTGCGCCGCGAGCTCCTTGACCGCCTGCCACACCTCGAGCCGCGCCTGGGGGTCTAGCCCGGTCGTGGGCTCGTCCAGGACGATGACCGGTGGGTTCCCGATCAGGCTCATCGCGAGGTCGAGACGGCGACGCATCCCGCCCGAGTAGGTGGAGACCCTGCGCATGCCGGCCTCGGTGAGGGAGAAGCGCTCGAGCAGGCCGTCCGCGATCGCGCCCGGGTTCTGCAGGTGTCGCAGCCTGGCGACCAGCGTCAGGTTCTCCCGGCCGGTGAGGATGTCGTCGACGGCGGCGAACTGCCCGGTCAGGCTGATGGACTCGCGGACGTCGGCCGGGTGGGTGGCGACGTCGTACCCGTTGACCAGGGCGGTTCCCGCGTCGGCCTTGAGCAGCGTGGACAGGATTCGCACCACTGTCGTCTTGCCTGCTCCGTTCGCACCGAGCAGGGCAAAGATGCTGCCCCGGGCCACCTCGAAGGCGACGCCACGCAGGACATCCACGTCCTTGTACGACTTCTCCAGGCTCTGCACCGCGATCGCGGGCCCCTGGGCCTGCTGCACCGTCATGGGGATCTCCGTTCCCTCGTTGGGGTCTTCTCGCTTGTCACGACGTGTCATGACTCGTCGGCCGAGGCTCGCTCGATGGCGATGGTCAGCCGTTCGCGCTCCCGGGTGATCCAGCCGCCCTCGGGGTAGTTCCGAAGGAACGCCTCGGCGAACTCCACCGGGTCCGCACCGACGACGTGGCGGATCGGCGTTCCGTCCGCTGCGCTCTGTTCGAAGAGGTCGGCGAGATCCGTGAGCATCGCCAGGACGCTGTCCCCCTTGCCCGGCCCGAAGAACAGCAGGTACCGCTCCAGCGCCTCGATCGACGCGTGGTAGCTCGGGGGCAGCTGCGCGGTGCGCGCCTTGTACTGCCGATAGCGCCTCTTCTGCCCGATCCATCCTGGTGCCATGCCTAGCTCCCTCCGTCGCGGAGCTGGGTGAGCCGGTCTGTGAGGAAGCTCCAGGTCCTCCAGAACTCGTCGAGCTGTTCGCGTCCCGCGGTATTGAGCGTGTACACCTTGCGCGGCGGGCCCTTCTCGGACGCGATCTTCTGTACGTCGACCAGGCCGCGCTGCTCGATCCTCACCAACAGGGCGTAGACGGTGCCCTCGGCGATGTCGGAGAAGCCCTGCTCCCGCAACCAGGCCGTGATCTCGTAGCCGTAGGCAGGGCGTCCGGCCAGGATCGCGAGGACGATGCCCTCGAGGGTTCCCTTGAGCATCTCCGTCTCCTGCTTGCCCACGTCGAACACCTCCTGTCCCTTGCTGTCCTGACCGGCTACGCCGTCCTGACCGGCTATGCCGGCCTGACCGACTACTCAGTGACACTGACTACTGGTAGATAGTAACACTGAGTAGTGGAAGCGCAAGGGTCTCGCGACGCCGAGACGGCGCGGCTAGCGTGGGCCTGCGGAGGCGCCCCGCTCCCGCAGGACGGAGCCGTCATGGCCAATCACGTGTACTCCATCACCGAGGTCGTCGGGACCTCGCCCGACGGCGTGGAGGCGGCGGTCTCGAACGCCGTCACCCAGGCCGCGAAGACGCTGCGCAACCTGGACTGGTTCGAGGTGCAGAGCGTGCGCGGTCAGCTGACCGACGGGGTGATCGCGCACTGGCAGGTCACCGTGAAGCTGGGGTTCCGACTCGAGGAGTAGCCGTCCGGCTCGCCGCCTCGACGAGCGGGAGGGTGCGCAGGGGGATCCGCGTGGCCAGCGAGATGGCCGTGTTCGCCCGGATCACGTGCTGGTCGTCGACGACCGCGTCGATGACCCGTTGCAGGTCGGCGTTGTCGCGGGCCACGACGTGGATGAACAGGTCACCCGAGCCCGTGATCGTGTGCGCCTCGAGGACCTCGGGTATGCCGGACAGA
>DASYGI010000352.1:0-5544 GCA_035999925.1 Pedococcus sp.
GCATCGCATGAGCGGCCACAGCAAGTGGGCGACCACCAAGCACAAGAAGGCAGCGATCGATGCCAAGCGCGGCAAGCTGTTCGCCAAGCTGATCAAGAACATCGAGGTCGCGGCCCGCACCGGTGGCGGTGACCCCAGCGGAAACCCCACGCTCTACGACGCCATCCAGAAGGCCAAGAAGACGTCGGTCCCCAACACAAACATCGACAACGCCGTCAAGCGCGGGTCCGGCGCGACCGCGGGGGGTGCCAACTGGGAGACCATCACCTACGAGGGCTATGCGCCCGGCGGTGTCGCGGTGCTCATCGAGTGCCTCACCGACAACCGGAACCGAGCCGCCGCCGAGGTGCGGACGGCGTTGACCCGCAACGGCGGCCAGCTGGCCGACCCGGGCTCGGTGGCCTACATCTTCGACCGCAAGGGTGTCGTCGTCGTCCCCAAGTCGGCTGCCGCGGACGAGGAGGCTCTCCTCGAGATCGTCCTGGAGGCCGGCGCCGAAGAGGTCAACGACCTCGGCGACTCCTTCGAGATCATCTCCGAGTCCACCGACTTCGTGGCCGTGCGCAAGGCCGTCCAGGACGCCGGGATCGACTACGACTCCGCGGAGGCGTCGTGGGTGCCGAACCTGCAGATCCCTCTGGACGCGGACGGCGCCCGCAAGATGATCCGCGTGGTGGAGGCGCTCGAGGACTCCGACGATGTCCAGGACGTCTTCGCCAATGGCGACATCAGTGACGAGGTGCTCGCGGAGCTCGACGACGACGACGAGTGAGGCGCGACCGGCAGCAGCCGCACCGAAAGCGACAAGCGCGTGTTGGTGCCAGCCAGCATCAGGTCGGCTGTGTACGGTCTGAACCGAACACCTGTTCGGATCGAAGGAGAGTCGGCGTGCGAGTTCTCGGGGTCGACCCCGGTCTGACCCGTTGCGGCATCGGTGTCGTCGATGGCGGCCGGGGCCGGACGGTCGGGCTGGTCGCGGTGGGTGTGGTGCGCACCCCGGCGGCGCATCCGACCGCCCAGCGTTTGCTGTATCTCCAGGACGAGCTCGACGTATGGCTGGACCGCTTCCAGCCCGACGCGGTCGCGGTGGAGCAGGTCTTCGCCGACGTCAACGTGGCCAGCGTGATGACCACCATGCAGGCGTCCGCGGTGCCCTTGCTCGCGGCTGCCCGGCGCGGTCTGCCGGTCAGGCTGCATACCCCCACCTCGGTCAAGGCCGCGGTCACGGGCTCTGGGCGAGCCGACAAGGCCCAGGTCACCGCCATGGTCACGCGGATTCTGCGGATGCAGAGCGCCCCCAAGCCGGCGGACGCGGCGGACGCATTGGCTTTGGCGATCTGTGAGCTCTGGCAGGGGGCCTCCACGAGCCGCCTCGAGGTGGCGCTGGCGAGCGAGCGCGCCCGGCTGCGCGCGGTGGCGCCCCGGTCGGTGGCGCGATGATCGCCTCGGTCCGCGGCACCGTGCTGTCGACCGGGCTGGACCGCGTCGTGGTCGACGTCGGGGGAGTCGGGATGTTGGTGCACACGACCGCCGCCACGGCCGCCTCTGTGCGACACGGTCACGAAGCGACGCTGGCTACCACGCTGGTCGTCCGCGAGGACTCCCTGACCCTCTACGGCTTCGCCTCCGACGACGAGCGCGACATCTTCGAGCAGGTCCAGACCGTCTCGGGAGTCGGGCCTCGACTGGCCCTGGCGATGCTCTCAGTGTTGGCTCCGGACCGGGTGCGCGCCGCCATCAGCGGGTCGGACATCGCGGCCTTGACGACTGTGCCGGGCATCGGCAAGAAGGGCGCCGAGCGCATGGTGCTCGAGCTCCGGGACAAGATCGGGGCGCTGCCGGGGGCGTTCGGGGCACCCAGCCCGACGGGGCCGGCTTCGCCTGGGGCCGTCTGGCGCGACCAGGTCAGCGAAGCCCTGGTGGGCCTCGGCTGGTCCGCCAAGCAGTCGGAGGAGGCCGTGACCCGGGTCGCCGCGCAAGCCCCAGCGGACGCGAGCGTCTCCGACCTGCTGCGAGCCGCCCTCCGTGAGCTCGGGCCTCGATGAGGACCGCGATGAACACCCCGATGACGACCCGCGTGAGGCAGGCTGGCTGCCATGGCTGACGGGTTCTCCTCGGAGATCTTCGAGGACGAGTCGGTCGACGCCACCGCCCGGATCGTCGATGCGGGCGACGACGCGGACGACCGCACCATCGAAGCGGCCCTGCGTCCGCGCCGGCTCAGCGAGCTGTCCGGCCAGCAGCGCGTCCGCGACCAGCTCTCGCTCGTGCTCGAGGCGGCCCGGCGGCGCGGCACGGCGCCGGACCACGTGTTGTTCTCGGGGCCTCCCGGTCTGGGCAAGACGACGTTGGCCCTGATCGTGGCCGCGGAGCTCGAGCGCCCGATCCGGATCACCAGCGGGCCGGCGATCCAGCACGCCGGCGACCTGGCCGCGGTGCTGTCGTCCCTGATGGAGGGCGAGGTGCTGTTCCTCGACGAGATCCACCGGATGTCGCGCTCCGCCGAGGAGATGCTCTATCTGGCGATGGAGGACTTCCGGGTCGACGTGATCGTGGGCAAGGGGCCTGGCGCGACCGCCATCCCGCTGGAGCTGCCCGCGTTCACCGTCGTCGGGGCCACCACCCGGGCGGGGCTGCTGCCGGCGCCACTGCGCGACCGTTTCGGGTTCACCGGACACCTCGACTTCTACGCCACCGAGGACCTTGTCGCCATCCTGCAGCGCTCGGCGCGGCTGCTCGGGGTCACCGCCGATCCGGCCGGGATCGCCGAGATCGCCGGCCGCTCGCGAGGTACCCCGCGGATCGCCAACCGGCTCCTGCGTCGGGTCCGCGACTGGGCGCAGGTGCACGGCCACGGCGTCGTCGACGAGCAGGCGGCACACGCTGCTCTAGCCCTCTTCGACGTCGACGACCGCGGCCTCGACCGGTTGGACCGCGCGGTCCTCGACGCGCTGTGCCGCCGGTTCGCCGGGGGGCCGGTGGGCCTGTCCACGTTGGCGGTGGCCGTGGGGGAGGAGGCCGACACCGTGGAGTCGGTGGCCGAGCCGTTCCTGGTGCGCGAGGGGCTGATCGCCCGGACGCCACGTGGTCGAGTGGCGACACCGCTCGCCTGGGGTCACCTCGGGATCACCCCACCGTCGGGCGTGGACCTGCAGGCTCCTTTGCCGCTGGAGACCGACTCCGGCCGCTTTGGCGGCTGACCGGCATACCTGTCGGTGCGGAACGCCACGCCGATGGGGCACGTTGGTCGGTATGCCGTGAGTCACCTAGACTCGGGCGGTCGCCCACATGGGTGCGCACCAACACCCACCTCGCCGTGAAGGACTTCCTCATGTCAAGTGGCGGCTCCTCAGCCAGCCTGCTTATCTTCTTGTTGCCTGTGCTGCTGATCGGCTACATGATCTTCGGCCAGCGGCGGCGCCAGCGCGAGGTCCAGTCTCTGCAGAGCTCGCTCGCGGTGGGCGACGAGATCTGCACCACCTCCGGCATGTTCGGCACGGTGACCCGCATCGACGGCAGCGTCGTGGACCTCGAGATCGCCGCGGGTGTCACCATCCGCGTGGACCGGCGGGCCATCGGGAGCAAGGTGAGCCCGATCGCGGCTCCGCTCGACGACGCCGAAGCCCGTGCCGATGCCCCCGACGCCTCCGACAGCACCGAGTAGAGGTCACCGCACCGTGGCAATCAACCCGCACCACCGCAAGCCCCTGCGCGTCCTCGCAGCCCTGGCGGCCATCATCATCGGCCTGTACGGGCTGCTGTTCGCAGCGACCACCCTGGGCACGGCCCAGTGGAAGCCCAAGCTGGGTCTGGACCTCGAGGGGGGCACCCAGCTCGTCCTGCAGCCTGTCCTGGTCGGCAGCCAGAGCGTCTCCCAGGACGAGCTGAACCAGGCTCGCGACATCATCGTGCAGCGCGTGGACGCCGGTGGTATCTCGGGTGCCGAGGTCACCACCCGGAACGGGCAGTCGATCGTCGTGAGCATGCCTGGCATCCCCGACAAGGCCACCGAGGACGCCATTCGCCGGTCCTCGCAGATGCAGTTCCGTGGCGTCCTCGAGGCGGCTGCGGGCGTGCCCACGCCAGCGCCGAGCACGACCCCCAGCGGCGCCACCCCGGGGTCGACGGCCACCCCGAGCGCGAAGGCCACCAGCGGCGCCAAGGCGACCAGCGGCGCAACCCCGAAGACATCGGCGACCACGGCGAAGTCCGGCCTTCCCCAGGCGTTCGTCAAGGCCGCGACGGGGACCACGACCGCCTCGGCCACGCCGACAGGCTCTGCGACCGCGACCGCGACGCCCACCACCTCCACGCCGGCGGCCAAGCCGACCAATCCCAACGACCTGGCGTGGGTCACCCCCGACGTCGCCGCGGCCTTCCAGAAGCTGGACTGCTCCAAGCCCCACGCGCTCGACAACATCGTCAACGACCCCAAGAAGCCGCTGGTCACCTGCAGCGTCGACGGGACCGAGAAGTTCGTGCTCGGCCCGGTCATCGTGGCCGGTGACCAGATCGCCAGCGCGTCGGCCGGCTACCAGACCCTGCCCAACGGCCAGCCGTCCACGACGGTCGAGATCCAGCTGTCGTTCAAGTCCAGTGGCACCAAGGCCTACGGCGACGCCAGCACCCGCATGGTCAGTCTGCCCAGCCCGCGAAACCGCATGGCTGCGGTGCTCGACTCCCGGTCGATCGTCGCTCCGTCGTTCAACGAGGCGATCCTGGCCGGACAGGCCAGCATCACCGGAAACTTCACCATCCAGAGCGCCCGAGACCTGGCCAACCAGCTCAAGTTCGGTGCGCTGCCGATGTCGTTCTCGCTGCAGACCCGGGACCAGATCAGCCCGACCCTCGGGAGCGAGCAGCTCCGGTTCGGTCTGATCGCCGGCATCATCGGCTTTGCCCTGGTGTTCCTGTACTCCCTGGCGCAGTACCGGGCGCTCGGCCTGGTCACGGTCCTCTCGATCGTCATCGCGGCCCTGCTGACCTATGTGTCGATCGCGCTGCTGGGGTGGTCGCACAACTTCCGGCTCGACATGGCCGGCGTCACGGGTCTGATCGTGGCCATCGGTGTCACCGCCGACTCGTTCATCGTGTACTTCGAACGCATCAGGGACGAGGTCCGCGAGGGCCGCCCGCTGCGCGCCGCGGTGGACACCGGGTGGCGCCGCGCCCGGCGCACCATCCTCGCCGCTGACGGCGTGAACTTCCTGGCCGCGCTCGTGCTGTACCTGTTGGCCTCGTCCAACGTGCGCGGGTTCGCGTTCACTCTCGGCCTGACCACGTTGATCGACCTGTTGATCGTCACGATGTTCACCCATCCGCTGGTGGCGATCCTGGCGAGCACCAAGTTCTTCGGTGGCGGTCACCGGTGGTCCGGGCTCGACCCGGAGCGGCTCGGAGCAAAGATCGTCCGGTATGCCGGGCGTGGCAGGGTCGCCGTCGCCCGACCTGCGCCCGTCGCGAGCGAAGGAGGGACCCTGTGATCAACTTCGCCGCCCTCGGCAACGACCTGTACACCGGCAAGCGCTCGATCGACTTCGTCGG
>DASYGI010000353.1:0-3254 GCA_035999925.1 Pedococcus sp.
GAAGACCGCCAGCCAGCCGTTGACCCGTCGCATGAACACCGGGTCACCCTGGACCGATGCCCACAGAGACTTGACTCCGTTCACTACCCCACCCTTCCGCAGCCGCCGCACGACCTGCGGATCCGCACCGTATTGAAGAACGCCAATCCTGTGAACGGCCTGAGAGGCGCGGGAGGCCCACGAGGTTTGCGATCGCCGCGTCTGCCGGGTCCGGGCGCGCGCCGTTCGCGCCGGATACCGCCATGATGAGCCCACGCCGTATCTGTTGACGGAAAGTGAGGCTGCGCGTGGATGCTGAGCAGGTAGGTCTGCGGCTGCCGGCGTGGAGGGATGGGCCCGTCAAGGAGGCGCTGACCACCTTCCTGGTCGAGGCCACCCACGGTTCCGGCGCGCTGGCCGTGTCCGAGCGGGTCGCCGCGTTCGACAACGACGGGACGATGGCCTGCGAGAAGCCGCAGACCGCGCTCGCCGCGTTCTTGGCCGCGCACGCTCAAGGTCAACAGCTGGGCGCGCCCTCGCGAAGCGGACATGAGGTCCTCCGCGAGCTGGGACGGCTTTTCAGCGGTCAGACGACCACCGAGTATGACGCGAAGGCCCGTAGGTTCCTCGAGGAGTCCGTGCACCCTCGGTTCGGGCAGCCGTATCCACTGCTCACCTACCAGCCGATGCTGGAGCTCGTGCAGGTACTGCACGACTTGAAGTTCAGCGTGTTCATGTGTACCGACAGCTCCCGAGACTTCATGAGGGTCATGGCCGGCCCGGCCTACGGGTTGCGGCGTGAGTACGTCATCGGGTCGGAAGTGCAGGTCACCTGGGTGAACGGCGCGATCGTCCGGACCGCACACCCCGTGCCGATGGATGACGGCCCTGGCAAGACCGTGCATCTGTGGGACCGAGCAGGCCGGCTGCCCGCGATCGCCGCCGGGAACGCGGCTGGAGATATCGCCATGCTCGAAGCCGCGAAGTTCTCGATGGTCATCCATCACGACGACGCGACACGCGAGTACGCCTACGACGACCGCGCGGTGCTCGCCAAGGCCCGAGAGCACGACTGGACGCTGGTGAGCATGCGCTCGGACTTCGCCCAGCTGTGGCCCTCACATCTGCGAGGGGGACCACTGTGAGCGACGCCCCGCCCGCCGCCCCGGGATCCGGCACCCTGGACCGACAAGCCCGTGCGCTGCGAGAACGGCACGGCGCACACATCGCCGAGCTCCTCGAACGCCAACCGGTCTGGGCTCAGGACTTCACTGACCTCAGCCACGAGTGGCGGCGCCTGTTCGCCGAGGCGTTCGGCACCTTTCTCCTGGTGCTCGTGGGCGCCGGTGCGGCAGTCCTGGACGCCAAGACCGGCAGCATCGGGCGCGGCGCCGAAGTCACCGCCCCAGGCCTGGTCGTCATGGCCGTCATCCTGTCGATGGGTGCGGTCTCCGGTGCTCACCTGAACCCCGTGGTCAGTCTGGCGTTCGCGATGCGAGGGGACTTCCAGTGGCGTCGCATCCCGGGCTACGTTGCGGCCCAGCTGGCCGGGGCTGTCCTAGCCTGCGCGCTCCTGCGGGAGCTGTTCGGGATGCCTGGCAAGCTCGGCGCGACCATCCCGGGGCCCGGATTCACCACCACTCAGGCCTTCCTGGTGGAAGCGGTGCTCACCCTCGGCCTGGTCAGCACCATTCTGGGCACTGCATCGACCGCCCAGAACATCGGTCCCCTCGCCGCCCTGGGCGTCGGTGGGTACATCGCCTTGGCCGGCCTATGGGCCAGCCCGGTCAGCGGCGCGGCCATGAACCCGGCCTGCTCGCTGGCCCCGGACCTGGTCCGAGGCGATATCAGTGGCCTGTGGCCCTACCTGCTCGGCCCACTCCTGGGATCCTTGCTGGCGGTGGCCTGCGCCCACATTCTGCGAGGGCCAGGTGGCGACCCCGACGCTCGCAAAGCCGCACAAGGAACGCTCGGATAAGGGCATCAGCGACGATCGACAGAGGGCGGTCGGCTCAACCCACGATGCACCAGGTCGGCACCGACGAGGCTCACCGGGGTCTGCGCCGTCCCCGTAGATGTCCGACCGCGATCATGACTCCCAAGCTGGCAGCGAAGACGACGACGATCATCAACGCCGCCAGGGGGATTCCTATGGGGTGGGGTAACACGCAGCCAAAGGTAGCTCGCGACGGAACCTGGTCCAGTCCGGGGCACCCGTTACCGGTCGTCGAAGCCCCTCACCCGCCGTTCACCCCGGTGCCATGTCAGTCACCCCATGGGGCCACGTCTGCGCCGTAGACAACAAGCGAGCCGACCCGCTACCCCCGAGGAGTCACACCATGCTTGGCCACCCGATGAAGCGCACCATCCCGATGACGCTGCTGGCCTGCGCCGCAGTGGCCAGCCTGGGAAGCTGCGGCTCCGGCGCCGCAACTAGCTCCTCCCCCGCCAGCGCTGCCAGCGCGGGCGCCTCGACTGGAGCGCCGGGCGTGGTGGCCTTGCCCAAGTACCGCGTCGCGGTGTTCGCGAAGGCCTCCAGCGCCTACTCCAACCCCGACTCCATCACGCGCGACGGCAACAACGTCTTCGTCGCCTACCAGAACCACACGGCCAAGGACGGAACGGACACCAGGACGAGCACCGTGGTCCAGTACGACCTGACCGGGCACGTCGTGAAGACCTTTGCCGTCGCCGGGCACAACGACGGGCTCAAGGTCGACCCGAGCACCCACCTGGTGTGGGCGATGAGCAACGAGGACGCCAGCCCCAAGCTCACCACCATCGACGTCGGCACCGGTGCGAAGAAGGAGTACACGTTCTCCAAGACGGCCCACGGTGGCGGGTTCGACGACATCGTCTTCGCCGGCGGCAAGACGTACCTGTCCGCGTCCAACCCGACGCTGAAGGGGAACGTCAACTCGGCGCCAGCCGTCGTCACCGCGACGCTCGGCTCCGGCACGGTCCAGACGACGCCGGTGCTGATAGGCAACGCCACGGCCAAGGATGCCCTCACCGGTGCCGCGGTGACGATCAACGCCGTCGACCCGGACTCGATGTTCGTCGACCCGGCCGGTGACCTGACCTTGGACAACCAAGGCGGCACCGCACTGATCTCGATCCACAACCCGGGCCCCGGACAGACCGTCAAGCAGCTCACGGTCGGCACCCAGGTCGACGATACGGTCTACCCCGGCGCCAGCACCGGCCGGCTCCTGGTGTCCGACACCAAGGCCGGGGTGATCTACGCGATCTCCGGAGCGCTGGACCCCGCCACC
>DASYGI010000354.1:0-6282 GCA_035999925.1 Pedococcus sp.
CGTCAGGCCTGGCAGGCCTGGACGACGATCCGGGTCCTGGACGAGGCGCGGACGTGGCTGTTCCCGCTCTACTCCAGCCTGCTGACCCCCGGCTGGCTGCGAACCCTCGGCGCCCGGATCGGTCGCGATGTCGAGGCGTCCACGGTGCTCATGATCCCCAAGCTCACCTCGGTCAACGATGGCGCGTTCCTGGCCGACGACACCTTGCTGGGCGGGTACGAGCTCGGGGGCGGGTGGCTGCGTGTCGAGCAGGTGAAGATCGGCAAGCACGCCTTCGTCGGCAACTCGGGCATGACCGCGCCCGGGCGCCGGGTGCCCAAGCGAGGTCTGGTCGCGGTGCTCTCGGCCGCTCCCCGACGGTCCAAAGCCAAAGCCGGCACCTCCTGGTTGGGCAGCCCGCCGGCACAGCTGCGCCGCACTGCGGACGAGAGCGACGGCGCCCGGACCTACCACCCGCCGCGCCGCCTCAAGGTGGCCCGAGGTGCCGTCGAGGTATGCCGCCTGCTCGCCGTCTTCGCGAACGTCACCGTGTACCTAGGGGTGGTGCTCCTGCTCGAGCTGGTCGCAACCCGGTGGGGGTGGTGGGCCACCGCGGGTCTTGCCGGCCTCGTCCTGCTCGGCGCCGGTGCCGTGGCAGCTGGCGTCGCCGTGGCGGCCAAATGGGTGCTGGTCGGGCGGGTTCGCGAGGCGGAGTACCCGCTGTGGAGCGGGTTCGTCTGGCGCAACGAGCTGGCGGACACCTTCATCGAAGTGCTGGCCGCGCCGTGGTTCGCCCGAGCCGCGGCGGGCACCGTGGTGCTGAACGTCTGGCTCCGAGCGCTCGGCGCCGACATCGGGCGCGGGGTCTGGTGCGAGACCTACTGGCTGCCCGAGCCGGACCTGGTCTCGCTGCGCGACGGGGTGACGGTCAACCGCGGCTGCGTCGTGCAGACGCACCTCTTCCACGACCGCCGCCTGCGGCTGGGGGCGGTGACCATGCGGTCCGGCTCGACCCTTGGCCCGAATGGCGTCATCCTTCCGGCCGCAGTGCTGGGCAGACACGCTACGGTCGGACCCGTGTCGCTGGTCATGAGAGGTGAGTCCGTTCCCGACCGCACCCGGTGGATCGGGAACCCCATCGGGCCGTGGGCCGACGACGAGGCGGGGTGAGCCCGCAAGGCCGCGTTGTCGACAGCTACGTTCCGCGCCATGGCGATCTGTCGTTCGACGCGCTGCACTACGACGTGGTCCTCGACTACCGGGTCGACGGAAACCACCTCTCCGCAACAACGGTGGTCTCCGCTGTGGCCGTGGAGAGCCTCGACCGTGTCGAGCTGGACCTGCACGGCCTGGCGGTCACCAAGGTCCTGGTCGACGGGGCCCGGCCGGCCAGGTACATCCATCGGGCGGGGCGACTCGGCATACGCCTGACAGCACCGGTCCAGCCGGGGCAGACGTTCTCGATCCTCGTCGCCTACCAGGGCACCCCGACCACGATCCACGGCCCCCAAGGCGAGGCCGGCTGGGAGGAGCTGCACGACGGCGTCATCGTCGCCGCGCAACCGCACGGCGCACCATCATGGCTGCCGTGCAACGACCGGCCGGCCAACAAGGCCACCTATCGCTTCGAGGTCACGACCGCGTCGCCGTACCACGTGACGGCGAACGGCATGCTGGTCGGCCAGCAACGCCGAGCCAGCCGCACCACCTGGGTCTACGAGCAGACCCAGCCGATGGCCACCTACCTGGCCACCCTGCAGATCGGTCGCTACCAGTCGCGCATCCTCGCCACGTCGCCCGCGCCCATCGCGGTGGTCTGCTCCGCGGCCGTCGCCGGCCGGGCGGAGATCGCCCTGGCCCACCAGGCCGAGATGATGCGGACCTTCGTGCGGCTCTTCGGCCCGTATCCGTTCGACGGGTACACGGTGGTGATCACCGACGACGTGCTGGAGATCCCGTTGGAGTCCCAGGGACTGGCCACCTTCGGGTCCAACTTCGCGACGACGTCCTGGGACCACCAGCGCCTGGTCGCCCATGAGCTGTCCCACCAGTGGTTCGGCAACAGCCTGACCTTGCGGGCTTGGCGAGACATCTGGCTGCACGAGGGCTTCGCCTGTTATGCCGAGTGGCTGTGGTCCGAGGAGTCCGGCGGCGTGAGCGCCGACCAATGGGCCCGCGTCCACTGGGAGCGGCTCTCCCGCCTGCCGCACACCATCATCCTGGCCGATCCCACGCCGGAACAGATGTTCGACGACATCGTCTACAAGCGCGGGGCGTTGACGCTGCACGCGTTGCGGCTGACCCTCGGTGACGCCGTCTTCTTCGGGCTCCTTCGGGGCTGGGTGCAGGACAACCGGCACGGCTCGGTGACGACAGGGATGTTCCTGGCCCACGCGCAGGCGCACGCCGGGCGGCCCCTGGGCACCGTGCTCGACCCGTGGCTCTTCGGGCTGGCCCTCCCGGCCCTTCCGCCGGAACGTCCGCGCTCCGCCGGCGCCTAGGAGGTCAGCCCCTCCCAGGACCAGTGCGGCAGCGGCAGGTCCTCGGGGACGTCGTCCTCCGACTGTGGATAGCCCGCCATCGAGGTCGTGGTCGCCCACGCGAAGTAGTCGTGCAATGCGACCGCGACCGGGGTGTCGCCGAGACCGACATCGCTCAACGCCTGGTCGAAACAGTCGACCGCCCGGCGGTCCATGTCCTCGTGCGGCCCATGGCCGCTGTGCAGCCGCACCACCGAGCTCTCGCTGCCGTAGCGACCTGAGTAGTCCGCCGGACCACCCAACGCCTCGGCCCAGTACGCCGCCAGCCGCTCGCTGTGCTGAGGGTGGAATCCGTGGCTGAACGCGTGGGCGACCACCTCGTCGGCCATCACCCGCTCATGCCAGGCCCGCGACAGACGCAGCAGCCCGTCCTCACCGCCGGCCGCCGCGAACAGGGTCTCCATGAGCCCATCATGCAGCGGTTGGCGCCTCCCTCACAGGCGTGACTGCCTGACCGCGGCAGCTCCCTCACCGGGCAGGTCTGTCACACGGGCATCGCGACGACGACGATGTTGTCGAGGTAGCTCCCGCTCTGGCGGTCAAATGGTCCCCCGCAGGTGATCAGGACGAGCCGCGGCTGCCCGTCGGTGCGGAAGAGCTCTGCGGGCAGACCCCCGGACTTGAGGTAGCTGTGGCGCGCCGTTACGGCATATCTGACGGTGCGGCCGGAGGCCGTAGTGACCAGGACCGTCTCCCCGCCTCGAAGGCTGCCGACGTGGAACAGGGCACCCTCCCCCGCGGCTGCCGAGTCGACGTGACCGTCGATCGTCACGGTACCCGCGCGAGCCCCGACCTGGGCCCCCTCGGCCCACCACCCCAGCTGTTGGGGATCCGCGGGCACTCCCAGCACCCCGTTCGTCGTATGGACGGGCACGACCAGGGCCAGCACCCCCAAGGCGGGGATCCGCACGCGAACGGGTGACGACCCAGCTGCGGGTGCCATTGCCGACGGGGCTGCGACCGACGAGTCGCTGGGGGCGGCAGGGGCGAATGGCGTTGTCCTGCTTGAGGTTGTCCTGCTTGAGATCGAGCCGAAGTCCCCCGGCGCGAGTCGATCTCGCACCACCATCGTCGCAGCCATGAGGAGCAGGCTCGCGCCGACGCCCAGCAGGGTGACCCAACCCACCGTGACGCGCCGCGCGAACCTGCCCGCCATCACCACGCCGGACTCAGCGCCTGGCCCGCTGCCGCGCGAGCCCGACTCCGCCCAACAGCACCAAGGCCATCCCAGCCGCGCCCAGCGCCAGCTCGGACGTGGACGGAGTCTGGCTGGTTGCCGCGAGGCCCCCGTTCCCGGCCGGCACCTGGGTGGGCGGCGTCGTCGCCTGGGTGGGCGGCGTCGACGCCGCGGTGACCACCAGGGTGGCGGTCACACCGATGTTGCCACCTCCGCACCGCGCCGAGACTGTGTACGTTCCCGCGGGGATGCTGGCCGGGATCGAAGCGGTCACCGCGAAGGCCCCCGTGGCGTTCGTGGTGAACGGCGCCGCACCCACACCGGCAAAGTCGTGGGTCGCGTCGTGCAGGAAAGCGTGAGACAAGGCGAACCCCGACGTGTTGGCTTCGCACGTCCCGCTCACGCGCACCGACCCGCCGGCCTGTTGGCTGGTGGGTGAGACCTGGATCGAGGCGGACGGCGCAGCAACAGCTGGCGCCACCATCCAGAACGCGGCGACCGTGGCGATCGCCAAACCTACAAACTTGCGCATCGCATCCTCCTCGGGACTGGTGATAGTCCTTCGACGCGCGAGCGACGGCTTCGGTTGGTAGCGGCGCGCCCCGGAGGCAGGAGCGTTCCAGGCGGAGCTCTCAGGCCGATCCAGGATCGGCGAGCCCACCCGGCATACCGGCGACGACTGGACTGACCGCGGACCGGGCCCCGGCGACGAGCTCCTCGGGCACGGTGCCCACCGGCAGGTGAAGTGCCTCGGCGAAGGCCAGCGCGCTGGCGGGGCGGTGTTCGGGTAGCTTGGCCAGCCCGGCCATCACCGTCGTACGCAGCGGCTCGGGGACGGAGTCAGGCAGCTCCGGTGCGGGTTGGCTGACGTGAGCCAGCGCGGTGGTGACCATCGACTCGCCTGCGAAGGGCCGGGCCCCCGTGAGCATCTCGTAGCCGACCACGGCCAGGGCGTACAGGTCGCTGGCGGGACCGGCAGGCTGGCCCTGAACCTGTTCGGGGGAAAGGTAATGCGCCGTGCCCAGTACCTCACCGGTCTGGGTCAGCCCCGAACCGGCCATCGCCCGGGAGATGCCGAAGTCCGCCAAGCGGGCATACCCCTCGGCGTCGACCACGATGTTGGCGGGCTTGACGTCACGGTGCACCACGCCGGCCTCGTGCGCCGCCTGCAGGGCGATCGCCGCCTGGAACAGGATCTCGGTGACCTCGTCGGTCGGCAGGGGTCCTCGGTCCGCGATGATCGCCGACAGCGGTTCCCCGTCGATCAGCTCCATGACGAGGTATGCCGTGTCGTCGCCTTCACCGAAGTCGTGCACTGTGACGATGTTGGGGTGCTGCAGGGCGGCGCTGTTCAGCGCCTCGGCACGGAAGCGCTCGACGAAGCCGTTGTCCTCGGCTGCGCCTGGGTGCACGACCTTGACCGCGACGGGTCGCTGCAGTGTCTCGTCGGTCGCGCGCCAGACCTGACCCATCCCGCCTGTCGCGATGACCTCGTCGAGGCGGTAGCGATCCGCCAGCACCAGTCCCGGCTCCACGATCATGCCCTTATCCTGCCTGTCGAGTCGGCCAGTCGGCACCTCGGGCCACGGGAACGACCCGTCTGGGGCTATCCCCCACCACTGACCGTGCCAAGCCGCTTCAGGATCAGGGCGATCAGAGCCTCGGTGCAAGGAATCGGAACCTCATAGCTGGCGGCTCGCCGCAAGATGCCGCCAGCGATGGCATCCAGCTCGGGCGTTCGGCCCTGCTCGACGTCCTTCTGCATGGAGCTCCGCATTTCCTCAGGTGCCGCGCGGACCATCCTTCGGACCGCCTCAGGATCGGTGGACGCCCCGTCGCGCAGCGCCAACGCGAAGACCTCCTCCTGACAGCCGGCATACCGCGCGTCCTCGCGGACGGCGCCGAGCGGTGCGTCCAGGCCCGTGGTGGCGAGGGCGACGGGCGCCAGCAGCGCGAACTTGTCCCAGAGGACACCAAGCTCGTCGTCGCGAACCGTGGCAGGTATCCCAGCAGCGGTCAGCACCGTGGCCACCTCGTCGACGACGGCTCGCCCGGCTGGCGTGTCGCGGTGGGGGGCGACTTCCACAGTGAGGAACGGAGAGACCTGGCGGATCCGCCCGGGCGCCGTCCGCTCGGTCTCCACGCGAATGGCTGCCGCGCTGACCCTGTCGTAGTCGCGCCGCAGCCTCGTCACGTGGTCCAGACCGTTGAGCAGGGGGACGACCAGGGCCGATCCGACCGCCTCGGGCGGCGCGGCGGCCAGACTCTCGTCCAGGCCGGTCGACTTCGTGGTCACCCATAAGACGTCCACGGGATCGTCCAGCATGGCGGCGCCCTCGACGTCGGTGGTAAACGTGCCGAGCACGACGCTGTGGACGTGCAGGTGCCCCGAGTAGCGTCTCAGGGCCTCCCCACGCATGAGCACCACGACGTCCTCGCCCGCGCGCGCCAGGGCAGCCGCCAACAGACCTCCGACGCCTCCGGCGCCCAGCACCGCGTGACGCAATCCAGATCCCCGATTCGCTGGCAGGGGGCTCGTCGGCGTGTTCCCTGCGGCGCCCCGACGCAGACCCTCTCGGGGGTCTT
>DASYGI010000355.1:0-2356 GCA_035999925.1 Pedococcus sp.
GAGCACACCACGTCGAGCAGGTCGTCCAGCCAGCCATCGTTGTGGAGGCGCGCGAGGGTCCGGCTGAGCTGCCCGATGCTCGAAAGCCCCAGCAACGACGCGCCGAGCGCCTCGGCTTCGCCCCTTGCTCCGTCGTCCCAGAGCCGCTGTGACACTGTCGCCAGGACGGTGCGAGCGAGGTCGTTCTCCTGCGGCGTAGCTCGTCCCGTCCCGGCCTTTGGGGAAGGGATAGATGAAGGTTTAGGAGAACTGCTTAGGAAGGGGGGCTGGCCGACCCCTGTCTGTGGGCTGGCCGACCCCTGTCCGGGTGGCTGACCAACCCCTGTCTGTGGGCTGGCCGACCCCTGTCCGGGGTGGGGGACGCGCCCGAAGTAGAGGTTGGGCCGTCGCTCGGTGGCGCCCGACACCCAGTCCAAGAGGCCCGCGTCCTTGAGCTCGCGAAGGTAGTTCTCGGTGCTCTTTTTGGAGGATTCCTTGTAGCCGCAGTCCTGGGTCAGCAGTTTGAGGCTGAACGCGAAAGTCTTAGGGATGTACGCCCAGATTTTGTCCATGCGCGTGGCGAGCATCAGGCCGACCAGCTTCGCTCCAGGGCTGATGGCGGCCTTTCGAATGGCCTGCTGGAACTCCCACGTGCGGCAGGTCACTCCATGCGGGGGGACGGGTGTAACAACGTCCGCTTTGGTGGACACGATGGTCTCTCTCTCCGCAGCGAGCCGAGGGCCCTGACCGTGTGTCAGGGGTGGTGGAGGCGTGCTGCGCGACTGACTGTCCCTGTCGGCCCCGATCGCGCAATGGTTGCGTTCACGGGGTTGGCCGGAACAGTAGGAGCCAAGACGACGAGAATGTCTCTCCGAGGTCTCTCAGGACGACCCGGTGGCGTGGTGGCCACCGGGTCGTTACCTTTTGCCCTGATCAGGATGAGGAGGCGTCAAGTGCTTTGCAGGCATCTCGTATCGGTCTCCGCTTGCAGCCAAGACGCCGGGGTTGCCCTCTGGAGTTCCGCGCCAACAGATACCGGTGACTCTGACCGCCTCTTCGGACCCGATGCAGATCGACGAGCGGACTATGACCAGCGCATCACCCCAACGGCGCGCCCCCGGCCGACGAGCTCCGCCCCTAGGGTGCGCCGCCGCCCCGACCCCACAGACGATCAGCCTCCAATCGAGGCCGGGCCCGTCTACTGGCAGCCGAACCCCCCAGCCGGCAGGACTAAGTGACCCAACTTCCGGCGACACCGCTCGTGTTGGGGAGCACTTCCACTGACGGCTGAGTGGGCCCACGCGTGGCTCAACCCGGCTGGGTAGTCAGGTGCGCTGCTTGCGTGGGAAGGATGAATGCCAGTCTCTCGGGCGCTTCCCAGGTTGGCGTTGCGGCCTCGGTGGGAGCACGCGATTGGGGCTCTCAAGGTCCCCTGAGGGGCTCGGGAGCGGTGTCGCGAGCCGGTCCCCGCCCGTCGTTTCTTCGAGTTCCTGGATCCCACGGCAGCGTGTGCCCCGCCGCCCGGGGATCTAGGACGCAACGGCCAACAGCCGGCGGCGTTGGTTGCGCTTACTGGACGTAGGCTCTGTGGGTCTGATGATTGTGGGGCGGAGCGAGGGATGCGGCCTATGCACTCATGCACGGCACGGTCGCAATCGCGCCGGTGAGCGACCCCGAGGAGCGGCAGCGTCGGCTGCTCAGACTCATCGACGCCGAGACCGCCATTACTGATGTCGATGGTGTCGCAGGTCATCTCGATCGGATCTGCCGGGCTGCGGCTCGCCACCTTCTCGCGGACGGGGCGGCCATCACCATCATGGACGCGGTCGGCCGCCCGGCGGGCACGATCGCAGCCTCCAGCTCCCCAGCTCACGCGCCTTCTCCTCCTTGAAGGCGGCGTCCTCCCCCACCACCACATAGTCGGTGTTCTTGGAGACCAAGCCGGACCCCTTGCCGCCGCGCGCCAGGATGGCCTCCTTGGCCTCGTCGCGGGAGAAGCCCTCAAGCGACCCGGTCGCCACCACCGCCTGCCCCGCCAAGGTCTGCTCCACCGAGGTGTCGCGCTCGTCACGCATCACCACCCCGTCAGCAGCCCACTCGTCCACGATCCTGCGATGCCAGTCGTTCTCGGCCCCGTCGAACCAGTCGCGCACCGCATCCGCGATGACTCCACCGACCCCCGCGACCGCAGCCAGCTCGTCCAGGCTCGCCTCGCGGATCGCCGCCATCGAGCCGAAGTGCTGAGGCAGGGCCCGGGCGGCCGTGGGGCCGACGTGCCGGATCGACAGTGCCACGAGCACCCGCCACAGCAGTTGCTGCTTGGCCTGACTGAGGTTCTCGACCAGCCGCTTCCCGTCCACCCAGAGAATTCGGCCGT
>DASYGI010000356.1:0-2498 GCA_035999925.1 Pedococcus sp.
CGACCGCATGAGCCGGGACCCGTTTCTCACTCACCGCAGCCTGCTGTTCACCGTGGCCTACGAGATGCTCGGTTCCGCGGCAGACGCTGAGGACGTCGTGCAGGAGGCGTGGCTGCGATGGGCCGCCCTCGGTGACGGTCAGGCCGATGTGCTCACCCCGCGGGCCTACCTGGTGCGCATCGTCACCCGGCAGGCGCTGAACCGGCTGCGCACCGTGGCTCGGCGTCGGGAGGAGTACGTGGGGGAGTGGCTGCCCGAGCCGCTGCTCACGAGCCGGGACGTGGCCGAGGACGTCGAGTTCGCCGAGAGCGTCTCGATCGCGATGCTGACCGTGTTGGAGACCCTGACCCCGACCGAGCGGGCGGTGTTCGTGCTTCGTGAGGTTTTCGACGTGCCGTACGACGAGATCGCGGAGGCGGTCGGGAAGGCGTCGGCGACCGTGCGTCAGGTGGCGCATCGCGCGCGTGAGCACGTGGCCGCCCGACGGCCTCGGATGCGGGTCGACCGGACCGAGCAGGAGGAGGTGGTCGAGCGGTTCATGACCGCCGTCACGACCGGAGACGTCCAGGGCCTGATGGACGTGCTGGCCCCCGACGTCGTCCTCGTCGCTGATGGCGGTGGGCTGGCGCAGGCCGCGCGCCGTCCGGTCGAGGGTGCCGACCGAGTGACTGCCTTCCTCTCGGTGTTCCCCCGCGTGGTCACCGGGGCGCACATCAGCATCATCTGGCTCAATGGCGCGCCCGCGGCCCGGATCGACACCCCCAGGTTCGGGACCACAGTGGTCAGCGTGGACGTCGAGAACGGCCGGATCGCCCAGGTCTTCGCGATGCGCAACCCCGCCAAGCTGACCAGGCTGGGCGAGGAAGCAGAGCTGACCCGCTGACCTGCTGACCTGGGGCCCCCACGACGTCGACGGGCAGGCAACGAAAGGGCAGGTGTGCGGGCGGCATACCGGCGGGCGCCGGTAGGTTGGCCAAGGCGCCGCGGAATGCCCCGGCCGCCCTCAACGGATCCGGACGAGGTGACCTGCGTGCGCGTGGTCGTGATGGGGGCGGGCGGCTACGTCGGGAGTCGGCTCGTGCCAGCGCTGTTGGAGGCCGGGCACGAGGTCGTCGCCACCTTCACCGACGTGGCGTCGGCGTCGCGGTTCTGGTGGGCCGACCAGGTCGTGGCAGTGCCGATGCAGGTGCTGGACCGCGAGTCGGTGCGCGCGGCCACGGTGGGAGCTCACGTGGTGGTCTACCTCGTCCACGGGCTGGGCGGCGAGGACTTCAGCACGGCGGACCGTCAGGGCGCGTACAACGCTGCGCATGCGGCCGTCCGCGCCGGGGCCGGACGCATCGTCTACCTCGGTGGACTGGTTCCGTCGATCCCCGATGGCGAGCTGTCGACCCACCTGCGCTCGCGGCTCGAGGTGGAGCAGATCCTCACCGACTCGGGCATCCCCACGATCTCGCTGCGGGCGGCGATGGTCATCGGCAGCGGGTCGACCTCGTTCGAGATCATGCGTCAGCTCAGTGAGCGAATGCCGGTGCAGGCGTTGCCGACCTGGATGAGCAGCCTGGTCGAGCCCGTGGCGATCACCGACGTCGTGACCGCCTTGGTGGGCGCCGTCGACGGCGATGGGCCCAGCCGCTCGTTCGAGCTGGGCAGCGGTGAGCGCCTCGGGTATGCCGCGTTACTCCGGCTCTACGCCGACCGTGCCGGGCTCCGGCGGGTTCAGGTCCGCGTGCCGTTGCTTCCGACCGCCCTCGTGGCCCGGATCGCGCCCGCCCTGACGACAGCACCGTCAGCCACGGTCCGCACGTTGGTGGAGAGTCTGCGCCACGACATGGTCTGCAGCGACCAGGACTTCCTGGACAGCCTGATGCCGCCGCTGCACGCCACGGTGCCGCTGCAGGAGGCCATCGACCGGGCGCTTGTGGTGCCCGACGCCAGAACCCCGGACCAGGGACGCGACCTGGTGGGGCCGCTGACATCCGACGCCGGGTGGGCGGGCGGTCAGGTGTCGAGACTGGACGGCCGTCCGGTGCACCATCGGCGGGGTGGGTGGAGCGACCTGCTCCTGGGGCCGTCGCCCCGGCCGGAGTGAGCGAAGGCGCGCCAGGTCAGGTCCGAGCGCTTTTGAGCTGACGGTCGAGGTTGTGCGCGAACCCGGCGCCCATCGCGGCGATGACCCCGTGCATGGAGGCCTCGACGGCTGGACGGGCCAGCCTGGGGAAGGGGAGGTCGACCTCGACCCCGAGGTCGATCGACAGCCGCGTCCCGGCGCCGGAGTCTGCGAGCTCGTAGGTGCCCTCGACGCCAGCTCGCTCAACACCGACCGGCGCGTGGCGGTACACGATCCGCTCCTGCGGGGTGAACTCCATCCGCTCGGTGAAGCTCAGTCCGACGTTGCGGCCCAGGAGCTCGATCGGCGCGAGCTTCCACACCCACGTCTCGCCGCGAGCCTGGATACTGCGCACCATCGGGGTCAGCCGAGCGACCTGAGCGGGGTC
>DASYGI010000357.1:0-1930 GCA_035999925.1 Pedococcus sp.
GGAGAACGCGAACAGCCTTGCGGTGGTTCGCAAGCTGGCGTTTCGAGACGAGGGGATGCGCCGCTCGTACCTTCACATCAACGGGTCCTGGCGTGACCACCGGACCTTCGCCTTGACCACGGAGGACCTCGGCGGGAGGACGCTCATGGAGCGTCTCCACAACAATCACACCAGCCACATTGGCGACACACCGCCCCAGGTCCCGGGCAGGCACGCGAAGGGGACCTAACGTCGTCTTCGTGCAGCCCAGCAGTCTTGTCTTCCTTGTCATCATCGCCGTGTGGGCTGCCTACTTCCTCCAGTACTGGGTCCGGCGCCGCGAGCACCTAGCCACGGCCCGTTCGGTCGACCAGTTCTCGGAGTCGATGCGCGTCCTTGAGCGTCGCAGCCCGTTGCCCGCGGCTGACCTGTCCACTCCGTTGGCCCCGTCGTATGCCGTGAGCCAGGCGCGACCGGCGCGTGCCCAGATCTTGGTGAAGCGGGCAGCGTCTGCCGAACCGGCCGTTGCCCCCGCTGCCCGCGCTGCCGTTCCTTCGGCTGCCGCGCCTGCACGCGCGAGCGCCCCTGTTCGTGGCCGGTCCAGCGTCACCGAGCCGAGGGCCAAGGAGGCGAGCGGCCAGGACCGGATCGTGGCTCGCCGCAACCGGGCCATGATCATGCTCGGCGCATTGTCGACCGTCGTCGTCTCCCTGCCTTTGGTGGCCTTGGGGATGTTGCCCCTGGTCACCCTGCTCGTGCCGGTGGCGTCGATCGCCATTGCCGTGGCCTGGGCCCGTGCCACCGCCGTTGCCGAACGCCAGTCGGGACCCCGCCGAGTCCCGACCACCTCCGTCGCCCCCGTTGCACCGTCCTGCGCGACCCACCGCGTGGACGTCGCCCGTGACGTGCGCGAAACGACCACGGACGCCGATGTCGATGCCGAGCTCAGCCAGACGGCCCTCTTCGACGTGCAGGCGGTCGAGCAGCGCGAACGGGAGACCGTGCGGGTGGCCCACGCCGCGGTGGAGCCGCACTCGGCCCGTCCCATGCGTCTGGTCGACGAGGACGACATCCCGCTGACCTGGGATCCCGTGCCGGTGCCGCGACCCACGTACACCATGAAGTCCCGCGCCACCCGTCCCGCGCCGACGGCAGCCGACCTCGTCGGTGACGCGGACACCGAGTACGCGGCCTACGAGGAGATTCCCGTGCGTCGCGTGGCGGGCGCCTGAGGACTGACGCTCCGCGACACCTCTGGGGCGTTGCTGAACTCCCGAGGGTGCTAGTCCGTCCTTTACGGCGAGACCCGGCGCAGGGAGGATCGTTGCGTCGGTAGGTCGACCGCAAGGAGTCCGGCGTGGAGCAGACTGAACGTGAGGTCGTCCTCCGCGCGCTCCACGACCGGCATGCCGCGGAGCTGTGGCGGTTCGCCCTCCGGCTGACCCGCGACCCTCAGGCAGCCGAGGACATCGTGCAGGAGACGCTCCTGCGGGCCTGGCGCGACCCGGGCCTCGCCACCCGCGGCGAAGCGCAGGCCCGTGCGTGGCTGTTCACCGTGGTACGCAACCTCGTCATCGACCGCTGGCGGAGCGCAGCCTCGCGGCACGAGGTCGGGGTCACGGACTTCGTCGAGATGGGGGAGTCAGACCGCTCAACCGAGGTGCTTGATCGCTGGTTGATCGCCGACGCCCTGACCTCGCTGTCCCGCCAGCACCGCCAGGTGATCGCCTCGGCGTACTACGAAGGGCGCAGTGTGGCCGAGATCGCCGCCGAGATGCGCATCCCGGAAGGCACCGTGAAGTCCAGGCTGCACTATGGACTGCGCAGCCTGCGGCTCGTCCTCCAGGAGAAGGGGGTGACCCACCCATGACCGTCCATGACAGCTACACCGAGTGGGATGCCGCCTATGTGCTGGGCGCGCTGTCTGCGGTGGAGCGCCGGGAGTTCGAGG
>DASYGI010000358.1:0-13259 GCA_035999925.1 Pedococcus sp.
AGCGCCAGCGCCGACAGCTTCTGCCTCGCTGCCGCGGCCGCCTGTGCAGGCAACTCGCCTCAACAAGGACTTGGCCCCAGCGTCAAAGTCTTCCGCCGCGTGGTCGCCTCGGTCGGCGCCTCCGCCGGCGCAGGCACAGGCACAGGCCAGTGGGTGCAGGTCGGTGTCACCTGCTTCCCCGAGCTCGTCCCCGGCAAGCGCACCCTCGGCATGGCTCAAGTGGTGTCGGCCTTCCACGACACCCGGTTCGCCGTGCCAACGCTGCGGATCCAGCCGATCGGCAACGTCACCCTGGTCAACCTCCCGACGTACTTCGAGCTGACCTGGCTGTCGGGCGGATTCCAGCCAGGTCAGGTGGACCATCCGGACCCGGCGCGGCTGCTGGGGTACCGGGTCGAGATTCGACCCCTGCTCCGCGACGTCACCTACGTCTACGGCGATGGACGCGTCGAGGGCCCGACCTCCCGGACGGGTGGCTCCTTTCCCACTGGCGACGTCCGGCACGACTACCGCGCTGCCGGTGACGTCGTCGTTCGTGCGGACGTGACCTACGGTGGCCAGTTCCGGGTCGTCGGTGGACCGTGGATCGACATCCCGGCCCAGGTCCGCGTCCCAGGTGCTACCCAGACCCTGCACGTCGCCACGGCGTCGGCTCGGCTGTACTCCGGCCCACCGTGAGCCGTGCGGGCCCGCCCTTGCGACCGCCGGTGAGGCCTGGGGATAACCCAACGGTCCGGCAACGCAGAATTGCCACGATGGAGGCATGAGCTACGACAGCCTCCCCGACGACGTTCGTGACCGCCCGCTGACCGATCCCGCGTTGCAGGCGGATGTCATCGACCTGATCCTGGGGCTCGAGACTCGTCACGGTGGAGGGGTGGCCCTGATGGTGTGCGACCAGCACGATCGTGGGGTTCAACCAGTGGTCGTCAGCGACATCCCCGACACCGCCCGGGCCACGGGTCTTCGTGAGCTGCTCGACCTGCTCCTTCCCGCCGTCGGTGAGGAAGGCGGGTCGGTGCTCGTCGGTCGGGGCCGTCGGCGCAGTCTCGTGCCCACGGATCGCGACCGCGAGTGGCACCAGTGTGCGATCGACGCCTGCGGCCGCCACGGGGTCCGGCTGTTGGGCTTCTATCTCGCCACGCCACAGGGCGTCGAGGCCATGCCTGAGCCGCTAGCGCCCACGCCCCGGCGCGGGTGACCTGCCGACGATGCCTCGCCCCGCCTAGAGCGGGCCCTGAGCCAAAGCCTGGAGCCGGTCCCATTCCGCGTCGATTTTCAGCTCGCGGCCGATGTCGAGCATCGCCGCCCGAAAGAGCGCGCCGGAGCTGATGAATACGGGGTGCACATGCCCGAACACCTCCAGGGTGACCGTGCCGTAGAGCTTGGCCCACGCTCGCTCGAACATCCAGATCATGCCCGGGGTTGCCGCCCCTAGCCCGCCAGTGACTGCGGTGGGCGGACTCTGGCTCTCGAGGACCGCCAGGACCTCCGGGTCTAGGTCGGCGTCGGCCGGCACAGGAAAGCGGTACCGCTCCCACAGCCGCCCGAAGATCTCGCCGAAGAAGGCCGCGAACAGGTCGCCCCCGCTCTGACCGGGTGGACACCCGTGGAGCGCCGCCCACGTGTTGGTGGAGTCCTCGGGTGCGGACGTCGCCGCCACACTCGACTCCGTCTGCGCAGTCTCCGCGGTCGAGGCTGACGCAAAGACCAGCTGGAACTCCTGCCGATGGGTCATGGCCCAGTGCCGGAAGGCGGTCGCGGCCGCCACGATCTGGGCGGCCGGGTCGTCGGGCGCCTGAGCGTCGCGGGCCAGGCCCATCGACGCGACCACATCCTCGAACACCGACTGGGCGACCAGCGAGAGCAGCTCGGCATGGCTGTCGACATAGCGATAGAGGGCGGGTGGGGTTAGGCCCATCGCCGTAGCGACGGCCCGGATCGAGACATCCTCGCCATCGCGCAGTAGTCCACGGGACACCTCGACGATCTCGTCGTAGGTGGCCTGCCGCTGCCGTTCCCGCCTGGTGGGCGCCGTGGTCATCTGGTGCTCCTCCTCTCGCTCCGACGGTGGTCCGACGAGTCAACCATGAACCCTTGACAACATAGTTTACATCCATCACTGTTATTGGCGTAAACATTCGTGACCAGGCTTAGCCGCGGGGCGAGCCGGTGGAGGAAGTGGTGGCGATGCACGCATGGGGCGCCTTCGTGGCACGTCGGTCCTGGACCGTACTGCTCGCAGGGATCGCGGTGGTTCTCGCCGCCGCGGCATACGGGATCGGGGTGTTCGGGCACCTGTCCAACGGTGGCTTCGACGACCCGGCCACCTCCTCGGCCAAGGAGCAGGCACTCGAGCAGCGCGCGTTCCCCGGCCACGGCGTTGATCTCGTCGTCATCTACTCCAGCGCGACGGCACGGGTCGAAGACCCCGCCTTCCGGCAGTCGGTGCAACGCACCCTGGCCGCCCTCCCCACCACGGATGTCGCCAAGGCCCTGACGTACTACGACACGCACTCGCCGACCCTGGTCAGCCAGGATCGACACGCGACCCGCGTGGTCATCACGCTGACCGGCCACACCCAGGACGCCAAGAGCACCAACTGGACCAACGTCAAGGACCACCTGCAGGCGCCGGGCCTCACCGCGAACGTGGGCGGCCAGTGGGCGGTCTTCGGAGACGTGAACTCCCAGGTCTCCAAAGACATCGCGCGCGCCGAGTCCTTGTCCCTACCGATCGTCTTCATCCTCAGCCTGGTCATCTTCGGCAGCCTGCTGTCGGCGCTGATGCCCACACTGGTCGGCGGCTTCGCCGTGATGGGCGCTTTCGCAGTGGTGCGTCTGATCACCGGCATCACGCAGGTGTCGGTCTTCTCGATCAACGTGATCACGTTGCTGGGGATGGGTTTGGCGATCGACTACGCCCTCTTCGTTGTCAGCCGCTTCCGAGAGGAGCTGGCCCAGCAGCCTGACGAGTCTCGAGCCAGCGTGTGCGCGGCCCTGGCGCGGACCATGGCCAGTGCCGGCCGAACCGTCCTCTTCTCCGGGCTCATCGTCACCGCATCGCTGTCCTCGCTGCTGCTGTTCCCGCAGAACTTCCTGCGCTCGATGGGCTATGGCGGGATGGCGGCGGTGTTCGTGGCTATGGCTGCTGCGCTAACGGTCCTGCCCGCCTTGCTCGCCGTCCTTGGACCGCGCATCGAGTTCGGCCGTATGCCGTGGCGGCGTGGCTCTGGGGCACGCCAGGCCGACGGGCGCGTGCCCGACGAGCTGCACGGCACGGACCATGAGGTGGTGCACGGTGCCTGGGCCCGGGTCGCGCACAGCGTGATGCGCCGTCCGGTGGTGTATCTCGTGGCGATCACCCTGGCACTCCTTGCCGTCGCGAGCCCCTTCGCCGGGGCCCGGTGGGGCAGCGTGGATGAGCGGGTGCTCCCGGCCAGTGCCCCCAGCCGGGTGGCGGCCGACCGGCAGGCCCAGCTGTTCGGCGGGGAGATGGCATCGGCCTCGATCGTGCTCACCGGCGCTGACTCGACTGGCGTGCGGTCCTATGTCGGGCGTCTCGCATCGGTCGCGGGTGTCGCCTCGGTCCAGCCGCTGTCGACGACGTCGTTGGATGGACAGCCGCTGACCCTGGTTCAAGCCAGCTGGCACGGCAACTCCCAGACCCGGGCCAGCCAGGAGCTGGTGACCCGCCTACGCGCCGTCAGTCCAGGACCGGGCGTGAGCGCGCTCGTCGGGGGGCCGACCGCCGATGCCGTCGACCTGATCGCGTCGATCGGCCAGCACCTGCCCTGGATGGCGCTGATGGTGGCCCTGGTCATGCTGGTACTGCTGTTCGTGGCGTTCGGTTCCCTCGTGCTGCCCCTGAAGGCCATCGTGATGAACGCGATCTCGATCGGCGCCAGCTTCGGGGTCGTGACCTGGATATTCCAGGGGGGCCACCTGGCCAACCTCCTGGGGTTTACCTCGCCCGGATACCTGGACGTCACCCAGCCGATCCTCATGCTGGCAATCCTGTTCGGTCTCTCCATGGACTACGAGGTCTTCCTGCTGTCCCGGGTGCGGGAGGAGTGGGACCGAACGGGCGACAACACGCGCTCAGTGGCTGTTGGGGTCCAGCGCTCGGGCCGCATCATCACGAGCGCGGCGGTTCTCCTGGCTGTGGTTATCGGGGGATTCGCAACCAGCGGAATCGTCTTCCTGAAGATGATCGGGGTGGGGATGCTGGTCGCGGTTCTCATCGACGCCACCGTCGTCCGGGCGCTACTGGTGCCGGCGACGATGCGCCTGTTGGGCCGGGCCAACTGGTATGCGCCGGCGCCACTGGCTCGCTGGTGGGAGCGCCATGGCCACCAGGAGACCCAGGTTTCGGCGCCGGGGGAGCAGCCGGCGACCTCGACGGCGGCCCTGCTGCCCACCTCGTGAGCCGACCGCACGACGACACCACGCAGTCACCACAAACGGACGTCGACGCAGGTCAGCGGCCCGTAACAAGGGCCATGCGGGGGCCGAACGGCTGAGGGGAGCGGCCGCGTCGCGGCGAGATACTGTGAGCGTGTTGAGTGCGGACTTTGCTCGAACACTCCACGAGGCGCAGGCAGGGGACCAGATCGCGTTTCTGCGACTGTGGCGTGACGCCAACCCGATGATGATCCGCTACCTGCGAGTCGCAGGAGTCGATGACCCCTGCGTCGCGGCAGCCCAGGGTTGGGTTGCCGTGATCCACGGCATGGCGGGGTTCGGCGGTGACGAGCTCGCGTGGCGTGCCTGGGTGCTGGGATGTACGCGCCCGGGCGCCGTCGAGGCCGCGGTATCTCACGCCCGCGGGGTGGGGAGCTCTATGGCCGAACACCGGGCCGCCCGTCAGGTCAGCGACTCGGCTTCGGCGCAGCACACCGACCTCGCCGCGTCGCACTCGCCGACCCGGCGCGGGATCGACCAGACCATCGCTGCGATCCGTGACCTGCCGTTGGGACAAGGCGAGATCCTCGTGCTTCGGCTGGTCGCTCAGCTCCCGGTGGCCCTCGTGGCCGATCTCGTCGGCACCGATGTCGTGACAGTCCGGCGGGCCGAGGCCGGGGCCGTTGAGCGGTTGGGAGCGGAGCGTGAGCTCTTGGCCTGGTCGCTGTCAGCCCCGCCGGTCCCGGCCGAGCTTCGGGACGAGCGGGTTGCGCTGCGCGCCTTCGTCACTCACACGGGCACCCGACGGCCCGTGCCGCACACCCGGGTGATCGCGGTCGGCAGACCGGTGCGGACACCAGGCCGGCGTGCCGACCGCTTCGCTCGCTCGCGCGCCCTCGCGGTGTGCATCGCTGTGCTGTCGGCGTCGGCGATGTCGCTGGGCGGTCTGAGCGCCGCGGCGTATGTCGGCATGCTCCCTCCTGGCGTGCAGCGGGTCATGCATCGGTTGATCGGGGCACCCGCGCCCTCGCTGACGACGATTCACTCGCACGGCATTCCCGGCGCTGGCCCGACCCAACGAGCGACAGGGGTGGGGACGGTCAAGAAAGGCCCCAAGGGCGACCCGACCGCGGGTTTGACGGGTTCGTCGTCGAGATCCGGTGTGCCACCAGGGAATTCGGCAGCCCCGGGGCACTCGGGCACCCCGAATGCCCGCGCGACCAGCAAGCAGCCCCACCCCACGAAGCCTGCACCCGGCGCTTCTGGTCAAGCCAAGCCCGATCCAACGAAACGTGCCCCGACCAAGCCTGATCCCACCAACCCCGTCCCGACCAAGCCTGATCCCACCAAGCCCGTCCCGACCAGGCCTGATCCCACCAAGCCCGTCCCGACCAAGCCCTCTGGAGCCGGTACTCCTCCCGCCGAGCCCAGCGCCACGACGCATGCCAAGGCTGCCTTGACTCCTGCGGACAGCACCAAGAAATGACCCCGACGCGCGCTGGCGCGCAGGTCGGCTCGCCCCAGATCCCACGGGCCGAGCGCGGCCCGGGGCTGCTCGCGTAGGCTCGCGCCGTGTTCTCCCCCCTCACTGTGGCTGTGCTCGTTGGCGCTGTGGCTCTGATGCTCCTGTCGGGTTGGTATGCCGCCCGGTCCACCCTGCTCGACGACCGCCTGCTGCTCGTCGCCGCACTCCTCGAGGTCGGTCTAGTCGTGCAGCTCGTGGTGGCGCTGGCCCACCTCGGACGGGTGCCGGGAAGCGCTGCTGAGCGGGCGACGTTCGCCGCCTATGCGATCACGCTTCCCCTTGTCCCACCGGCGTCGGTGTTCCTGGCCTTGAAGGAGAAGACGCGCTGGTCCATGGCGGTGGTGGCAGTGGGGGCCTTCGCGGCAGCGGTGATGACCGCACGCCTGCAACAGATCTGGAGCGTGCATGGCTGAGACACCCGACCCACCGAGCTCGCCAAGCTCGTCAGGCTCTGCAAGCTCCGGCTCCTCGAGCTCGCCGAGCCCCACCCGCTCTGGCCCGGGGGTGGTCCTCGTCGCGCTGTACGGCCTGCTCGCGCTCGCGGCAACCGGACGGTCGGTCCTGCAGATCGTCGAGTACTTCTCGAGGGCCCCGCTCGCGTACCTGCTGTCTGCCCTTGCCGCCGTGATCTACCTCGTGGCCACGGTTGCCTTGGCCCGGGGGGGCCGCACCTCACGTCGCGTGGCGTTGGTCGCCATCTCGGTGGAGCTGGTGGGCGTGCTCAGCGTCGGGCTCGCCTCGTACCTGGCCCCGAGCGCCTTCCCCGACAAGACGGTCTGGTCGCACTTCGGGTCGGGCTACGGCTTCGTACCGTTGGCCCTGCCCGTTCTTGGCCTGCTCTGGCTGCGACGGGTGGCTCAGGCGGCCGCCGAAGGCGCTCCAGGGCGCTGACGGTAGGGCGTGCTCAGACCGCTTCGAGGACGAAGACGGGGATGAGGCGGTCCGTCTTGGTCTGGTACTGCTCATAGGGCGGAAAGGCTGCAACGCAGCGCTGCCACCACTCGTCGCGCTCTGCGCCGGAGAGCTCGCGAGCCCTGGCCGTCCACGTACGGTCCCCGTCCTGGAGGTCCAGCACCGGGTTCTTGCGCAGGTTTGCGTACCACTTCGGGTGCTCCGGCGCCCCACCCTGACTGGCCACCGCGGCATACGCACCGTCGTGCTCGACCCGCATGAGGGGCACCTTGCGGACCTTGCCCGAGACCCCGACCATCGTCAGGAGCACCACGGGCCGGTCCTGGACCTGGACCGACGCCGTCGTGCCGGTCTCCTCGATCTTCTCGACCTGTTCGCGCACCCAGGTGCTCGTGCTGGGGACATATGCACCAGTAATCGTCATGTTCGGGACAACGTCACGACCGCGGAAGTTATGCCGAGCCGAAAACGTATGCTGCGGGGCATGTCCACAGCTGGTTCTCCGCAGCCCTCGGCTGCCCGGAACCGGGGCAACGGTCCTCGGCGTTCCCGCGGACGTGCCGCTCAGCCGCGCAAACCGCGCACGTCGATCCCGGTGCCCGAGCTCACGTACCCTGCCGAGCTGCCCGTCGTCACCCGCAAGGACGACATCGCCGCGGCCATCCGCGACCATCAGGTCGTCATCGTGGCCGGCGAGACGGGGTCGGGCAAGACCACCCAGCTGCCCAAGATCTGCCTGGAGATCGGTCGAGGTCGAGAGGGGCTGATCGGGCACACGCAACCTCGGCGCATCGCGGCGCGCTCGGTGGCCGAGCGGATCGCCGATGAGCTCGGCGTCGAGCTGGGATCGGCCATCGGATACCAGGTGCGCTTCACCGACGAGTCGAGTGACGACACCCTCGTGAAGGTGATGACCGACGGCATCCTGCTGGCGGAGCTGCAGCGTGACCGGATGCTCCGCAAGTACGACACGATCATCATCGACGAAGCGCATGAACGTTCGCTCAACATCGACTTCATCCTGGGCTACCTCAAGCAGCTGCTTCCCAGGCGCCCCGACCTCAAGCTCGTCATCACCTCGGCGACGATCGACCCCGAACGCTTCGCACGGCACTTCGCCGACCGCGACGGCAGGCCAGCACCGATCATCGAGGTCTCGGGCCGCACCTATCCCGTCGAGGTCCGGTACCGGCCGCTGGTCGACCCCGAACGTCCCGGAGACGACGAGCGGGACCAGGTGACCGGGGTCTGTGAGGCCGTCGAGGAGCTCTGGACCGAGCGTCCCGCCGACGGCACCGGTCACGACATCCTGGTGTTCCTCTCGGGTGAACGAGAGATCAGGGACACTGCGGAGGCGCTGCAGGCCCTGAACCTGCCCCAGACCGAGGTGCTGCCCCTCTATGCGCGGCTGTCGGCGGCGGAGCAGCATCGAGTGTTCGGGCGACCCACAGGTCGCCGGATCGTGGTCGCCACCAACGTGGCCGAGACCTCCCTGACCGTGCCGGGCATCAGGTATGTCGTCGACGCCGGAACCGCGCGCATCTCGCGGTACAGCCAGCGCACCAAGGTGCAACGCCTGCCGATCGAGCCCATCTCCCAGGCCAGTGCGAACCAGCGCGCGGGCCGATGCGGTCGCCTGGCCGACGGCATCTGCATCAGGCTGTACTCCGAGGAGGACTACGAGTCGAGACCCGAGTTCACCGAGCCGGAGATCCTGCGCACCAGTCTCGCGTCGGTGATCCTGCAGATGACCGCTCTGGGTCTGGGCGACATCGCGGCCTTCCCGTTCGTCGACCCCCCGGATCCGCGTCAGATCGCCGACGGGGTGCGGCTGCTCGAAGAGCTGCAGGCATTCGAGCCGCGCACCGCGGCGGGCGAGCGCGGACCCCAGCGCCGGCTCACGGCATACGGGCGGTCGTTGGCACGGCTGCCGCTCGACCCACGCCTCGGGCGGATGTTGCTGGAGGCGGACCGGCTCGGCTGCACCCGCGAGATGTTGGTCATCGTTGCCGCGTTGTCGATGCAGGACCCGCGCGAACGCCCCGCGGACAAGCAGGCGCAGGCCGACCAGTCCCATGCCAGGTTCCGTGCCGAACACTCGGACTTCCTGACGTTGCTGAGCCTCTGGGGCTATCTCAAGGACCAGCAGAAGGCCTTGTCCCACAGCGCCTTTCGTCGAATGTGTCGTGCCGAGTTCCTGCACTATCTGCGGATTCGGGAGTGGCAGGACCTGCACTCCCAGATGCGCAAGGCCTGTCAGGACCTCGGGATCGACCCGCGTCGCGGCACTGCTGCCCCCGGCGAGGAGCCGAACGCCGACGTGGTGCACCAGGCCCTGCTGGCGGGCCTCCTGTCGCAGCTCGGGCTTCGCGACGAGGCCAAGCGCGACTACCTCGGAGCGCGGGGGGCCCGGTTCGCCATCTCGCCGGGCTCGACCCTGTTCCGCCGTCAGCCCACCTGGGTGATGTCGGCGGAGCTGATGGAGACCAGCAGGCTCTGGGCCCGCACCAACGCGCGGATCGACCCCGCCTGGGCGGAGCGGCTCGGCGAGCACCTGGTCAAGCGGACCTACTCGGAGCCACGGTGGTCTCGCAAGCAGGGCGCGGTCATGGCCACCGAACGGGTGACCCTCTTCGGGGTGCCTTTGGTCGCGGCCCGTACGGTGCAGTACGCCAGGGTCAACCCCGAGGAGTCGCGAGACCTGTTCATCCGACATGCCCTCGTCGAAGGGGACTGGGACAGCCACCACGACTTCGTCAAGGCGAACCAGGCACTCCTGCAGCACCTTTCGGAGCTCGAGGAGCGGGCGCGACGACGCGACATCGTCGTCGACGATGAGGATCTGGTGGCCTTCTTCGACGCCAGGATCCCCACAGACATCGTGTCGCAGCGCCACTTCGACCGCTGGTGGAAGGGGGTACGGCGGCAGACGCCAGAGCTGCTCACATTTACCGAGGAGCTTCTGACCCGCGAGAGCGCCGCAGATGTCTCCGCCACGGACTACCCCCGGGTGTGGCGACAAGGTGGCCTCGAGCTGCCCGTCACCTACCAGTTCGAACCAGGCGCAGCCGCCGATGGCGTGACGGTTCATCTCCCGCTACAGGTCCTCAACCAGGTCGTCGAGGAGGGGTTCGACTGGCAGGTGCCCGGCCTGCGCCAGGACCTCGCCACCGCCTTGCTGAGGTCCCTGCCCAAGGCGACCCGGGTGCACCTGGTGCCCGCCCCCGACCACGCGAACCGCGCTCTTTCGGACGCCCAGCCCGGAGCGGGGCGGCGGCTGACGGACGAGCTGGCCCGAGTGCTTCGCGCGCAGAGTGGGGTGCAGGTGTCCGCGGACCAGTTCGCCCTGGAGCGCGTGCCGGACCATCTGCGCATCACGTTCAGCGTCGAGGATGACCGGGGTCAGCCGGTGGGTGCCGGCAAGAGTCTCGCCGACCTGCAGGACCGGCTCGCCGGTCAGGTCCAGCGGCGCCTGTCGCGCGCTGGGGCATCGGTCGAGCGACAGGGGCTGCGGCAGTGGGACTTCGGACCACTGCCCGCTTCATTCGAGTCGGAGTCCGGCGGAGAGCGGGTGCAGGGTTTCCCGGCGTTGGTCGACCGCGGAGACTGCGTCGACCTCGTGGTGATGGCGGGTGAGCGGGAGGCGGAGGCGTCGACCGCGCTCGGCGTCCGGCGTCTGCTGCTGCTCAACACCAGTGCCCCGTGGAAGCGGGTCCTGGCCCGCCTGACGAACTCCCAGAAGCTCGCATTGGGCGACAACCCGCACGGCTCGGTGCCCGCGTTGTTGGAAGACGCGTTGGCCGCCGCCGTGGACTCCGTCGTGTCCGAGCGGGCCGCTGGTCCCGTACGCGACGACGCAGCGTTCGAGGAGGTGCTGGCGGCGGTCCGGACCCATGCCGCCGCGAGGGTGCTGGTCGTTCTCGACCAGGTCGAGCCCCTCCTGTCGGCCGCACGCGAGGTTCGCCACGCCCTCGACCTGCTCACGGCCCCACCGGTGGCACCCCTTGCCGCCGATGTCCGTGCGCAGCTCGACAGCCTGGTCTATGCGGGGTTCGTGGCCGACACGGGTCTGGCGAGGCTGCCGCACCTGCGCCGCTACCTGCGGGGCATGCTGCAGCGACTGGACAAGGCGCCCTCGTCGCCGGCCAGCCTGGTCCGCGACGCCTCCAGCCAGGAGGTCGTGGACCGGGTCGAGACGGCGTATGCCGACCTGCTCGACTCGCTGCCACCAGTCGAGCGTCGCTCGGCGGCGGTTCGTGACGTGGGGTGGATGGTCGAGGAGCTCAGGGTGAGCCTGTTCGCCAACGGGCTCGGCACGGCATACCCGGTGTCGGAGAAGCGGATTCGCGCGGCGATCTCGGCCCTCACCTGACCACGACTTATTGCCCTGAATCCACCGTCCCGGCGCCCAGAGGGCGCCGTTTCCGTGGATTCAGGGCAATAAGTGGGAGGGGGAGGGGGTGGGAGGGGGTGGAGGGGCGGGGGAGGAGGAAGCCTCAGGTCAGGCGAGGTGGACGTTCTCGTGGCCCTCGGTGGACAGCGCCTCGTGCTTGACGTTGAGGAAGAACACCGTGATGAGCACGCCGACCAGGATCATGCCGCCGGCCACCAGGTAGGCGTGGCTCGAACCGTACGTCTGGGCCTGGAGCGCGATCTGGTGCTGCGCCGCTGCCACCTGCTGGGCGGTCATCCCACCGGCGTGGGCCTTGGCCTGCAGGGCAGCCCCCAGCTCGATGCCCCGGCTCTTGGCGGAGTTGGCGAAGACGGTGCTCAGGGTCGCCAGGCCCAGCGCGCCACCCACCTGCTGCATGGTGTTGAGGACCGCGGAGGCCACCCCGGAGTCCTCCTGGGCGACGCCCGAGACGGCGGTCAGGGTCATGGGCACGAACGTCAGACCCATGCCGACGGCCAGGACGACGATCCACGGCAGCAGACCGCTGACGTACGAGCTGTCGACGGTGAGCCGGGAGAAGCCGAACATGCCGACCGCGGCTAGGAAGGCGCCGGTCCCGGAGATCCAGCGCGGGTCCACGCGTGTCATGAGGGTCGAGGCGATCTGCGCGGCGACGACGATGCCGAAGCTGAACGGCAGGAAGGCAAAACCGGACTTCAACGGGGAGTAGCCGAGCACCTGCTGGATGTAGAGGCCCAGGAAGTAGAACATCGCGAACATGGCCGCTCCGACGATCAGCATCACCGCGAAGGACGTGCCGCGAGTGCGGTCGGCCAGGATGCGGATGGGCAGCAACGCGTGGGGAGAACGGGCTTCGACCACCAGGAACGCGCCCAGCATGACGACTCCGGCGACCAGCGTGACGATCGTGGTTGTGTCCGTCCACGAATGGCTCGCGGCGTTGGTCAGTCCGTAGACGAGCGAGACCAGGCCGCCACTGCCGAGTAGGGCACCGGGTACGTCGATCCGACCTTCGCCGCGGGCGGACTCGGCCAGGAAGCGCGGAGCCAGGACGGCGACCAGGATGCCGATGGGCACGTTGATGAACATCGTCCAGCGCCAGTCGACCTCGGTCAGTGCACCGCCGAGGATGAGCCCCACGGCTGCACCCGCACCGGACATCGCGGCATACACGCCCATGGCGCGGTTACGCGCCGGGCCAGCCGGGAAGGTCGTCGTGATCAGGGCCAGGGCGTTGGGGGAGGCCATCGCCGCGCCGAGGCCCTGCAAGGCCCGGGCGCCCAGCAGCATGGCTTCGCTCTGAGCCAGGCCGCCCAGCAGGGAAGCGGCGGCGAACAGCAACACGCCCACCATGAACACCCGGCGGCGGCCGAAGAGGTCGCCGACGCGCCCGCCCAGCAGCAACAGGCCACCGAAGGCAAGGGTGTATGCCGTGACGACCCATGACAGGTTCGCCTGGGTGAACCCCAAGGCGGTCATGATGTGGGGCATTGCGATGTTCACGATCGTCCCGTCCAGGACGACCATGAGCTGGGCGGCACTGATGACGGTCAGGGCGATGCCGAGGCGCTGGGTGCCGCGCGGGCGTTGCGCCGTCGGCGCGGATGGTGTCGAGGCAGGCTCGATCACGACAGATGACGACATGGGCTGTCCTTCGAGTGTGAAGTGGTGCTTTGGAGAGGGGTGGTCAGTCGCGCTGCAGCGTTGCGGCGCAGGCAGGGAGGACGACGCTGTCCACCAGGGTCACGAGGCGTTCTTGGGAGGGATGGGAACCGGTCAGCATCGCCTCGTGGATGCTGATGGCCGGCAGGAGGCTCGCGAGGAGCTGGAGGTCAGCGTCGGCGCCGATCTCGCCGCGGCGCTGAGCCGCCTCGAAGACGCGTCGTGAGATGGCCATCTTGGGGCCGATCAGTCGGTTCGTGATCGCGTCGTGGAGCTCGGGGTCGCGGTGCAACGCGTTGAGGAGCGAGGCGAAGACCCCGATCAGGCGGTCGTCGGCCAGAC
>DASYGI010000359.1:0-1650 GCA_035999925.1 Pedococcus sp.
GTGGGCTGGTGCCGGCGGATGTGGTCACGGTGATGTCCACGGATCCGGCCGCGGCTGCTGGCGTCCTGGCGGTGATCTGTGTCGGCGACACGACGGTGGTGCCGGTAGCGGGCGATGAGCCGAACCGAACCGTGGACGCCGTGCTGAACCCCGTGCCGGTGATCGTCACCGCCTGTCCGCCGGACTGCGAGCCGTAGCCCGGGGAAACCGATGTGATGGTCGGCAGCAGCGTCAGCTGTTGGACGCAGCCGGCTTGGCCTGGGACAAAGTCGGCGTTGCTGAACTCTTCCTGCGTCAGGTAGTGAGCGCCGTTGATGGTCTGGTTCCACATGGCTCCGGGCGTCCCCTGCGCCGTGCCATAGATGTAGGAGCAGTCGTCACCGTTCTCGTAGCCGGCGCTGTCGTACCAGGTGTCGCCATGCGGGTCCGTGATCGCCTCGGCCACCTCATGGCTCAGTGGGCTGAGCTCGACGTCAGCACCCACGTCGCCGTTGGGGGACTGTTGACCCAGCTGCGTGCCCTCGGAGGAGCATGACTGGTTGGTGCCCGAGTAGTAGACCGGGAAGGGCATGGCGGCATATATAGACGACCCGCCGGGGCCGAAAGCACTGTGGTAGGCGCAGTACGCCGAGCTCGCCGTGTAGTTGATCGTGCACGCTTGGTTTGTCGAACCGTCGGGGCCGAAGCAGGATTCGACACCCTGGGGCAGAAAGACCAGGTACATGTGGCCGAGGTCGCTCGTCAGCCCGTTCGCGGCCAGCACGTTCCCGGTCTCCGCGGTGAGCTGGGCATCATCGACGCACGCCGTGTAGCCGGAGTTGTCGGCGTAGATCGACCCAGAGTCCGGTGTGCACCCCCCGGAAGAAGGAAACGGGGCCGCGTCATCCAGCGGTGTCCCAACGACGAACTTGGCTCCGATGGTGCCGTTGCTGCCCGAGTACTGCGGCAGGGACCCAAAGACGTTGGTGGTCTTGCCGCTGTCCGCGGCAAGGTTGGCGATGTACGTGTTGATGACCGATTTGTAGCTCTCCGTGAAGGTGTACCCACTGGGCGCCCAGTAGATCGGCGTCAGGACGACCTGGCTCCCCACATCCGGGGTGCTCATCACGGGGCCGCCGTGGTTGATCAGCGGCGGGTTGCCACCCTGGTTGTACGGCGCCTCAGCGGTCGAGGCCATCGCGCACCCGTGCGCTCGCCCATGCGGACGAACGATCCCCAGCAAACGCCCCGCCCGGGTCGGCGCATGCGTCGCCGTGGTACCGCAGCTGGGCCCAGCCTGCGCGCTCGGGGCGAACGCGAGCGCTCCAACCATCACAAGCGCAAACGACAAGAGTGATGCCACGCAAGTCGCCGGTCGGAGCCGTCCCCCTCGAGACAGCGGTCGTAAAGGCGTCATGGTCGTTTCCTCCTCCATGGGCTGCGCAAAGCAGCTGGGACAAGGGGGGTAGTTGCGCGGCGCGACCCACCATCGTGCCGAGGGCTCTCCGCCCGATGCTAGGGACGACGGCGACGCTGTGGCTCCGCCCTTTGCCGTACCTGGCATCAAGCCCGCTCTGTCGCTCGGTACAGGTGCGGCAGACCCCGGCGGCCAAGGCCCCGTCAGTGCGCAGTTCCGCTCCAACGACAACCCCGACAATGGGAAGCCACGAG
>DASYGI010000360.1:0-20863 GCA_035999925.1 Pedococcus sp.
GTCTTCTACGACGCCAGGACCGGCCGCGTGAAGACCATCGACGGGCGTGAGACGGCACCGAAGACGTTCACCCAGAACGCCTTTCGCGAGCCCAACGGCACTCCGATGGACTTCACCAAGGCGGTGAACTCCGGCTTGTCCGTCGGCGTCCCCGGCACGCCAGCGACCTGGGACCTGGCCGCGCGGTCCTTCGGCACCATGCGGCTCGCCGAGCTGCTCAAACCGGCCGAGACGGTGGCCACCCGCGGTTTCGTGGTGGACCAGACCTTCCACGACCAGACCGTCGCCAACGCCGACCGCTTCGCGAAGTTCCCCGCGACCGCCAAGGTCTTCCTGCCCGGAGGAAGCGCGCCCGCCGTCGGCTCGGTCTTCCGGAACCCGGATATGGCCGCGGCCTACCGCGAGCTGCGCCTGCACGGCATCGCCTCCCTGTATGCCGGCCGGCTCGGTCGAGCAGTGGTGGCCGAGGCGCGCGACCCGCACACCGCCCCAGGCGTCTCCGTCCCGCACGGCCAGATCACCACGGGTGACCTCGCGGCATACCGGCCACTTCCCAAGGCTCCCGTGCATTCCACCTACCACGGGCTCGACGTCTACGGGATGCCCGTGCCCAGCTCGGGTGGGATCGCCGTCGCCGAGATCCTCAACCTCCTCACGGCCATCGACCACCGCACCGGCACGCCGTTGAGCGCGGTGAGCAACGCCGACTACCTGCACCGGTTCAGCGAGGCCGCGGCACTGGCCTTCGCCGACCGGAACCGCTACGTGGGCGACGTCCCTGGCGTGCCGGTGCATGAGCTCGTGTCGCAGGGCTTCGCCCGCGAGCGTGCCTGCCTGTTCGACCCGGCCAAGGCGCTGAAGCGCCCGGTGCCCTTCGGGAGTCCCGACGGGACCTACTCCTCCTGCGGGCCGACCGCCACGGCTGCGCACCTACCCAACGACGGTCAGTCCACCAGCCATGTGGTCGTCACGGACCGCTGGGGCAACGCGGTGTCCTACACCCTGACCATCGAGCAGACCGGAGGCTCGGCCATCACCGTGCCCGGCTGGGGCTTCCTGCTCAACAACGAGCTCACCGACTTCGACTTCGCTCCGCTGTCCAACGGCGTCCCGGACCCGAACCTGCCCGGTCCCGGCAAGCGACCGCGCTCCTCAATGAGCCCGACGGTGATCCTCGACCACGGGCACCTGCGCCTCGTCGCGGGCAGTCCTGGCGGCGCGACCATCATCACCACCGTTGCCCAGGTGCTCACCGAGTACCTCGACCGCGGGCTGCCGCTGGTGGACGCGATCGCCGCGGCGCGACTCTCCTCGCGCAACGGACCCGAGCAGGCCGAGCCGGCGCTGATGGGCTCGCCTGACGCCGCGGCCTTGCGGGCCAAGGGCCACGTGCTGGTCTCGACCCCGGAGATCGGGGCCGCGACCGCGATCCGGGTCATCGGGCCCAACGACTTCGAGGCCGCGGCCGAGACCGTGCGCCGTGGCGGCGGTTCGGCGATGGTGGTGCACCCGGTGAGCTCGTCGCCCTGAGGGGGCGGCCGGAGCGCTTACGGGAAGCGCCGCACCTCGATCACCCGGAAACCCTTGTCGCTGGCGAACCGGGTCACGACGAGCCCGTCGGGGTCCAGCTGCTCGTGGAGCCAGCGCTGGAGCGAGTCCGACCCGAGGTTCTTCTGCACGACGAGGTAGGCGACGCCGCCAGGGGCAAGCCTGGGCAGCCAGTGCTGGAGCATCGCGTGCAGGGCGGCCTTGCCCACCCGGATCGGCGGGTTGGACCAGATGGCGTCGAACCGGACCTCGTCCGGTATGCCGTCCGGCTGGGTGGCGACGACGCGCGACAGTCCCAGCGAGGTGGCATTCGTCCGGGTCAGGTCCAGCGAACGCTCGTTGACGTCGACGGCATACACGGTTGCCTCAGGGGAGGCCATGGCCAGGGTCAAGGCGATCGGACCCCAGCCACAGCCGAGGTCCAGCAGCGTTCCGGAGGGGGGCGGCGCTGGGACCTCACGCAGGAGGACGGCGGTGCCTTTGTCGACGGCGTCGGGGCTGAAGACCCCGCTCGCGGTGCGGACCGACACCTCGCGGCCGGCGAGCCGAACGGTCATCGCCCGCTGCTGCGCTGGGCTGGCGGGCTCGGCGGTGAAGTAGTGGTCGTGGCTGCTCATCGGGGGTAACCGTAGACGGCTTGGCATAAACGGGTCGCTGCAGCGGTTGAAAAGGTGAGATTCTTGAGGGGATATGACACTGAAGCGTTCAGAAATCTTTGACTCCAAAGCAGCGGCCCTCGCCGACGAGGATGGCTTCCTGGCCCACGACGGGGCCGCTTTCGACGGCGACCAGTACGACCGAGAGGACCGCGCGGCGCTGCGGCGCGTGGCGGGACTCTCGACCGAGCTCGAGGACATCACCGAGGTCGAGTACCGCCAGCTGCGCCTCGAGCGCGTGGTTTTGGCCGCGGTGTGGACCGAGGGGACGGCACAGGACGCCGACAACTCCATGCGCGAGCTCGCCGCCTTGGCCGAGACCGCCGGTTCCACCGTGCTGGCCGGTCTGGTCCAGCGTCGTCAGAAGCCGGACACCGGCACCTATCTCGGCTCGGGCAAGGCCGAGGAGCTGCGCGACATCGTCATCTCCGAGGGCGCCGACACGGTCATCTGCGACACCGAGCTGGCCCCCAGCCAGCGGCGTGCGCTCGAGGACGTGGTCAAGGTCAAGGTCATCGACCGCACCGCGCTGATCCTCGACATCTTCGCCCAGCACGCCAAGTCCAAGGAGGGCAAGGCTCAGGTCGAGCTCGCCCAGCTCCAGTACCTGCTGCCGCGACTTCGTGGTTGGGGTGAGTCGATGTCCCGGCAGGCCGGTGGACAGGCTGCGGGTGGCCAGGGCATGGGTTCACGCGGACCCGGTGAGACCAAGATCGAGCTGGACCGTCGGCGGATCAACACCCGGATGGCCAAGCTGCGCCGCGAGATCAAGGACATGAAGACGGGCCGGGACACCAAGCGCGCCAGCCGTAAGGCGCACGACGTGCCCAGCGTGGCGATCGCGGGCTACACCAACGCCGGGAAGTCGTCGCTGCTGAACCGGCTGACCGGTGCCGGCGTGCTCGTGGAGAACCAGCTCTTCGCGACCCTCGACCCGACGGTGCGCCGCGCGGAGACCCCCGACGGCCGCCTCTACACCCTGGCCGACACGGTCGGGTTCGTGCGCCAGCTCCCGACCCAGCTCGTCGAGGCCTTCCGTTCGACTCTCGAGGAGGTGGGTGAGGCGGACCTCGTGCTGCACGTCGTCGACGGGTCGCACCCCGACCCCGAGGGTCAGATCAGCGCGGTGCGCGCGGTGCTGGCCGAGGTCGACGCTGCTGACGTCAAGGAGGTCATCGTCGTCAACAAGGCGGACGCGGCCGACCCCGAGGTCCTCGACCGGATCCGGCGCCACGAGAAGCACTCGATCATCGTGTCCGCTCGGACAGGTCTGGGCATCGAGGAGCTTCGCGCGCTGATCGCCGACGAGCTGCCGCGCCCGACGATCGACGTCGACGTGCTGCTGCCGTACGACCGCGGCGACCTGGTCAGCCGCCTGCACCAGGAAGCGGAGGTCCTGGCGAGCGAGCACACCGAGCGAGGCACTCAGATCAAGGCCCGTGTCCACCCCGAGCTCGCGTCCGAGCTCGCCGACTTCGCCGCCTGAGCGCCATGACCATCGGCCTCACCGGCGTGACGGGCCACGTCGGCCGGGAGGTCCTGCGGCTGCTCGGCGACGGAACCAGCCTGGTGCTGCTGGCGCGGCGACCGGAGGCCGTCCCCCCGACAGCCCGCGCCGAGGTTCGCCGGCTCGAGTATGCCGACACGCCCCAGTCACGCGCAGCCCTGGCAGGAGTCGACACGCTCCTCATGGTCTCGGCTGCCGAGAACGCCGATCGTCGGGCGCAGCACCGGGCGGTGGTCGACGCGGCCGCTGCGGCGGGGGTGCGACACGTGGTCTACACGTCGTTCCAGGGCGCAGCCCCCGACTGCACGTTCACCCTCGGACGAGACCACTGGGCTACCGAGGAACACCTGCGCCAGTCCGGGATGGACGTGACCTTCCTGCGCGACAGCTTCTACGCCGACTTCCTTCCGCTCATGGTCCAGGACGGCGCCCTTCGTGGCCCTGCCGGTGACGGCCGGGTGGCCGCAGTGGCCCGGGACGATGTCGCGGCGGTCGCCGCTGCGGTCCTCGCGGACCCGGGGGCTCACGCCGGGGCGGCATACGAGCTCACGGGTCCTGAGGCGCTCAGCCTCGCCGAGGCGGCCGAGCTGATCACCGAGGTCACCGGGACGGTGACCCGCTACGTCGAGGAGACCGTCCCCGAGGCATACGCGTCGCGGGCCGCGTATGGCGCGCCGGACTGGCAGGTGGACGCCTGGGTCTCCACCTACACGGCCATTGCCGCTGGTGAGGTGGCCCAGGTCAGCGACGTGGTGCCGAGGCTGACCCGCCGACCGGCGACCAGCTTGCGGGACCTGCTGACCCGCTGACCGCACTCGAGGCGGGCAGGTCAGAGGCGGCGCAACGCGGTCGTGACCACGACCGGCTCGCCCGCTTCGTCCGAGGCGTCGAGGTCGACGGTCGCCTCGATCACCCAGTCATGGTCGCCCTCGGGGTCGTGGATGGTCTGACGGGCCACCCAGCATCGGCCCTCACCGGGTGACGCAGCGATGGCGAGCAGCTGTGGGCCACGCGCATCGCCGTCGGTGCTGATCGAGTCGTGCTCGGCGTAGTAGGCGCCCAGCGCCTCGTCCCAGGCAGCTTCGTCCATGGCGGTATGCCGCGGCGGCTCCGTGAGCGCGGTGCTCGCCTCGTCCAGAGCCGCGAGCTCTTCGAACCGGTCGCGGCTTGCCAGCTCGACGCGGCGGAACATCGCGTTGCGTACCATGACGCGAAATGCCCTCTCGTTGGCCGTGATCGGGCGTGCTGGGCGAACCCCGCCGTGCGCGTGCAGGCCCTCCAGCTCCTCGAGCCGCTCGTTGGCATCCGGGTCGGACAGGGCCTCCCACTCGTCCAGGAGGGAGGAGTCCGTCTGGCGGACGGTCTCGCCGAGCCACTCGAGCAGGTCGTCGAACTGCTCGTCGCGGTGGGTGGCGGGCACGCTCTGGCGCAGGGTGCGGTAGGCGTCGGTGAGGTACCGCAGCACCAGACCCTCGGACCGCGACAGCTGGTAGGCCGCCACGTACTCGGTGAAGGTCATGGCGCGCTCGTACATGTCGCGCACGACCGACTTGGGTGACAGGGCCGACTCCGAGACCCACGGATGGCTCTGCCGGAAGATCTCGAAGGTCGCCTCGAGCAGGTCGGCCAGCGGGCGCGGCCAGGTGACCTCCTCGAGCAGCGTCATCCGCTCCTCGTACTCGATGCCGTCGGCCTTCATCTCGGCCACCGCCGCGCCACGCGCGGCGTACTGCTGGGCCATCAGCACCTGGCGCGGGTCGTCGAGGATGGCCTCGATCACGGACACGACGTCCAGGGCGTGGGTGGGGGACTCGGGGTCGAGCACGTCGAACGTTGCCAACGCGAGCGGCGCCAGCGGCTGGTTGAGGGCGAAGTCGTGTTGCAGCTCGTCGCGCACGGTGATGGTTCGACCGTCCGGGCCCGCAGGCGACACGCGGTGCAACACCCCGGTGTCCAACAGGCTGCGACCGAGCGTGATCGCGCGGCGGCTCAACCGGGCCTGTCCGCGCGGGGTCTCATGGTTGTCGCGAAGCAGGTGGCTCAGCGCCCGAACCGGGTCCCCGGGTCGCTGCACGATGTTGAGGATCATCGAATGGTCGACGCGCATCTTCGACACGAGCGGTTCGGGCTCGGCAGCGACGAGCTTGTCGTAGGTCTGCTCGGTCCAGGACACCTCGCCGTCCGCGGGCTTGCGACGCTGGACCTTCTTGAGCTTCTTGGGGTCGTCCCCAGCCTTGGCCACTGCACGGGCGTTGTCGATCACGTGCTCCGGTGCCTGGACGACGACCGAACCGCTGGTGTCGAAGCCCGCGCGCCCGGCCCGGCCGGCGATCTGGTGGAACTCGCGCGCCTTGAGGATCCGCTGTCGTGACCCGTCGAACTTGACCAGACCGGTGAAGAGCACCGTGCGGATCGGCACGTTGATGCCGACGCCCAACGTGTCGGTGCCGCAGATGACCTTGAGCAGCCCGTCCTGCGCCAGCTGTTCAACGAGCCGGCGGTACCGGGGCAGCATGCCCGCGTGGTGAACGCCGATGCCGGCGCGCACGAGCTTGGACAGCGTGCGGCCGAACCCCGCGGTGAACCGGAACCCCCCGATCCGCTCCGCGATGGCCACCTTGTCAGCCTTGATGGCGGTCTTCAAGGCAAACAGCGCTTGCGCCTGCTCGAGGGCGGAGGCCTGGGTGAAGTGCACGACGTAGACCGGGGCTTGGTGGGTGGTCAGGAGCTCTTCGATGGTCTCGGGCAACGGCGTCAAGGCCCACGAGAAGCTCAGCGGGACCGGCCGCTCGGTGCCGGTGACCAGCGCCGTGGGGCGGCCGGTGCGCCGGCTGAGGTCGTCGGAGATCACCGTGACATCGCCGAGCGTGGCGGACATGAGCAGGAACTGGGCCTGCGGCAGCTCGAGCAGCGGCACCTGCCAGGCCCAGCCGCGCTCGGGCTCGGCATAGAAGTGGAACTCGTCCATCACGACGAGCCCAACGTCGGCACCGGCCCCTTCTCGAAGTGCGATGTTCGCCAGAATCTCGGCGGTGCAGCAGATGATGGGCGCGTCGGGGTTCACCGAGGCGTCACCGGTCAGCATCCCCACCTCGGACGCACCGAAGATCTCGCAGAGGGCGAAGAACTTCTCGCTCACGAGGGCCTTGATCGGCGCGGTGTAGAAGCTCACCCGGTCGCTGCTCATCGCGGCCAGGTGGGCACCGGTGGCCACCAGCGACTTGCCAGACCCGGTCGGCGTCGACAGCACGACGTTCTCACCGGCGAGCAGAGCCACCAGGGCCTCGTCCTGATGCGGATACAGCGGCAGGCCACGGCCCTGCGCCCAGCCGGCGAACGCGGCATACACCTCGTCGGGCTCCGCCTGACCGGCCGGGAGCAGGTCGGTGAGCAGGGCGGGCTGGGTGCTGGTCATCGGTGCTCATCCTGTCAGCCGGGATGTCGGGAGGGTTCAGTACCGTCCACGGTTGTGAGCGAGACGAGCTTCGAGACGACTACGGCACGACTGCGGCTGCGCCGCCCGACCCCTGGCGACCGCGCCTTCCACACGGAGGTCCACAGCGACCCCCGGCTCTACGTGCACGCACCGCACGTCCTCGGGACTCCTGAGACCAACGCGGCGTTCTTCGACGCCATCCTCGGCCACTGGGCCGAGTACGGCTTCGGCTACTGGGTGGCCGAGGACCTCGCGACCGGTATGCCGCTGGGCTGGGTGGGTCTGCAGCGTCGCGACGACGCCCTCAACCTCTACTACCGGTTCGCCGCCGAGGCCCATGGCCGTGGGCTCGCCCGCGAGGCCGCCCGTGCTGCCGTCGCCATGGCCACCGAGTGGCAGGCGAGCCTGCCTGTGCGCGCGCTGGTCAAGGAACACAACACCGCGTCGGTCAGGACGGCGACCGCCGCTGGGCTGGTGCGCACGGACGGCACCGTCGTGCTCCCCGACGACCTGCCCGACGAGGCGCCGTCCGTGGCCCTGGAGGCCCCTCGCGTGTCGAGGGTCGACGACCTCGACGACGCGGACCGCGCCGAGCTGCTCGACCTGTGGCAGGCCGTGAACGACGCAGGCGGGGCAGTCGGGTTCCTCCCGGGGGCCCCGCGTTCCGCCGTCGCCGAGCTGCTCGCCGGGCACGAGCGCGAGCTGGCCGCCGGCGACGGGTTCGCGGGTGCGATGCGCGACCCAGACGGGTCGTTGGTGGGGTGGGGGTGGTGCGTCACCGGCCCGAACCCGCTGCGGCGCCACGCTCCGTGGCTCTACCGGGTGATGGTCGACCCGGCTCGGCAGGGCTCCGGCCTGGGCGGCATCCTGCTCACCGGGCTGCACCGACTCGCCCGCGAGGACGGCGCCGAGCAGCTGTTGCTCAGCACCCGCAGCGGTGCCGGCGTGACGAGCTTCTATGCCCGTCACGGGTATGAGGAGGTCGGCCGGATCCCGGGCGTGATCCGGGTCGCACCCGGCGACGACCGCGACGAGGTGTTCATGGCGCGGCGGCTCGACGGCAGGCCGCTGCAGGTCCACGGCGGCGCCTGACACCGTGCGGCCACGGCATACGCTTGCCCCATGGCCAGTCTCGACGAGCTCCTGCACGCCGCCGTCCAGGGGGTCGGGGGAGTCGAGCGGCCAGGTCAGGTCGAGATGGCGCACGCGGTGCAGGACGCGATCAAAGCCGACGAGCACCTGCTGGTGCAGGCGGGCACCGGTACGGGCAAGTCTCTGGCCTACCTGATCCCCGCTGTGATGCACGCCCAGGCCACGGGCAAGCCGGCGGTCGTCGCGACGGCGACCCTCGCCCTGCAGGCGCAGATCGTCGACCGCGACATGCCTCGACTGGCCAAGGCGGTTGCGCCCCTGCTCAAACGCACCCCCACGTACGGGCTGGTCAAAGGCCGACGCAACTACCTGTGTGCACACAAGCTCGAGGGCGGCTTCCCCGACGACGAGGAGGGGCTGTTCGGGGTCGCGGAGGTGGACCGGGCCGCGTCGCGCCTGGGTGAGGAGGTCGTGCGGCTGCGCGAGTGGGCGGCGCAGACTCATTCCGGTGACCGCGACGAGCTGGTCCCCGGGGTGAGCGAGCGGGCCTGGCGACAGGTCTCGGTCAGCGCCCATGAGTGCCTGGGCGGCACGTGCCCGATGGTCGCCGAGTGCTTCGTCGAACGGTCGCGTGAGACCGCCAAGGAATGCGACGTCATCGTCACGAACCACTCGTTCATGGCAATCGACTCCTTCGAGGGGCGGCAGATGCTGCCCGAGCACGATCTCCTGGTGGTCGACGAGGCTCACGAGCTCGTGGACCGCGTGACGTCGACGGTCACCGACGAGCTCACCGCGGCCATGGTGTCCGCCGCGGCCAAGCGCGCCGGACGGCTGGCCGAGTCCACCGAGGCGGTCGACGACGCGGGGGTGTTTCTCCAGGGCGTCCTCGACGAGCTGCCGGAAGGCAGGCTCACCGGCATACCCGACGCCCTGGCGCTCGCGCTGGCGCGCGTGCGGGACACCACCCGGCAGGTCCAGAGCGAGCTGAAACCCGAGAAGGGGGTCGAGCCCGACGGGTCCCGCAAGGTTGCCCAGGCCGCGGTGGAGGAGGTGTTCGAGAACTCCTCGCGCGTGCTCGAGGAGCGCGAGCTCGACGTGGTGTGGGTCAACCGTGACCCGCGCCGTGGCTCGGTCCTGCGAGTGGCGCCGATGAGTGTGGCGATGTTGTTGCGCGACAAGGTGTTCGGCGATCGCACGGTGGTGATGACCTCGGCCACCCTCGAGCTCGGTGGCACCTTCGACTCGGTCGCGGGGACGCTTGGGCTGCGCGGGGAGGGCGCGCCGTCCTGGCGCGGGCTCGACGTGGGCAGCCCGTTCGACTACCCCAAACAAGCAATCGCCTATGTGGCGCAACATCTTCCCGCGCCGGGACGCGACGGCCTGAGCCCTCAGACCCTGGATGAGATCGAAGCTCTCGTGCGGGCGGCGGGCGGGCGCACCCTGGGCCTGTTCTCCTCGATGCGGGCCGCTCGCGAGGCGACCGAGGCCATGCGCGAACGGTTCGACGGCGACCTCGGGTTCCTGTGCCAGGGGGACGACCAGGTGACCACCCTGGTTCGTCAGTTCGCCCGCGACCCCCAGACCTGCCTGTTCGGCACGCTCACGCTGTGGCAGGGCGTGGACGTGCCCGGGTCCGCCTGCCAGCTCGTGCTCATCGACCGCATCCCGTTCCCGCGACCGGATGACCCGTTGTCCTCCGCGCGGGCTCAGGCCATCGCCCGGATGGGCGGCAACGGGTTCATGGCGGTGTCGGCGACGCATGCCGCCCTGCGCCTGGCTCAGGGCGCCGGTCGCCTCATCCGACGCGCGGACGACCGCGGTGTGGTGGCCTTCCTCGACTCACGCATGATGACCGCCCGGTATGCCGGGTTCCTGCAACGCTCGCTGCCCCCGTTCTGGCCGACCACGGACCGCGACCGGGTGCTTGCCGCCCTTCGGCGCCTCGACGAGGTCGCCCCGCCGCCCGAGGCCGTGCACGAACCTGCACTGCGCGGCCTGGGGGCGGCGGTGATCGGCGTGGTGGGGGGCACGACCAGCATTGGCGAGGACGCCGCCGAGCACCCGCGCCCGGTGGCTGCCGACCCGCCGGCGGCGCAGTCGTCCCGCACCGCCGTGACCGGCGGACAGGCGTGGACGGCCGAGGGCGACGAAGAGCTCCGCGACGGCGTGGAGCTCGGTCTCAGCCTGGAAGAGCTCGCCGAGAGCCTCGAGCTGCCGGTGGAGGCCGTGGCGGCTCGCGCCAAGGGCCTGGGGCTCGAGGTGTCGTCGGAAGCCCAGCTCAGCTTCGAGTGAGGCAAGGTTCGGAACCGTCACCGTCGGTGGGCCGTGGCAGGCTGTCGCCGTGACTGCCTCGCCGATGCGTTCCGTTCCGCCGCTAGTGCTGATCACCGGCCCCGAGTCGGTGATCGCCGAGCGCGCCCTGACCTCCGTGCTGGACGAGCTGCGCGTGGGTGCCCCCGACCTCGAGCTGATCCGGCTCACCGCTGCGGCCTACGAGGCGGGCGCCTTGGCGTTACAGGCGAGTCCCTCGCTCTTCGGTGGGGCGAAATGCCTGGTCGTGGAAGATCTCGACGAGGCGTCCGACGAGCTGCAGGAGGACCTGCTCGCGTTCCTCGCCGCACCTGACCCCGACGTGACCCTGGTGGTCACGCACAAGTCCGGCCAGCGAGGCAAGCGGGTCCTGGACTCGATGAAGAAGGCCCAGGCCCGCGTCATCGAGGCTCCGGCCATCAAGAGCGACCGTGACAAGACCGACTTCGCCATGCACGAGTTCCGTCGAGCGGGTCGCAAGGTGACACCAGACGCCGTCCGGGCGCTGGTCGAGGCCGTGGGGAAGGACGTCCGTGAGCTGGCCGCCGCCTGTGCCCAGCTGATCGCGGACACCACCGGGGTCGTCGACGAGACGCTGGTGACGAGGTATCACGGCGGCAAGGTCGAGGCGACGGGCTTTCGGGTCGCCGACGCGGCCGTGGCTGGCCAGTCCGGTGAGGCCCTTCGGCTGCTGCGGCATGCCATCGCCACCGGGGTGGATCCCGTGCCCATCGTCGCGGTACTGGCCCAGCAGCTCCGCCAGCTCGTCAAGGTGGGTTCCGCGGGCCGTGGCCGGTCCGCCGACGTCGCCCGCGACCTGGGGATGGCGCCCTGGCAGGTGGACAAGGCGCGGCGTGGGCTTTCCGGTTGGGGGCCGGAGGGGCTCGCCGAGTCGATCCAGGCGGTGGCGCTAGCGGACTTCGAGGTGAAGGGCGGCGGCCGCGACCCGGTGTATGCCGTCGAGCGGGCGATCCTGACCATCGCGGGAGCGCGGACCGGGCAGTAGTCGCGACAGGATCGCGGCGTGACGGCAGCATGGTGACGCCCTCCCGCCACGTTTTGGGAGACTGGGCCGATCGCTGGTAGATTTGCGCTCCGCGTGCGCGCATGGTCGTGCGCGCATGCAGCTTCACCCAGAGCCCCTCAACCACAGGTGCCCCACGCCTGGTCCCGAGAGGCTTCTGCCGCCCTCTAACGGCAACCTACCGACCAACCAAGAGAGACATACCTGTGGCAAACATCAAGTCCCAGCTCAAGCGGATCAAGACGAACCGCGTGGCGACCGAGCGCAACAAGGCGGTCAAGAGCGAGCTCAAGACCTGGATCCGCAAGTTTCAGAAGGCCGCCGAGGCCGGCGATGCCGAGGCCGCCGGTTCGGCCCTGCGGACGGCTTCGACGAAGCTCGACAAGGCTGTGAGCAAGGGCGTCATCCACGCCAACCAGGCCGCAAACAAGAAGTCCGCCATGGCGAAGAAGGCCGCGTCGCTCTGACGCTGTCCCACACCGCGGCAGCACGAGGGCCGGTCACCGCAAGGTGACCGGCCCTCGTGCGTGCCTTCAACCCGTCTAGCGGCGCGCTGCCCGCACGGCTTGGGTCACGGCGGTGAAACGGCGTTCGTCCAGGACCGCCCCCTCGCGGCGTACGGCATCCGGGTCGATCCGCAGGATGCGGTCCACCCGCACCTCACTGCGACGCCCGCGGCGGTCCCACGGTCCTGAGCCGATGTCCTCCCAGACTCTCCCGAAACGGGCCTCCTGCGCCGCGTCGCGCTCGTGGTCCTGGCTGGTGAGCATGAGACCCAGCAGCCAGGCGCCGTCGCGACCGATGATCAGCACTGGCCGGTCCTTGCCCTGGCTGTGGTCCTCCTCGAACGGCACCCAGGTCCAGACGATCTCACCGGGGTCAGGTCGGCCATCGGGCACAGGGGAGTAGGTCATGGTCGGCACTGCGGTGAAGTCGCCCGGGTAGCCCGCGCGCGAACCGGCCCCTGGCGCGTGGCGCGAGGTCGTGCGGGCCGGGGTCGCGCGACGGATCAGCCTGGACAGCACTGCGCGAAGAGTCGCCATGCCGATCACGCTAGCGGGCCGGTGGCGCCCCCGAGGGAATGTGTGGGCACCGCAGGCTCGTTGCAGCCTGCGTGACCGACGCCCTCGCCGACCCCGCCACCCAGCCAGGCACGGACCGACCCGACACGACCGCCGAGGCACGCTCACGGCATACCAACCTTGCCCTGCTGGCCCTGGCCACTGGCGGCTTCGCCATCGGCACCACTGAGTTCGTCACCATGGGCCTGCTTCCCGAGATCGCGACGGGGGTGCACGTCACCATCCCCGCTGCCGGCCACATCGTCTCCGCGTATGCCGCAGGGGTCGTCGTGGGCGCTCCAGTGCTGGCCACCCTCGGGTCACGAATGCCCCGAAAGCAGTTGCTGCTCTGGCTCATGGGCGCCTTCGCTGTGGGCAACGTTCTGTCCGCGCTCGCAGGCAGCTATGGCTTGCTGATGGCCGCGCGCTTTCTGTCGGGCCTACCGCACGGCGCCTTCTTCGGGGTGGGGTCGCTGGTCGCCGCGTCCGTCGTCCCCGCGCATCGCCGCACCTGGGCGGTCTCGATGATGCTGACCGGCCTGACCGTCGCCAACATCGTCGGGGTGCCGGTCACCACCCGGATCGGGCAGCTGTTCGGCTGGCAGTGGCCGTATGCCGTCGTCGGCGTGATCGCTCTGCTCACCGTTCTCGCGGTGTGGCGCTGGGTCCCGTTCTGCCCACCGGACGGCGGCCTGACCATGCGCTCGGAGCTGTCGGCCCTGCGGCGGCCGCAGGTGTGGCTGGCGCTGGGTATCGGCACCGTCGGTTTCGGCGGGATGTTCGCCACCTTCTCCTACATCTCCCCGACCATGACCGAGCTGGGCGGGTTCAGCCGCGCCACCATCCCGCTGATCCTGGCGCTGTACGGGGTGGGCATGACCGTCGGAGCCATGCTCTCCGGTCCGGTGTCCAGGGTCGGCCTGTTGCGTGGCATCACCCTCTGCCTGGTCGCGATCACCGTCATGCTGTTCCTCTTCGGACCCGCAGTGGCCACCTCGCAGGGTCTTGCGTTGGCCAGCGTCTTCCTGCTCGGTCTGCTGCCCAGCCTGATGGTCCCGATGCTGCAGACCCGGTTGATGGACGTCGCGCACGAGGGTCAGGCTCTGGCCGCCGCCCTCAACCACTCCACCCTGAACATCGCGAACGCGCTGGGTGCCTGGCTGGGGTCCGTCGTCCTGTCCGCGGGGCTGGGCTATGAGTGGCCCTCACGGGTCGGCGGCATCCTTGCCGTACTCGGGCTGGGGATCGCCCTCGGCTCAGCGTTCACGGAGCGACGCGCCCGCACCGCCCGCACCACCGGGATCGCCCGCACGGCGAGTGGGGCCTAGCGCCACGCGCCCCACGGGCGGGGCCCAGCGGCCGCGCGCACGGGCCGTCATCGGCATACCAATGGGCATGGGAGACTGTGCTGATCGCTGTCCCGACGTCCGTGAGGTTCTGAGCACCCGTGTCACCCATGGCCCGCAACGCGCTGCAACCGCACGCGACGCCGCCGGACCTGATCCGGAACTTCAGCATCATTGCCCACATCGACCACGGCAAGTCCACGCTGGCGGACCGGATGCTCCAGGTCACCGGCATTGTGGACGAGCGGGCGATGCGCGCGCAGTACCTCGACCGCATGGACATCGAGCGCGAGCGCGGCATCACCATCAAGAGCCAGGCCGTCCGGATGCCGTGGGAGCTGGACGGCAAGACCTACTGCCTGAACATGATCGACACTCCGGGTCACGTCGACTTCACCTACGAGGTGTCCCGCTCACTGGCGGCGTGCGAGGGTGCCGTGCTCCTCGTGGACGCGGCCCAGGGCATCGAGGCGCAAACCCTGGCGAACCTGTATCTCGCGATGGAGAACGACCTCACCATCATCCCGGTGCTCAACAAGATCGACCTGCCTGCGGCCCAGCCGGAGAAGTTCGCCGAGGAGCTGGCCGGTCTGATCGGCTGCGAGCCCGAGGACTGCCTGCGGGTCTCGGGCAAGACCGGCGAAGGTGTGGTGCCGCTTCTCGACCAGATCGTCACGCAGCTGCCGCCGCCGGTGGGCGATGCCGACGCGCCCGCGCGAGCCATGATTTTCGACTCCGTCTATGACACGTACCGGGGCGTCGTCACCTACGTCCGAGTCATCGACGGCAACCTGAACCCGCGCGAGAAGATCGCGATGATGTCCACCCGGGCCACGCACGAGCTGCTCGAGATCGGCGTCTCCTCCCCGGAGCCGACGCCCGCCAAGGGTCTCGGTGTCGGCGAGGTCGGCTACCTGATCACCGGCGTGAAGGACGTGCGGCAGTCGCGGGTCGGCGACACCGTGACCAATGCCGCCAAGCCGGCCACCAAGGCCCTCGGCGGCTACCGCGACCCCAAGCCGATGGTGTTCTCCGGGCTGTACCCGATCGACGGCTCGGACTACCCCGACCTGCGCGATGCCCTCGACAAGCTCAAGCTCAACGACGCGGCGCTGGTCTACGAGCCGGAGACGTCCGCGGCGCTGGGGTTCGGGTTCCGCATCGGCTTCCTCGGGATGCTCCACCTCGAGATCGTCCGCGAGCGGCTCGAGCGCGAGTTCAACCTCGATCTCATCTCGACCTTGCCGAACGTCGTGTACGACGTGACGCTCGACGACGGCAAGCAGCTCGTGGTCACCAACCCCAGCGAGTTCCCGTACGGCAAGATCACCTCGGTCACCGAGCCGGTGGTGCGCGCCACGGTGCTCGCCCCGAGTGAGTTCATCGGCGCGGTCATGGAGCTCTGCCAGCAGAAGCGCGGCACGTTGCGCGGGATGGACTACCTGTCCGAGGAGCGCGTCGAGATGCGCTACACGTTGCCGTTGGCCGAGATCGTGTTCGACTTCTTCGACCAGCTCAAGTCGCGCACCCGCGGCTATGCCTCGCTCGACTACGAACCCGACGGCGACCAGGTCGCCGACCTGGTCAAGGTCGACATCCTGCTCCAGGGCGAGACGGTAGACGCCTTCAGCTCGATCGTGCACAAGGACAAGGCCTACGCCTACGGGGTGATGATGGCCGGCAAGCTCAAGGACCTCATCCCGCGTCAGCAGTTCGAGGTGCCGATCCAGGCCGCCATCGGCTCCCGCGTGATCGCCCGCGAGAACATCCGCGCCATCCGCAAGGACGTGCTCGCCAAGTGCTACGGCGGCGACATCAGCCGGAAGCGCAAGCTGCTCGAGAAGCAGAAGGAGGGCAAGAAGCGGATGAAGATGGTGGGCCGGGTCGAGGTCCCCCAGGAAGCCTTCATCGCCGCGCTCTCCTCGGACACCAGCCAGGCGGAGAAGGCCAGGAAGTAGCGAAGGTCACCTCCTGAAGAGGGTTACTGGCCGGTAACGTGGCCGGATGATCAACACCTACGCGCTCTACCAGCGGCTTGCGGCATACCCCCAGGGCAACCGGCTGTTCTCGCTGGTCTTCGAACAGGCGGCCCCCTACTTCAGGACCGCCCGGCCGCGCTTTGTCACCCTCGAGCCCAACCGAGCCGAGCTGACCATCGCCAAGCGCCGGCGCGTGCAGAACCACATCGGCACCGTCCATGTCATCGCGATCTGCAACGGGCTGGAAGCTGCCATGGGTGCGCTCGCAGAGGCCTCGATCCCAGCCTCCCGTCGTTGGATCCCGCGCGGCATGGAGGTGGAGTACACCGCCAAGGCCACGAGCGACATCCGGTGTGTCGCGCAGACCGACCCCGCCGACTGGGAGCGCGTCGGCGACGTCGAGATCCCCGTGCGCGTCACCGCGACCCGGGACGACGGCAAGCCGGTGGTGCAGGGCATCATCCGCTTGTGGGTGACGGACAAGCCAGCTCGCTGACCTGGGTGCGGGTCTGAGCGGTATGCCGTGACGGCGCGTCACGCCGGAACGGTCGACTCCTCGACCCTGCCGAGGTCACGCGGGGTGGCGTCGTCGACATCGCCATCGCCGGCATGCTCGGCGGCGAGCCACAGGGGCAGCACGTCGCGGGGCCAGACCTCCTCGGTCGTCGACTCCAGCTCGGTGCGGGACCACCAGCGGTGCTCGGTCATCGTCAGGCGCTCGAGCTCGGTGTGTCCGTCCGTGCTCACCTCGAAGGCGGGGCAACGCACCAAGAAGAACGCCTCGGTCTGTGTGGTGACGACGTCGCTGTAGCCGTGCACGACAATGCGAGTGGCCAACGGCCCCTGCAGGTCCGACTCGCTGATGACCAGGCCGGTCTCCTCGGCGACCTCGCGCACAGCAGCGGCACGGTCGCTCTCGCCCGGGTCGACGCCGCCACCGGGGGTGATCCACCAGTGCGGCACGGGGTCGAGCCCCAGGTCGCCGTCGCGGAACAGCAGGATGCGGTCGAGATCGTCGACGAGCAGGACGCGCATCGCCCTGCGCTCACGCCGGGGACGCTCCTCGGGCGCGGGGATAGGGCCGGTGGGCGCCGTCACGCGCGCAGCCGGGACCGCAGGGTGGCCACCTGCTCATCGCTCCAGCCCTGTTCGCGCAGCCAGCCAACCGCACCACCGTGGCTCTCGGCGAGGACAGCGAGCAGCCGCTGCATCGTCTCCGCCCGCGGGATGTGATGGGACATCGGCTGGTCGCGCATGGCCTCGGCATAGGTCGGACGCGCCAGCAGGCGCGCGACGATCCGTTCGATCCGTTCGGCGCTGGCCACGTAGTCGGCGACGATCTCCTCGTCGGCGACGCCGGCAACCGACAGCGCCATCGCCACCACAGTGCCGGTGCGGTCCTTGCCCGCGGCGCAGTGGACGATCGTGGCTCCAGTGCTCGTGGCGACCACCTGGAGCGCCGCGCTGACCGAGTCAGGGCGGTCGGCGAGGTAGCCCAGGTAATGGCTGGCCCAGAAGTCGTCGTCGCGCCGGGGCGGCGTGGGCCGCCCGCTCTCCTTCGACCAGGGCACCACGAGGGCTGCGGCCGCTGCGTCCTCGACCTGGTCGTCACTCATCAGCGAGAGGTGATGGTGCGGCACGAGGTCACGCGACCGCAGCGGCCCGGCACCCTCGAGATGGACCTCGACGTTGCTGCGCAGGTCGACGATGTCGCTGACCCCCAGGACCTCGACCAGGTGGGCGACATCAGCGGCCGACAGGTCCTGCAGGTTGTCCGACCGGAGCAGCCGCCCTTCCGCGACGTGGCCACCGTCAGTTGTCGGCAGCCCTCCGACGTCACGCATGTTGGCGACACCGTCGAGCTCGATCCAGCGGGGAGCACTCACCCTCCGACCCTAGCCGCGAGCCGGGCGAGCCTGTCGGCGACCGCCCCGCCACCGCTGAGGGTCCACGCGCCCTGAGACAATGCCGTCATGCCCAGTGCCCTGCCCGACGGCGACCCAGCGCCGCCGGACGGCCGGCTCCCGGCAGCGTCGCTCGATGGCCTTGCCGAGCGGCCCTTCGGGGTCTACCTGCACGTGCCGTTCTGTTCGGTCCGCTGCGGCTACTGCGACTTCAACACCTACACCCTGACTGAGCTCGGAGCCGACGGGGCGAGCGTGGCGACCTTCGCGGATGCCGCGCTGCGGGAGCTCGACCTCGCTGCAGCGGTGCTGGGCCCGACGCCCCCCGTGCGAACGGTGTTCGTCGGCGGCGGCACGCCCACGATGCTGGCCGCCACCGACCTGGCCCGGATGCTGGGCGGCATACGGGAGCGGTTCGGGCTGGCGGCTGACGCCGAGGTCACCACCGAGGCGAACCCCGACTCGGTCACGCCTGAGGGTCTGGAGACCCTCGCCGAGGCCGGCTTCACCCGCGTCTCGCTGGGGATGCAGTCGGCCGTCCCGCACGTGCTGCGCACCCTCGAGCGCACCCACGACCCTGCCAATGTCGAGCGCGCGGTCGACGCGGCGCGGGCCGCCGGCCTGCAGGTCAGCCTCGACCTCATCTATGGCACGCCAGGGGAGAGCGTCGCGGACTGGCAGACCAGCCTGCGGGCGGCGACCGACCTGGCTCCCGACCACATCTCCGCCTACGCCCTGGTCGTCGAGGACGGCACCAAGCTCGCGGCGCAGGTGCGGCGCGGGCAGGTCCCGGCGCCGGAGGACGACGACGAGGCGACCAAGTACGAGATTGCCGACGCGGCGCTGGCCGAGGCTGGCTACGGCTGGTACGAGGTGAGCAACTGGGCGCTTCGCGACGACGCCCGGTGTCGGCACAACGAGGGGTACTGGGGTGACGGCAACTGGTGGGGAATCGGTCCCGGGGCGCACAGCCATGTGGGCGGGGTGCGGTGGTGGAACGTCAAGCACCCCAACGCGTATGCCGCTCGCGTCGGCCAGGGCGTCAGCCCCGCTCAGGCTCGCGAGACGTTGACTGCGGCCCAGCGTTATGACGAGCGTGTCCTGCTCGCGATCCGGATGGTGGACGGCCTCCCGGTCGGGGACCTGGAGCCGGCGGGCCGAACCGCCGTCGCTGGGCTGATCGCGGACGGGCTGGTCGAGGGCGAGGCCGCCCTGCACCGCAAGCGGGTGGTACTGACCAGGCAGGGCCGGCTGCTCACCGACACGGTGGTGCGGCGCCTGCTCGGTCTGCGCTAGCGGTCGGGCCTGCGGTAGCCGGTCTGACCTCGCGGGCTCACTTCACCCAGTCGGGCGTCAGCGGGTATCGGTACCACTCGCCACTGTTCGCCCTGATCGCGGCGATGATCTGGAACACCACGGACAGGACCGCCGTGGCGATGAGCAGGGGGATGCCGATGAGCACGAGCGACAGCACCCCGAACACGATGTATGCGATGAGTAGGACGAGCTGGAAGTTCAGCGCCTGAGCCGCGTGGAAGCGGATGAACGGGCCCCGGTCACGGAGCACGAGGTAGATCACCAGTGGACCGAGGACCGGCAGGCCCACAAAGGCAGCGACGAACGGCGAGAGATGGACCAACGTCGACCACAAGCGCTCGTCGGCCGGCGACAGGGGGTTGGACGACGGCGTGGTGCCGTAGCCAGGGCTGCCCGGGGGCGGCTCGTCGGGGACAGGCTGGTCGGTCATGGCGTCCTCCGGACTCGGGTGCTTTGTCACCAGTGTTGTCACCAGTAGAGCGCACTTCGGTGCCGGTGCGACCCCCTTTCGGGTGAGGCCCGGGGTGCATTCAGGGTTCGGTCAGGGCCGACCCTGACCGGGTTCGGTGACGAAGTCGATGAGCTCCTCGACGCTGGCCAGCAGGGTGGGTTCGAGGTCCGCGTAGGTCCGCACGGTCCCCAGGATCCGCTTCCAGGCGTGGGCGATGTCCGCCTGCGTCCGATGGGGCCAGCCGAGGTGGTCGCAGATGCCGTCCTTCCACGAGGTGCCCCGTGCGATGACCGGCCAGGCGGTCAGGCCCAGCCGCTCGGGACGCACGGACTGCCACACGTCGACGTACGGGTGGCCGAGCACGCGGACGTGCGCGGCATACGGGCCGCCGCAGGCAGCCCGGACGATCCGGTCCTCCTTCGTCCCCGGGACCAGGTGGTCGACGAGCACTCCCATCCGTCGCCCCGGCCCTGGGCTGAATTCGGCGATGGCGCCGGCCAGGTCGTCGACCCCGTCGAGCATCTCGACTACGACCCCCTCGATCCGCAGGTCATCGCCCCAGACGCGTTCGACCAGCTCGGCGTCGTGTCGCCCTTCGACGAAGATCCGTGACCCACTCGCGACCCGGGCGCGCGCCCCCGCGACGGCCCGGGAGCCCGAGGCGGTGCGTGACGCCGCCTGACGCGCTACTGACAGCTCGGCGCGGGCCGCGGCCTTCGGAGGCGTCAGGATGACCGGGGCGCCGTCGAGCAGGAACCCGGGTCCGAGTGGGAAGCCCTTGGTCCGGCCGCGGCGGTCCTCCAGGTGCACGACGTACATCCCGCCGGCCTTCTCGACGCGCACCACGGCGCCGCACCAGCCGGTGTCGACGTCTTCCACGACCAGGCCGGTCTCGGCCTCGACGTCGCGGGAGCGCCCGCGTGGCGGGACGCGCCAGTCGCCGGAGAGAACATCGGAGCCATAGCGGTCGGACACCGACGCAGGGTATGCCGCTCGTCGCCGCGGGTTCGGGTGCCGCGCCGGGGGTGGGCGTTCGGGGGACGGGAACGTCCTAGACTTGGCACTCGTAGAGTCTGAGTGCCAGCAACGAGTGTGACGATGAGCGAAGGAGGACTGCCCATGAGCGAGGAACGACGGCTCGCGGTCCTGCGCGCCATCGTCCAGGACTACGTCCAGACCTCGGAGCCGGTGGGGTCGAAGTCCCTGCTCGAGCGTCACCAGCTCGGGGT
>DASYGI010000361.1:0-3319 GCA_035999925.1 Pedococcus sp.
CCTCGGCTGCGGAGTCCGGCTTCGCAGGTGCGGCGGCTTTCGCAGGTCGTGAGTAGGTGTAGAGGTAGTCGGTGTTGGTGATGGGGTCCACGTAGGGCCCGGTGACCACGAGGCCCTTCGCGTGGATGCACGACCTCAGCCGGGCCCAGGACAAGTCGAGCTCCTGCTTGGTCACGCGTCCGTCCGCCAGGAGCGGACGCTGGGGCGAGGTCGCCGGAAGGTCGTCGATGACACGACGCAGCTTCTGCAGATCCAAGGCGAGACTCTCCGGATTCTGATACCCAACCGCGAGCTCGCTGTCCTGTGCGTCTGGCCCTCGCGAGCAGCCCACCAGCAAGGCCACGACCGACACAACGACTGCCACGAGGCTCGCCCGGGCAATCCTGATCCGCATGCCGATGCTCCATTCCCCTGCGCATGGTCGGTGGGCCAACGCCGGCCACCGGAGCGAAGAGCGGTTCTCTCCTCGTTCAAGGAAACCTAGGAGTCCGTAGGGGCGCAGGCGCAAGCGGCTATAGGAACCTCGAATAGCCGCTTGCCTACATGGCATCGGCCCGGGTAAGAGCCGGCCATGGCCGAGGAGGGCCCCGGGGGAGGGGCAAAAAGGGACACCCCACGTACCTGGAAGAGCTCTCCTACCCTTGCTGCATTCCTGCCCTGGGGGAGTTCGGAGAGGTACCACCACGCGGGGTGCCGTCGCCGAGTCTACTGGTTCGCGGGTCGTGGCCGGGACTCGGCCCCTGGCCCCCGAAGACAGCGATTTCAGGCCGAGGCCGGTGCTCGGGTAGCCTCCTCGGCGGAGGATTCGCATAGTGGCCTAGTGCGCACGCTTGGAAAGCGTGTTGAGTGAAAGCTCTCAGGGGTTCGAATCCCCTATCCTCCGCCACATCACGCCCCCCTAGCCTGTCTGCGTGCAGGGAGTGCTCACGGGTTTTGCGGCCATCGCCGCTGTCATTGGGGTCGGCGCGTTGCTCGCCCAGCTCAAGATCGTTGACCTCGGCGCCCAGCTCGTGCTGTCGCGGATCGCGTTCTTCGTCGCCAGCCCCTGCCTCATGGTGGTGACCCTGAGCCGCGCCAACGTGCATTCGGTCCTCTCCTCCAACCTGCTGGCCTCGGTCAGCGGGGTCGTGGTGGCCGCCGGGGTCTACGTGGTCCTGGCGCGACTCGTCTGGCACCGCGGTCTGGGTGAGACCACCGTGGGCGCGTTGTCCGCGGCATACGTCAACGCGGGCAACCTCGGCATCCCGGTGGCCAGCTATGTGCTCGGAAGTGCCGCCTACGTCGCTCCGACCCTGCTGCTTCAGCTGATCGTGCTCCAACCGCTCGCTCTCGCCGTCCTCGACACCGACGCCCGCGACGGCGCGAGCCGATGGTGGGTGCTGGCGAGCCGTCCGCTGCGCAACCCCCTCACCGTCGGCTCGCTGCTGGGCGTCCTCCTCTCGTTGACCGGATGGACGCTGCCGGGCGTGCTCTCGGCCCCACTGGACCTGCTGGGCAACATGGCCGTGCCGAGCATGCTCCTTGCCTATGGCATCGCCCTGCGACTGGGGCCCGGCCTCGGCAAGGCCGGATCGGTCTCCGAGCTGGTGACCACCTCCGGGCTGAAGCTGGTGGCCCAACCGGTCGTGGCCTGGTTCGTCGCCAGCACCCTGCTGGGAGTCCACGGGCACGCGCTGCTCGCCCTCGTTGTCACGTCCGCCCTGCCCACCGCCCAGAACATCTTCGTCCACGCGACCCGGTACGAGCGCGCCACCGTCCTGGCCCGCGACACCATTCTCATCACGACGATCGGCGCGGTGCCCGTGATCCTGGCGCTGACCTGGCTGTTGGGAAGGTAGCCGGGCCGCCACGACATCGATGCCAGCGATCGCCGACGTGATGGCGCCGCGTCATGCCCCTACAGTGGCTGGGTGATCTTCAAGAAGGTGGGCGAGGGGCGGCCATACCCGGACCACGGCAAAGAGACTCCGCGAGACTGGGCCGGGGTTCCGCCGCGTCAGGTTCGGCTGGACGAGCTGGTCACCACCAAGCGCAACCTGGACCTCGGGTTCCTGCTCGCCGAAGACTCAACCTTCTACGGCGACCTGTTCGCTCACGTCGTCGAGTGGCAGGGAACCCTCTACCTCGAGGACGGCCTGCATCGCGCGCTGAGGGCGGCCCTTCAGCAGCGACCGACCCTCCACGCCCGCGTCCTCGTGCTTGACTGACCCAAGCGGGGGCGTCCAAGGGGGCCGCCCAGCAGTCGGTGACCGGGCCGCGGGGCCGGAGGTGTGCGGGTGAGCTACATGGTGGAGGCGGGGGCGTCGAGCTCGCGCCGGGCACGACGACGACGTGCCTTCATCACTCTTCTCGTGGTGGCACTGCTGCTCTTCAGCGCGTTCTGGTACGCGTACTCCTACTACCAGGGATCCGCCACGCCCGTCGCCCAGCCCAGCGTCACCGCGACGTGCACGGCCACACCGAAGGGGCCCACTGCCGCAAGCACGGTCGTCAATGTCTACAACGCCACCCAACGAAGTGGGCTGGCCGCGGCCACCGCCACACAGGTTCGCAAGCGGGGCTTCTCTGTGTCGACGGTGTCGAACGACCCGCTGCAGAAGACCATCACTGGACCCGCCGAGGTCCGTTTCGGCACGGCCGGTGCGAGCCGCGCCGCCCTCGTTATGACGCTGGTCAAGGGGGCGACCGCGGTGCACGACGCCCGCACCGACCTGTCCGTGGATCTCGTTCTCGGGCAGGCGTTCAGGGCCTTGGCACCCGCGCCCAGGGCGGCCACCCCCATCAAGGGCGCCGCGCCGACCTCTGGTGGTTGCTGACGGGTCATGCTCGACCTGACGGCACCCCAACCCAGCCGTAGGCTCGACCCATGATCACGGTCGAGCTCGCCCGTCGGCTCGCCTCCGCTGGGGTCCTCTGGGAGCCCGCACCCGGAGACCGGTTCACCATCGACCAGCCGAATGTCGTCGGCGAGGTCTTCTGGATCAGTCACCTCACCATCGACGTGCACACCTTCCATGGGCAGCCGTTGATCGGCTTCAACGGCACCACCGAGTGGGCCTTGGACTCGGTGACCCTCGACAGCGCGCTGTGGCTGCCCCGCGAGGACCAGCTCCGTGACCTGATCGGTGACCACTTCGCTGGGTTGCACCCTGCGGACGGCGAGTGGGTCGTGGACGTAGACACCGAGCGGGGCCGCGGAGAGTTCCGCGACCCCGACCCAGAGTGTGCCTACGCGCTGGCCCTGCTCAGCCTCACCTGAGCGGCCAGCCGTTCGTCAGTGCGTTGCTACCGCGCCACCCCGGTGTGTACGAGTGAACTG
>DASYGI010000362.1:0-2250 GCA_035999925.1 Pedococcus sp.
CGTCGCTGAGCCTCGGCTTCTTGGGGACGGCCCGCATCGGCAGTGCGGGAGCGTCGGTGCCGGAGACCATGCCCAGGGCACCCAGGGCTTCCTGATCGAGCGACTCAAGGGCCTGGCGAGCTTGCTGCAGGCTCACGCCCAGCACGACTTCGATCGAGGGATCCTCCAACAATGCGAGCAAGAGGTGATCGGTGCCGGTTCGGCGATCACCTCGGCGACGAGCCTCCTCACTGGCCCGCAAATAGATGGCCCACGCGTGATGCACCTCTGGCACAACGGATTCGGTGGTCATGATGACTCCTTGTTGTATTTGGCGTGCACGGATTGGCGGGTGATGCCCAAAGCGTCTCCGATCTGCTGCCACGACCAGCCCTTTCCCCGGGCCGACGCGACGTGGTTCGCCTCGACCCTCTCAGCCAGGCGATGGAGCGCCTGCGAGGCGCGAAGCCCGATTGCCGGGTCATCCGACGAGAGATTCACGCTGAGTTCTTCGATGTCCACGCCTGTCAGTTTAGACTGACATCCTTGATGTGTCAACCTAAACTGACACAGCAGATCGCCACACCGGAGTGCCCCAGATGGCCGGGCAGAGGACACGATTCTTTGGCTGGTGCGAGCCATCCGCTTACTGTCGCAAGCACGATGGAACGCAGCTGACGGGGTCCTTCACTGTCGTCGGTTCAAATCGGTCGGCCAACTGGGCGCGCGAGTAGGTCGCGGACGTGTCGACCAGGTCAATGGGGGCGCAGACAGCGAGCCGTCGGAGGTGGCCCCGGCGGGATTTGAACCCGCGCCTCTGGGTTATGAGCCATACGACGTACGTCTCCGCCGTCTCGCTTTGTCTCTGGTCGCCGCGTTGACCTCAGCGGACGGACGGCGGGCGTTCATGCCGGGTCTGCGGTGTCTCCCTCGTCTCAACCCGTCCCGCCGCGTCTTGTGCACAGATCCGTGCACAAATCTGGTTACTGAGAGCTTGTCCGTAACTGTGAACCCCTTGAGGGGCATCTGATCCGTAGCAACGGGCAGTTTGTCCATGCCCGTCCGCGACCGGTCTCTACCTCGGGGCTGCATCTGTGCCGCTGGCCCGGAGTCCACGGATGTCCACGGCCTTGGCAGCAGGTTTGGCAGCAGTCGTCGCCGCCTGAACACCTATCTGAACAACGAGGCTCTACCTGAACACCGCCGCCCGTCGGGTCACGTTCTGTGTTCAAGATCAGGGGCAAGAGAGCCGTGGCCAGTGGTGGCCGGGTCCGCACAGTTTGCGGGACCTCGCGGGCTGTGGCCCAGTCTTCCTGGCCGGGCAGCGCGGCTCAGCTGGCGGGGTGGCTTTCCCCGATCTGGGCGGCAAAGGTCTTGACGGCGGGGAAGGCGAGGTCCGGGCGGTCGCGGAAGATGGTGTGACGCGCCCCGGGAAGTCGCACGAGGCGGGTGGTGCCGGCCGGCAGCTGGCTGGCTAGTTCCTCGACCACGGGCAGCGGGCAGACCGGGTCGTCCTCGCCGGCGAGGACCAGGACGGGGCACCGGACGGCGCCGAGCAGGCTCCAGGGATCGAAGCTTGAGACCTCGTGGCTGTCGTAGTGCGCGGCGACGTCCGGGTTCCTGATCATCCGGGCCAGGAACCGGCGGGACTCCCCGGCCCAGCCCGGCGTGGCGCTGTAAAGCGGGTAGCAGACGCGGGTGAACTCAGCCTGGAGATCCTCGGCGTCCGCGGCGTAACCGCCCCGGCGGTATGTGCGGATGCGCTCGATGATGGCGGCCGCCTCGGGGCCGCCGACGCGGCCGAACGCATCGATGACTCGCGGGTCGTCCCAGTGGCCACCAGTCGTGTTGGCCAGGATGACGCCGCCAGGGTGATCGGGGAACAGCGCCGCGTAGGTGAGCGCGACGTCCCCGCCGAAGCTGCTGCCGAGGATGACCGGCTTGCGCAGCCCGAGCGCGTCGCACAGCCGCCGCAGGTCATCGGCCCAGGTCCGCATGTTCCAGGACTCGGCGCTGCTGCGGTCGCTGCGGCCATGGCCGCGCAGGTCGAAGTACAGGACCTGGAAATCGGCGGCCAGCGGCTCCAGCGCGGACTTCACCGTCATGTGGTCCAGGCCGGGGCCGCCGTGGACGGCCACCAGGACCGGCCGCTCCACCGTCGTGTCCCCCTGCGGGATAACTGACGGGCCGGAGACATCGAACCACAGGGACACATCGCCAAGGCTGATACGCACGCGACCTCCAGGCCTCCTTGATGGTCGTTGGTCACTG
>DASYGI010000363.1:0-8063 GCA_035999925.1 Pedococcus sp.
GATCAGGCTCACCAGGAGGTAGCCGAAGATCGCCACCCGCAGCGTCGACAGGTTCGCGTTGTCCGGAGCGATCAGCTCGAGCCACACGAACGCCAGCAGTCCGACGGCAGCGGGCCAGTACCCCAAGCGGTACTCCGCGAGGGTGAAGTCCTCGTCGATGTGCCCCAGCGCGAGCAGCCCGCGCCGCAGCCAGCGCACCGGGTTCACGACGGCCCAGAAACCCCCGAAAAGCAGGGAGCCGAAGGCCAGCCCCACCCACAGCCAGACGTAGACCACGATGGGGACCGGGTTGTTGGCGGTGTCGGCGCCCGCCACCAGCGCCAGCACGGTCCAACCGGTCAACAGCAGGCTCAGCAGCACGAAGAGTCCCCGCACGGGTGCGGAGTCGAGCGCCAGGGCCACGACCGGCGGGAGCAGCCGGCCATCGGTGGGCCGCAGCCGGGGCTCGCGCCAGAGGGCGCCTAGGGCGACGAACGACACCACCAGAGCAGCGGCCGCGCCGACGAGCAGCAGCCCGAACGGCAACGGTAGGTCAGCGCGCGATCCGACGCCGTGCGCCGGGAGGGCCTGCACGCCAACGAACCCTGGCAGCGGGGTCATCTTCGTCACGAATCGGAGTCTAGGGACCGAGTTCTGCCACGATGTGGGGGTGTCCGACCGCCTGAACTCCCTCGATGCGTCGTTTCTGTACCTCGAGGAGACCACCACCCCGATGCATGTGGGGTCGGTCATGGTGTTCGACCCGCCGAGCGAGGGCTTCGACTACGACCGGCTCGTCCAGCTGATCTCGACGCGGATCGCTTTCGTCCCGCGGTACCGGCAGCGCATCCGGCAGGTGCCCGGTCGACTGGCCAACCCGGTCTGGGTCGACGACGAGAACTTCGACGTCACCTATCACGTCCGCCGCTCGGCGCTGCCTCGGCCAGGCACCGACGAGCAGTTGCAGGAGTTCGTCGCGCGCATCCAGCCGCGGGCCTTGGACCGCAACCGTCCGCTCTGGGAGGTCTATCTCGTTGAGGGGTTGGCCGAAGGGCGTTTTGCCATCGTGAGCAAGTCCCACCAGGCCCTGGTCGACGGGGTCAACGCGGTGGACATCGCTCACGTCATTGTGGACGGAGACCCAGCGACCGAGGGACCGGTGCCGGACACCTGGCGCCCGGCGCGCGAGCCCAGCGACATCGAACTGCTCACGGGGGCGCTCGTCGACGTGGTGCGCAGGCCCAGCGAGGTCGTCGACAACGTCCGCGGCGGAATCGTCGACGTCAAGGCGTTGGGGTCCCGAGCGCTCGCCGCCGCCGGCGACGTCGCCTCGACTCTGGCGCGGACGGCCACGCGTCCGGCGCCCCAGTCGCCTCTCAACGCCACAGTCGGAGAGGCGCGTCGCTACGTCATGATCGGGACGGACCTCGAGGACTACCGCAAGGTCCGCACCCGCCTGGCGCGGGGCAACTACGCCGACGACGTGACCATCAACGACGTCGTGCTGGCGACGATCTCGGGCGCCTTCCGCGCGTGGCTGCTGACCCGGGGCGAGGCCGTGCACTCGGGCACGACGGTCCGGGCCATGGTGCCGATCAGCGTCTACGACAAGGACGCTCCGCACGTGGGCAGCCGGCTCGTCGCCTGCTTCATCAACCTGCCGGTGGGCGAACCGGGTGCCTCCATGAGGCTGCACCAGATCGCCTTCGCCATGCGCCAGCAGATGGAGGGCGGCCAGGCGGTCGGCGCCGCGTCCCTGGCCGGGCTCGCCGGGTTCGCGCCGCCAACCTTGCACTCCCTGGGCGCACGGCTCGGGTCGGCCATGTCCCGGCGGTTGTTCAACGTGGCGATCACCAATGTGCCCGGCCCACAGCACACGTTGTATGCCGGTGACGCCCAGATGCTGTCGACCTACCCCGTCATGCCGCTGGCTAAGGGGCAGGCGCTGTCGATCGGGCTCACGTCGTACGACGGGGGCGTCTACTACGGGCTCAACGGCGACCGCGACTCGATGCCCGACATCGACGTGCTCGGCCAGAGCATCGTGGACTCGCTGGCCGAGCTGCTCGAGAGCCACCGGTCAGCCAAGCGATGAGCTCATCGCCCGCAGGGTCCGGACCACGCCGGGGGCTGGTACTCGGCGGGGGAGGCGTCCTGGGTGCGGCGTGGATGGTGGGCGCGCTGAACGCGCTGCAGGACCAGGCCGGGGTGGACGCCCGGGACTTCGACGCGATGGTCGGTACCTCGGCAGGTTCGGTGCTGGCGGCCCTGCTCGGTGCCGGTGTCCCCGTGGGAGACCTGCTGACCCACCAGCTCGAGGGGGCCCTGGATGTCGGCCCGCTGGCCGGCTTCAGCTGGAACTACGCCAAGGACACCGGTGGCGAGCGGCCCGGCCTGCCCCGCCCTGGGCTCGGGTCGCGAGAACTGTTGCGCCGCAACGCGGGCAACCTGCGACACCTGCCGCCTACGGCCGTGTTGTCGGCCATCCTGCCCGAGGGGCGCGGCAGCATCGAGGCGGTCGGTGCCCTCGTGCGACACGTCGTCCCGCAGGGATGGGTGTCGCGGTCGGGGGTGTGTATCGCGGCCCTGGACTTCGACAGCGGTGAGCGGGCCGCCTTCGGCCGCGACGGCTCGCCCACCGTCGACCTCGCCGATGCCGTGATGGCCTCGTGCGCCATCCCCGGGTGGTACCAACCGGTGCGCATCGGCGAGCACCGGTACATCGACGGCGGGGCGTGGTCCTCGACCAACCTGGATCTCATGGTGGGTCAGGGGCTGGACGAGGTGTACGTGCTGGCGCCGCAGGTCAGCTTCGTCCGGGACGCGCCGCACCACTGGCGGACCAGGGTCGAGCGTCAGTGGCGCAACCGGGTCACACTGCGGGTCCTTCGTGAGCTACGCCGGGTCCACGAGGACGGCGCCGAGGTGACGGTCCTTGGTCCTGGCGAGGAGGATCTGGAGGCGTTCGGTGCCAACCTCATGGACGTCACGCGGAGGCCGCGGGTGATCGAGACCTCGCTGCGGACCTCAGCGGTGGCCCTTCGCGACCCGGCACCCTTGCCAGACCGATCCGACTTCGAGGATGTGGGATGACCCAGACCCGAATCTATGTTCCGCTCGACCCTGAGGGCCTACGCCGTCTGGCGGCTGAGCGCAGCGTCGGCGAGCCGGGGATGGCCGCGTTTGCCGTCACCGAGCGAGTCGAGCGCGCCGAACCGACCGGCGACGAGGAGGACTGGGAGTATGCCGCGCTCACCGAGGCCGTCGAGGCGGCAGGTGTGCTGCGCCGCGAGCTGGGCAAGCGGATCGTGGCGGCCGCCGATGTCGAGCCCAGCTGGGTCAGTGACGGTGGAAGCACGCCGGCATCGGTGCATCTCTCCTCGCCCGTACCCCTCTCACGAGTCGTGGCCTTCCACGTCGACGAGTCGGCACAGGACGAGGGCATGGAGGACCTGCTCTGGTACGACGCGACCGAGCTGGACGAGGTCCTCCGTCTGATCTGAGCCGGACCACTCAGCTCAGCGGGTTCTGCGCGGCCAGCCAGGGGTCGACGACCCGGTGGTACTCGTCGGGAACATCGCGACGGATGCAGTGACCGGCATCAAGCACCCGCAGGGTCACCTCAGGGTTGGCCAGCCGCTCCGCCCGGTCTCGAACAGAGTCACCGAGCAACGAGGAACGGGAGCCGACCAACACGAGCGTCGGCACCTGGATCGAGGTGACGAAGCCTTCCCATGGCGAGTCGAACGAGGCCACCCCGAGCTCGAGGAACGCCTCGTCCACCTGGGTCTTGGCGAGCCCCCACGGCTCGAGCTCGCTTTCCGGCCACGTTGGGTTCTCGCGCCGACCTTCGGCGAGCGCCGCCGGCGGGTCGTCGGCAAAGTGCCGGCAGTCGGCAATGCGCTCCTTGACCACGAGATCGGACTGCACCCGCAAAGCCGGGTCGCGCCAGGCGGGCTCCTCCAGGACCGCGGCGCGCACCAGGTCTGGGCGTCGTGCCGCGAGTGCGGTCGCGATGCCCGCGCCCATCGAGTGGGCGACCAGGGTGACGGGGGTGTTGCCGCTCAGCTGCGCCAACCTCGTCACCGCGGTGAGCGTCGCGGCATACATCTCCTCGATGGGGTCGGGGGTTTCGAGCTGAGCCGCGGTGAACCGAGGCGATCGCCCGTGGCCGAGCAGGTCCAGACCCACGACGCGGTACTGCGGCGCCCAGCGGCGCACTGCGTCCGGCCAGCAGTCGCCGGAGTCGCCCAGGCCATGCAGCAGCACCAGGGTCGGCGCGCCAGGGTCGCTTCGACCCGCCCAGCGGTAGGTGAGCTCGGGCCCGTCGAGTGCATCCGGCATACGTGACACCATAGGTGCGCGCTGCCCAGCGACCGCTACCGAAGCAACCCCGAGGAGCCACGCACGCCATGGATGCCGTCACCCAGGTGCCCGTCCCCGTCAACGAACCCGTTCTCGACTACGCGCCGGGGAGCCCCGAACGGGCTGCCCTCGAGGTCGCGCTGGCCGAGCTGGGAGGGACGAGTATCGACCTTCCCCACACCATCGCCGGCAAGCGGGTGATGGGCACGGGGAAGAAGATCGAGGTCCGCCAGCCGCACGCCCGACGAAAGCTGTTGGGCACCATGCGCAACGCCACCGTCACCGACGCCCAGGCCGCTGTCGATGCCGCGAAGGCCGCCGCACCGGGGTGGCGCGAGCTGTCCTTCGACGACCGCGCAGCCATCCTGCTTAAGGCCGCCGAGCTGCTGTCCGGCCCCTGGCGCGCCCATCTCAACGCCGCGACCATGCTCGGACAGTCCAAGACCGCGTACCAGGCCGAGATCGACGCGGCCTGCGAGCTCATCGACTTCTGGCGGATCAACGTCCATTTCGCGCGGCAGATCCTCGCCGAGCAGCCCCCACTGAACGCCAAGGGCATCTGGAACCGCACGGACCACCGCCCGCTCGAGGGCTTCGTCTACGCGGTGACGCCGTTCAACTTCACCGCCATCGCCGGCAACCTGCCGACGGCTCCGGCGCTCATGGGCAACACCGTCGTGTGGAAGCCGAGCCCCACCCAGCAGTTCGCGGCACACCTGACGATGGCGCTGCTCGAGGCGGCCGGGATGCCCCCGGGGGTGATCAACCTGGTGACCGGCGACGGTCTCAACGTCTCCAAGGTCGCGCTGTCCGACCCCGACCTCGCGGGCATCCACTTCACGGGTTCGACGCCGACGTTCCAGCACCTGTGGCAGGAGGTCGGTGCCAACCTGCCGAACTACCGCAGCTACCCGCGTCTGGTGGGCGAGACCGGCGGCAAGGACTTCATCCTGGCGCATCCGTCGGCGGACCCGGATGTGTTGCGTACGGCCATGATTCGCGGCGCGTTCGAGTACCAGGGGCAGAAGTGCTCGGCCGCCTCCCGGGCGTACGTCCCGCGGTCCCTGTGGAAGAAGATCAAGGCAGACCTGGCGTCCATCACCAACGGCCTGACCCAGGGCGACGTGACGGACCTGTCGAACTTCATGGGAGCGGTCATCGACGAGCGCGCCTTCGCTAAGCACGCCGCGGCCATCGACCGCGCGCACGCCACGCCTGGGGTCGAGGTCATCGCTGGTGGCACCTACGACGACTCCGAAGGCTGGTTCGTCCGCCCCACCGTGCTGGAGATCGATGACCCGACCGACGAGTCATTCCGGACCGAGTACTTCGGTCCCATCCTGTCGGTCCACGTCTTCCCCGACCGCCAGTACGACAAGGTGCTGGACCAGATGGAGTCGTTCGCGCCGTTCGGTCTGACCGGTTCGATCATCGCCCAGGACCGTATGGCGATCGCCGATGCGACCAAGCGCCTGCGGTTCGCTGCAGGCAACTTCTACATCAACGACAAGCCCACGGGTGCGGTCGTGGGGCAGCAGCCCTTCGGTGGTGGCCGGGCTTCCGGCACCAATGACAAGGCGGGCGCGGCGCAGAACCTGCTCCGCTGGACCAGCGCGCGGTCGATCAAGGAGACGCTCAACCCCCCGACGGCGCACGGCTATCCGCACATGGCCACCGACGCCTGAGCCTGGTCGAGGCCCGGGGCGCCATCGCAGCACGGCGCCTCGGCGTACGCGAAAGGGCGTGGAACCACACAGGTTCCACGCCCTTTCGCGTACCGCCAGGCGGCGTCTCAGCGGGCCAGCCACTCCAGCGCGGTCTCGTGCTCGACGGAGATCGCCGCTTCGATGGGGGGCGCGGCGGCCTTCTCGATCTTGCCGCCGACCAGTGGCACCTTGGCCTTGAGCTCGGCATCGAGCGTCTCGATCGTCCCCGATCCGCCGGGCCGCAACGACAACGTGCCGTGCAGCGCGAGTGGCGCTCCGGACACGGCCATCTCGACCGTTCCCTCACGGCTGCCGTCTCCGGTGTCAGGACCCCACTCCTGAGTCTCCAGCACGGTCAGGGTGTCACCGACCATGGACTTGGCGAAGTCCGGCAGGCCGTCGCTGGGAAGCGTCCGCTGCGTGCTGATGACAGTCCGGTCGCCAACCGTTGTCACGCTGGCCTGGTGCTTGATGGCCGCGGTGGCAGCGCACTTCGCCTCCTGGAACGTCGGGTCCGACAGCACGGCGAAGACGGCGTCCGGGGTGGCGTTGTACTCGATGGTCTTGGCGATCCTCATACGTCTCTCCTGGGGGAGGCGGGCAGGTCTGGTCAGCGTAACGGCTGGTTGCGCAAGGTCAGCCGGACCGTGGACCCTGGCCGAAGCTGCGCGACGCGGTCGATCGAGGACTCGTCGAGCACGGCGACGACCGGGTAGCCACCGGTGACGGGATGGTCGCTGAGAAAGACGACGGGTATGCCGTTCGGTGGCACCTGGATCGCGCCCCTGACCAGCCCGACCGGGGGGACCTCGGGCCCCTCGACAAGCTGCGGGCCACGGTGACGCGAACCGTCCACGGGCTCGAGACGAACCCCGACCCGGTCGCTGTCCGCCCCGATCCGCCAGCTCCCGTGGAACGCCTCAAGAGGGTCGGCCAGGCGGGCGGCGTGTGGTCCCCACGTACCGCGCAGCTCGACCGGCTGGCTGGACTCGGTCGTGGCCACCGGCGCAATATCGACCCTGGGCGCAGCCCTGGACGGCCCTACGGGCAGCCATTCGCCGGGGAGGATCTCGCCCGGACCGAGCCCGGAGAGCGTGTCCTGGGACCGGGAACCGAGCACCGCCCCGACCGCGAAACCACCGCGGACCGACAGGTACGTGCGCATCCCCGTAGCCGGTCGGCCCAGGACCAGCACCTGACCGTCGCGAAGCAGGAAGGGCGCGGCATACGGCATGGGCCTGCCGTCGATGGTGGCCGGCGCGGGCGCCCCGGTGAGCGCGACCGTTGTGCTGCCATGGGCTCGGACCACCAGCTCACCAAGGAGCACCTCGAGCGCGGCCTGGTCGGGCCCCTGCCCAAGGAGCCGAGCGCCGAGCTCGTATGCCGTTCGGTCTGCTGCGCCCGACGGTCCCACCCCCAGGGCGGAGCGGCCGGGTCGGCCGCCGTCCTGAAGGAGCGGCCTGCGCGCGAAGGACAGGATCTCTAGAGCGCGCGAGGAATCGCCGGGACCCAGCGGCCGTCGCGTCCCTTTCGGCGAACCGGGGCTCGGCTCCGGTGCCGAGGGCCGACGGACGGGGTCTGACCGACCCACGACGAAGCGCACCTCGCGCCCAGGCGTCAACAGTGCCGGCGGCTCGCGGTCCAGGTCCCAGAGCGTGAGTCCGGTACGTCCGAGGATCTGCCAGCCGCCGGGGCTCTGTCTGGGATAGATGCCACTGAACTCGTGTGCGAGGGCGACGGAGCCCGCCGGGACGGTCACCCGTGGGCTGTCCCGCCTGGGGACCCGCAACCGCGGGTCGCCGCCGACGAGGTAGGCGAATCCGGGGGTGAATCCGGCAAACGCCACCCGCCAGGGCGTTCCCGTGTGGGCCGCCACGACTTCGGCGGCCGTGAGGCCGGTGAGGTCTGCGACGGACTGAAGGTCAGGCCCGCAGTAGTCCACCTCGACGACAAGGGGGCCGGCGTCCGGTAGGGCAGTGGCCGGGGTCTGGGCGCCCCGCGCCGGGTGGTCGG
>DASYGI010000364.1:0-9311 GCA_035999925.1 Pedococcus sp.
CTGGCCTTCGTCGCGATCGTGACCACCCTCCCGGCCACTCCCCCATCGGGCACGCGCACCTCCTTGTCCGCGCCACTGCGAGCTCTGTCCCACCGTGGCCTGCTCACCGTCGGAATCACCGCGCTGCTCTACAACTTCGGCTTCTTCACGTTGCTGGCCTGGACACCGTTCCCGCTGGCGCTGGGCGCACACCAGGTCGGGCTGGTGTTCTTCGGCTGGGGAATCCTGCTGGCCTTCACCTCGGTCGTCGTGGCTCCCCGCCTGCAGCGACGGATCGGCACCCTGCCTGGGCTGGTCTGTGCCCTCGCCGGGTTCGCGGTCGTCCTCGCAGCCATGGCGCTCGGCACCGGCCACAAGCCGGTGCTGGTGATCGGCGTCATCCTCGCCGGAGCTTTCCTCGGCATCAACAACACGCTGATCACCGAGACCGTCATGAAGGTGGCACCGGTGGAGCGCGGCGTCGCCTCCGCGGCATACAGCTTCGTGCGGTTCGGCGGCGGCGCGATCGCGCCGTGGCTGGCCGGCACCCTCGGTGAGCGCAGCGCGAACCTTCCGTTCTGGGTCGGTGCGGGTGCGGTCGTCCTGTCGATCCTGGTGCTGCTCACCGCTCGCGCCGCGATCCAGACCATCGACCGCGAGCCCGGCCACGGCGCGGAACCGTCCGGCAGCCATCGTGAGGCTGAGGCCGTGACCGTCGGCGACGCCTGAGCGAGCCCACCGCACCTGCACGGCGCCCGGCCCTAGGCTGGGCGCCGTGCTCGACCAGATCACCGCGACCCGCTACGTCACCCCACTGAGGGAGGGCGGGTCGCTGCCTGGCCTCGTCGAGGCGGACGACCTCGGCACCTACGTCCTGAAGTTTCGCGGTGCGGGCCAGGGGCTGAAGGTGCTGGTCGCCGAGGTGATCGTCGGCGAGCTGGCCCGCGCACTCGGTCTCGACGTCCCCCGGATGACCGCCGTCGACCTCCAGGCCCCCATCGCGAAGTACGAGGCGGACGAGGAGGTCCAGGACCTGCTGACCGCGAGCCTGGGGTTGAACCTCGGCATCGACTTCCTGCCTGGGTCCTTCGGCTACGACGGGTCGCGCCCGCCGGACCCACAGACGGCGGCCGCGATCGTCTGGCTCGATGCCCTCACCGCGAACGTGGACCGCACGTGGAGCAACCCGAACCTGTTGGTCTGGCATCGCAAGCCCTGGCTCATCGACCATGGGGCGGCGCTGTACTTCCACCACGGCTGGCCCTCACGTGGAGCTGACGCGACACGGTTCGCCGCGCAGCCGTACGACGCGAGCACCCACGTGCTCAAGGACGTGGCTGGCGATCTGCGGGCCGCCCACGATCGGCTCGCGCCGCTGGTCGAGCACGCGACCTTGAGCGCCGTCACCTCTGCGGTACCGGACGGGTGGCTCGAGGAGGCACCCGGGCTCGACGGCCCCGCTGCCGTGCGTGACGCCTATGTGGACCACCTGCTCGCGCGGGTCGGCAACCCCCAGGCCTGGCTCCCCGGGGGCCTGGCATGACCAGGCAGGGGTACCAGTACGTCGTGCTGCGCTGCGTGCCGCGCGTCGAACGCGAGGAGTTCGTGAACGTCGGGGTGGTGCTCTACAGCCAGGCCGCCGACTTCCTCGAGGCGGCCTACCGTGTCGACGAGACCCGGCTGCGTGCTCTGGCCCCGAACGTGGACCTCGAGGCGGTCGCCGCCTCGCTGGAGACCATCTGCGAGGTATGCCGCGGAGTCACCGGCGGCGGGCTGCCCACCCTCGGTGGCCTGGGACGTCGCTTCGGCTGGCTGAGCGCCCCTCGCAGCACCGTCGTCCAGCCCGGACCCGTGCACGGCGGCCTCACGAGCGACCCTGCCGCAGAGCTGCACGGCCTGCTCGACCGTCTCGTCGACTAGCGGACCGAGCCGGCGAGTACTCAGGCTCGCGGTCGCAGTGCCCACGCTGCCACCGCGCCCGCGGCGGCCACGTTGAGCGAGTCCACTCCCCCGGCCATCGGGATGGTTACGGTGAGATCAGCCGCGGCCAGCGTGTGGTGCGCCAGGCCATCGCCCTCGGTGCCGAGCACCAGCGCCAGGCGGTCGGGGGGGTCGGCAGCCAGGTCATCGAGGCTGACCGCGTCGTCTGACAGCGCCAGCGTGGCCACGGTGAAGCCAGCCTCTTGGAGAGTCGCGATCCCGCCGGGCCACGGGTCGATCCGCGTCCAAGGGACCTGGAACACGGTGCCCATCGACACGCGAATCGCCCTGCGGTACAGGGGATCCGCGCAGCGGGGAGTCACCAGGATGGCATCCACCCCGAGGGCTGCTGCGGACCGAAAGACGGCACCGATGTTGGTGTGGTCGACGATGTCTTCGAGGACGAGCACTCGCCGCGCGGGAGCGACCAGCGACTGAACCGTTGGCAGGACCGGCCGCTGAATCGAGGCCAATGCGCCCCGGTGTAGGTGGAACCCCGTCAGCGCCTCGATGGTGCCGTGCTCCCCGACGAACACCGGCGTGCCGTCCTGCCCGGCCTGCGCGACGACGTCCGCGAGCTCGGTGAGCCAGCGCTCCGCCATGAGATAGCTGCGTGGCCGGTGTCCGGCGCCCAGGGCACGTCGGATGACTTTCTCGGACTCGGCGATGTACAGACCGCGCTCGGGCTCTGTCCTTCGGCGCAGGGCCACGTCTGTCAGCGAGACGTAGTCGGCGACGCGGGGGTCCGCAGGGTCGGTGATGTGGATCGGCATGGCGCTCAGCTGAACCAGACGATCTTGGTGATGCCGACGAGACCCACGGTGATGATCACGGCGCGCAGCGCCCAGGGTGGCAGTCGGCGTCCGACCCTGGCGCCGACCAGGCCCCCGATCAAGGCCCCCACCCCGACCAGCAGGGCGACGAGCCAGTTGATCCGGCCCCACGCCACAGCCATGAAGGTCAGGGCCGCGACGGCGTTGACCACCGTGGCCAGCACGTTCTTGTAGCCGTTGAGCCGCTGGATGGGCTCGCTGGACAGGGCGCTCAGTAGACCCATGAGGATGACTCCCTGGGCCGCGCCGAAGTACCCGCCGTAGAGCCCCGCGACGAGCACGCCAGCGGTGAGCGCGGCCCCATGCCAGGCGGCCGGCGGGATGCCGGCCTCATGGCGCTGCGCGGTGCGGCGCTGCAGCCGAGGCCCCACGAGCACCAGGGCGAGCCCGAGAGCGATGAGCACCGGGACGATGGCTGCGAAGGCAGCGGCCGGCAGCACCAGCAGGAGAACCGCGCCGAGCACTCCACCGACGAGCGAGGCCGGCGCCAGGCGGCGAAGCGTGCGGCCCGACCCGCGGAGCTCGTCGCGGTACCCATGCACAGCCGTGACTCCACCAGCGACCAGGCCGACTGTGTTGGAGACGTTGGCCACGACCGGGGGATACCCGAGGAACAACAGCACGGGAAAGGTGATGAGGGTCCCCGAACCGACGACCGTGTTGATGGTCCCTGCGGCTACGCCCGCGACAAGGATCAGCAGGGCTCGGAGCAGGGACACTCGGTCACCCTATCGACGGCGCGACCACCCCAAGCTCAGACCGGGGGCTGTCCTCCGGTCGGCGGCTCCGGGATGTTCGGCATCGGCGGTGGCTCGTACGGCGGCACGGCGTCGGCAGGCGGACCCACCGGCGGCTGCACCCGCTGGGCGGGAGCGGCGTGCTCGGTAGCCTCTTGGCTCGCCTTGCCTGCCATGCCGCGCGCCTCGGCGAGCGCTTGCTTCGGGTCCTCGAGAGCGGTGTCCTCGAACACGTCCGCCATGTCGCCCGGGTCCACCCACTCCTCGTCCCCACCGTCGGGGCTGGGGGCAGCGTCCGGCGCGCCCAGGGCGTTGCCGATGCCGCGCAGCGCGTCCGTCAGCTCGCTGGGAATGATCCACATCTTGTTGGAGTCGCCGCGGGCAATCTGAGGCAGGACCTGAAGGTACTGGTACGCCAGCAGTTTCTGGGTGGGCTTGCCGCGGTGGATGGCGTCGAACACCTGCTGGATAGCGCGCGCCTGCCCCTGGGCTTCGAGGATGCGCGCCTGTGCGGAACCCTCGGCACGCAGGATCTGGCTCTGCTTCTCGCCTTCGGCGGTCAGGATGTTGGACTGCTTGGCGCCCTCGGCGGTCAGGATGATGGCGCGACGCTCTCGCTCGGCCTTCATCTGCTTCTCCATGGACTCCTGGATCGACATCGGCGGGTCGATCGCCTTGAGCTCCACCCGGTTCACCCGGATGCCCCACTTGCCGGTGGCCTCGTCCAGGACGCCACGCAGCTGGGCGTTGATCTGGTCCCGGCTGGTCAGGGTCTGCTCGAGGTCGAGTGAGCCGATGACGTTACGCAGCGTGGTCACCGTGAGCTGTTCGATGCCCTGGATGAAGTTCGCGATCTCGTACACGGCCGACTTGGCGTCGACGACCGAGTAGTAGATGACGGTGTCGATGTTGACGACGAGGTTGTCGCTGGTGATCACGGGCTGCGGCGGGAAGGAGACCACCTGCTCGCGCAGGTCCACGTTGGCGCGGACCTTGTCCACGAACGGGATCAGGAAGTGGATGCCGCCTTCCAGCGTGCGCGAGTAGCGCCCAAGCCGTTCGATGATCAAGGCAGTCTGCTGCGGCACGATGCGGACCGTGCGGAACAGCACGATCAGCGCAAAGGCCACCAGCACAAGCAGGACGATGTATCCCACACCAATGCCACTCACGGTCACTCCGATTTCTGACCCGACGTGACGTCAGTGACGATCACGGTGGCCCCCTCGATGGATACAACTCGGACTTCCTGTCCGGGCTGGCATTGCACGGCGCCACTGAGCGTGCGCGCCGACCACGTCTCGCCGTTCAGCTTCACCCGGCCGTCGTTCTCGGTCACGGTCTGGAGCACGTGGGCATGTTTGCCCACCAGGCTCCGGGCACCGATCGTGTGGCTCGCATCGGCCACCATGAACTTGCGCTGGATCACCGGGCGCGCGAGCGCGAGCAGTGCGCCTGCCACGATGACCGCGATCAGGACCTGCAGTGGGAAGGACGCCCCCAGAGCTGTCGCGACCGCAGCGGCCAGCGCTCCGCCGGAGAGCATGAGAAAGACGAAGCTGACGGTTGCCGCCTCGACGGCGGCAAGGACCAGGGCAACCCCCACCCAGGCCAGCCACGGGTTCGCCGCGAACCAGTCCATCTCCCCACCCTTCGTGTGTCGCTAACTCTAGGACGACGGCGGGGGCACAGACGTTCCCCCGTTCGGACGAGCCCGAGCCGTCCAGCGGTCCCCGCGACGCTCCAGCTCCAACGGCATACCGAAGGTCGCCGAGAGGTTCTCCTCGGTCAATGTCAGCTCCAGCGGCCCCTGAGCCACGATGCGACCGTCGCGCAGCAGCAGGACATCGGTGAACGACGGCGGGATCTCTTCGACGTGGTGGGTCACCAGCACCAGCGCCGGCGCGTCGACATCGGCGGCCAGCTCGCCGAGGCGTCGGACCAGGTCCTCTCGTCCGCCAAGGTCGAGGCCTGCTGCGGGCTCGTCGAGCAGCATGAGCTCTGGGTCGGTCATCAGGGCTCGGGCGATCTGCACGCGCTTGCGCTCTCCCTCGGAGAGCGTGCCGTAGGTCCGGTCGGCCAGGTGCTCGGCACCGAGTGCTGACAACAGCTCGGCGGCACGCACGTGGTCGAGGTCGTCATAGCTCTCACGCCAGCGACCCACGACGCCGTATGACGCCGTCACCACGACATTGTGGACGGCCTCGTCCATCGGGATTCGCTCGGCCAGCGCCGCCGATGCGAGCCCGATCCTGGGCCGCAGCTCGAACACGTCCACCGCGCCAAGCACCTCGCTGAGCACCCCCGCGACGCCCTGTGTCGGGTGCATCCGGCCGGCCGCCAGCTGCAGCAGGGTGGTCTTGCCGGCACCGTTAGGCCCAAGCACCACCCAGCGTTGTCCCTCTTCGACCTCCCAGGTGATGTCGTCGAGCAGGGTGGTGCGTCCACGGACGACGCTCACCCCTGCGAACTCAAGGACGTCACTCATGGCACCGGACCCTATCGGCTTAGCATGACGTGGTGCCTGAACTCCCTGCGTCCGTGCGCCTTTCGCTCTGGACGACCTACGCCTGGGCGCACGGCGTCCCGGTAGAGGACGTTCTGGCCCGAGCTTTGCCGGATGTCGATCATGTTGCTGGTGATCTGGACCGCCTCACGATCTGGCGCGAGCTGGGTGAACAGGCCTTGCTGGTTGCCCTGCCCAGCCCCGGTGACCTATCAGGTATGCCGGGCGCCTCCCTTGGCGCACAGGCGGCCGCCGCACAGGTGGGCGAGTGTGTGTTCGTGCCTGGCGTGGGCGGGATGCTGGTCCCGGCCATCACCTCCTATGGGTCGGAGACCGGCGGATCCCTTGACCTCGGCACGCGAGTCGACTGGACCGCCTACGACGCCGACCCGGTCGCACGTCATCGGGTCGAGGCGTTGGAGCCCTCACAGCTCGAGCGTCATCTTCGCGAAGCCATCGCGTCGGCCATCGCCACCCTCGACGCCATCGGGGGCCAGCCCTTCGCCGGGCAGGCGGCCCGCGAACTGGCCGATACCGCCCTGGGTGGCCGGTGGGGGCTGCCCGACGGCCTGCCGGGACGCAGCGCCCGGGTCATCGCCCTGGCAGGCACGGTGGCCCAGGTCGTCGAGGTGGCCCTTGCGGCAGGGGACGGTGCCCTGACCGCGGCGGCGTCGGCCGCGCGGCATACCGCCTTGCTGCGGTTGCGCCGCGCCGCGGACGACGCGCTGGCCGCGGCCACCAGCTCAGCGTGCGCGGTGATCGCCGGCTGGCGTCCCGCCTGATCAGCCGGCGGCGTCCTCCAGGACGTCGCGGTACACCGACAGCGTCTGCTCGCCGATGCGGGCCCAGGAGAACGAGTCCACCGCGCGTCGACGGCCCGCCTGCCCCATCCGCTTGGCCCGCGGGACGTCGCTCACCGCGTCCGTGAGCGCGTCCGCGAGGTCGTCGACGAAGCGCTCCGCGTCCAGCGGTATGCCGCTGCCGTCCTGGTGCTGCTGGATGGGCACGAGCCAGCCCGTCTCACTGTGCACGACCACCTCGGGGATGCCGCCGGTGGCCGTGGCTACCACGGGCAGCTCGCACGCCATCGCCTCGAGGTTCACGATCCCCAACGGCTCGTAGATCGAGGGGCAGGCGAAAACCGTTGCGGCCGAGAGGAGAGCGACGACCTGCGCCCGGGGCAACATCTCCGGGATCCAGACCACGCCTTCACGGGTCGCCCTCAGCTGGTCCATCAGCGACTCGACCTCGGCCATGATCTCGGGAGTGTCCGGGGCCCCCGCACACAACACGAGCTGGACATCAGCCGGCAGCTTGGCGGCGGCCCGCAGCAGGTACGGCAGCCCCTTCTGCCGGGTGATGCGCCCGACGAAGATGACGGCCTTGCCATCGGGGTCGACGCCGAGCCGGCGCACGGTGTCGGGGTCCTCCCGGCGCTGCCAGAGCTCTGAGTCGATGCCGTTGTGCACGACCTGGACCCGGTTGGGGTCGACCGAGGGGTAGCTGCGCAAGACGTCCAGCCGCATCCCCTGGCTGACGGCTATGACCGCCGCGGCGGCTTCATAGGCGGTGCGTTCGATGAACGACGACAGCCGGTAGCCGCCGCCGAGCTGTTCGGCCTTCCAGGGCCGCATCGGCTCGAGGCTGTGCGCCGTCACGACGTGCGGCATCCCGCCGAGAAGTGACGCGACATGGCCACCGAAGTTGGCGTACCAGGTGTGGGAGTGGACCAGGTCCGTCCCGATGCAGTCCCCCGCCATCGCCAAGTCCACGCCCATGGTCTTCACGGCCGCGTTCGCTCCGCTCAGCTCGGACAGGTCGGCATACCCGCTGGTGCCCTCCTCGGCCACCGGGGCACCGAACGCCCGCACCCGGGTATCGATGTCCCCACGCTCTCGCAACGCACGGACGAGCTCCGCCACGTGCACCCCGGCTCCCCCGTAGATGTTCGGCGGATACTCCTTGGTCAGCACGTCGACTCTCACCTGCGTGAGATTAGTCCCGCCATGGGGTCGCCGCGAGGGCACGCATTCCCTAGGGTCGGCTCATGGCGTACCGATCGGGTGGACCCAAAGTGTTGGCCATCGTCCTGGCGGGGGGAGAAGGCAAGAGGCTGATGCCGCTTACCGCCGACCGGGCCAAACCCGCGGTGCCGTTCGGGGGAATCTACCGGCTCATCGACTTCGCCCTGAGCAACGTGGTGAACTCCGGATACCTCAAGGTGGTCGTGCTCACCCAGTACAAGTCCCACAGCCTGGACCGGCACGTCACCAAGACCTGGCGGATGTCCAACATGCTGGGCAACTACGTCACCCCGGTGCCGGCCCAGCAGCGCATCGACAAGAACTGGTACCTCGGCTCGGCGAACGCGATCTTCCAGAGCCTGAACCTGCTCCACGACGAGCAGCCGGACATCGTCGTCGTCGTGGGTGCCGACCACGTGTACCGGATGGACTTCTCACAGATGGTCGCCCAGCACATCGAGACCGGCGCCGGCGTCACCGTCGCGGCGATCCGCCAGCCCATCTCTCTCGCCGACCAGTTCGGGGTGATCGAGGTCGACGACGGCGACCGGCGCAAGATCGGGGCCTTCCTCGAGAAGCCCAAGGACGCCAAGGGCCTGCCGGACTCGCCCGCCGAGGTGCTCGCGTCGATGGGCAACTACGTCTTCGACGCGGACGTGCTCATCGATGCTGTGACCAAGGACAACGACCGGGTCGGCAGCAAGCACGATATGGGCGGCGACATCGTGCCCGCCTTCGTGTCCGAGGGGGCGGGCTATGTCTACGACTTCAAGGACAACCTCATCCCCGGGGCGACCGAACGTGACCAGGCGTACTGGCGGGATGTCGGGACGATGGACTCGTACTGGGACGCGCACATGGACCTGGTCTCGATCCACCCGGTGTTCAACCTCTACAACTACGAGTGGCCGATCTACACCGACTACGGCCCGTTCCCCCCGGCCAAGCTCGTGCACGGTGCGGCCGGCAAGTTCGGCGAGGCCCACAACTCGGCAGTCTCCCCCGGCGTCGTCATCTCGGGAGCGACGGTCACCAACTCAGTGCTGTCTCCGCGCTGCCACATCCACAGCGGCACAACGATCGACGACAGCGTGCTGCTCGATGGGGTCGAGATCGGCCGAGGGTGCGTGATCCGTCGATCCATCATCGACAAGGGCGTGGTGGTCCCCGAGGACACCACGATCGGCGTCGATGCCGAGCACGACCGGGCGCGGGGTTTCATGGTGACCGAGTCGGGCCTGACGGTGATCGC
>DASYGI010000365.1:0-8619 GCA_035999925.1 Pedococcus sp.
GTGTCACGCTCGACCCATGGCTCCCATCACCGCTGCTGGTCTCCCGGTCCCCCAACGCGTCGCCGTCGTCGGCGCCGGCATGGTGGGTCTGTCCACCGCCTGGTTCCTCCAGGAGCACGGGGTCGAGGTGACCGTGCTCGACCGCAAGGGCGTCGCGGCGGGCTCGTCATGGGGTAACGCCGGCTGGCTGACGCCGGGCATCGCGACCCCGCTCCCCGAGCCCGCCGTGCTCAAGTACGGCCTGCGCGCCGTGCTCTCGCCGTCCTCGCCGGTGTACGTGCCGCCGAGCGCCGACCCCAAGTTTCTCAAGTTCGTCACCGGCTTCACGCGCCACTCCACGATGAAGGCGTGGAAGAAGGCGATGGGCGCGCTCGTCCCCATCAACGACCAGTCGCTGGAGAGCTTCGACCTGCTGCAGGCCGGTGGCGTCCAGGGTCAGACCATCGAAGCCAAGAGCTTCCTTGCCTCCTACCGCACCGAGGCCGAGCGGGTCACCCTGCTCGAGGAGATCGAGCACATCCACGCCGCCGGCCAGGCCATCGAGTTCGAGGCCCTGACCGGCGACCAGGCCCGTGCGATCGAGCCGAGCCTGTCCGACGAGATCGGCGCCGCCATCCTGCTCAAGGGTCAGCGCTTCGTGAACCCCGGTGCCTACGTCCACGCCCTGGCCGACTCGGTGCGGGCCCGGGGCGGCAAGATCCTCGACGCCGCCACGGTGTCCGACATCCGTGACACCGGCACCGGTGTCGTCGTCACCACGGGCGAGGGTTCGGTGGAAGAGTTCGACGCGGCCGTCCTGGCGACCGGCGCCTGGCTCGGCACCCTGGCCCGCCGGTTCGGTGTGAAGAACGTCGTCCAGGCCGGCCGCGGGTACTCGTTCTCGGTCGAGATCGACCACGTTCCCAACGGGCCGGTGTACTTCCCGGCTCAGCGGGTCGCCTGCACGCCGATCGGCGACCGCCTCCGGGTGGCCGGGATGATGGAGTTCCGCAAGCCCGAGGCTGCGCTTGACCCGCGGCGGATCCAGGCCATCGCCGAAGCGGCTCGCCCGCTCCTGCGCGGCGCGGACCTCGACAACCGTCAGGACGAGTGGGTCGGCTCCCGTCCGTGCACCGTGGACGGCCTGCCGCTGATCGGCGCGACCAAGTCCCCTCGGGTGTATGCCGCGGGCGGTCACGGCATGTGGGGGATCACCCTTGGTCCCGTCACCGGTCGCCTGCTCGCCGAGACGATGGTGACCGGCAAGCAGGTCGCCGCGCTGGCACCCTTCAACCCGCTGCGCTGATCCCCGCGCCGCTGACCCCCGCGCCGCTGAGCCCCGCGCCGCTGGCCGCGGCACCGCTGGCGCGCACTCGGCATACCACCGTCCCGCTTCGCAGAGATCACCTCTCTGCGAAGCGGGACGTTCCTTTGTGTAGAGCCCTTGCGCTCCGCAAGTCTTGAGGAAATACCGTAGGGGGGTATGGTGTTGTCATGGCCATGGAGGAGACGCACTACGGGTACCACGACGACAAGGACAGCCACCTCAAACGGCTGCGTCGCATCGAGGGGCAGATCAGGGGGCTTCAACGCATGGTTGAAGGCGACAAGTACTGCATCGACATCCTGACCCAGGTCTCGGCGGCCACCAAGGCACTCCAGTCCTTCTCGCTCGAGCTCCTCGAGGACCACCTCGAGCACTGCGTCGTCGATGCAGCACGCCGAGGCGGTCCCGAGGCGCAGGACAAGGTTCGCGAGGCGTCCGACGCGATCGCCAGACTCGTCCGTTCCTAACCCCCCAGAAGCCTTTCCAGTCAATGTTTCCACCAACGGTTCCACCAACGTTTCCACACCCCGAGGAGAGCAGATGAGCACCCAGACCTTCGACGTCGTCGGCCTGACCTGCGCGCACTGCGCGAGCGCCGTGACCGAGGAGCTGCAGGCCATCGACGGCGTGAGCACGGTTCAGGTCGAGCTCACGCCTGGCGGGACCTCCATCGTCCAGGTCGAGGCCGACCACGTGCTCGCCCCCGCTGACGTGAGCGCCGCCCTCGACGAGGCGGGCGACTACAGCCTGGCGCCATGAGCGATCCGTCACCGCGACAGGGCACTGGGGCTGGCGAGGTCGAGCTCGTGATCGCAGGCATGACCTGCGCCTCCTGCGCGACGCGCGTCGAGAAGAAGCTCAACCGGCTCGAGGGAGTGCAGGCCACCGTCAACTACGCGATGGAGAGGGCGAAGGTCCGTTATGGACCCGAGGTCACCGCGGAGGACCTGCTCGAAACGGTGAGCCGCACCGGGTACACGGCCACAGTGGCCCGCAACCCGTTCGAGGACCCCGTCGACGCGGACCCACAGGACGAGCCGGCCGGCAACGCCGGGCCTGACAGCAACCTGCGCCGCCGGCTCATCGTCGCCGCGGCGTTGAGCGCACCGGTCGTCCTCCTGGCCATGGTCCCGGCGCTGCAGTTCCGCGGCTGGGAGTGGGCGTCACTGCTGTTTGCGACGCCCGTGGTCGGCTGGGGGGGCCTGCCGTTCCACCGCGCCACCTGGCTCAACCTGCGACACGGGCAGACCACCATGGACACGCTGGTCTCGATGGGCACGTTGGCTGCCTTCGGCTGGTCCCTCTACGCACTCGTCTTCGGCGCCGGGGAGATCTACCTCGAGGCCGCTGCCGTCGTCACCACCTTCCTGCTCGCCGGACGGTATGCCGAGGCCCGTGCCCGCCGACGCTCGGGCGCCGCACTTCGGGCGCTCATGGAGCTGGGCGCCAAGGAGGTCACGGTCCTGCGCGGCGAAGGGGAGCAGGCCCGGGAGGAGCTGGTCCCGATCAGGGACCTGGCAGCGGGCGTGAGGTTCGTCGTCAGGCCTGGCGAGAAGATCGCCACCGACGGCGTGGTCGTGTCCGGCACGAGTGCCGTTGACGCGGCACTGCTCACCGGCGAGTCCGCGCCCGTGGAGGTACGACCGGGGGATCACGTCGTCGGCGCCACCATCAACGTCGGCGGACGGCTCGTGGTGGCAGCCACACGGGTCGGTACCGACACCCAGCTCGCCCAGATGGCCCGCCTGGTCGAAGACGCCCAGAACGGAAAGGCGCAGGTGCAGCGCCTGGCCGATCGCGTCTCCTCGGTGTTCGTCCCCGTTGTCATGGCGCTGGCCCTGGTCACGCTGGTGACCTGGCTCGCCTTGGGCGGAGGCTGGACCGCAGCTTTCACCGCCGCAGTGGCAGTGTTGATCGTCGCCTGCCCCTGTGCGTTGGGCCTAGCCACGCCGACCGCGCTGATGGTGGGCACTGGCCGCGGGGCACAGCTGGGCATCCTCATCAGGGGGCCGGAGGTGCTGGAGTCCACCCGCCGGGTGGACACCGTCGTGCTTGACAAGACCGGGACGGTCACCACGGGTCAGATGCTTCTGGCGCAGGTCGGGGCAGCCGAGGGCCAGGACGCAGCCACGGTCCTCCGGCTGGCCGGTGCACTCGAGTCGGCGTCCGAGCACCCCGTCGCGCGGGCCATCGCGGCCGCCGCGCGAGCGGTCGGCCGCCTGCCCGAGGTCGATGAGTTCCGTAGCCGCGACGGGCTCGGCGTGGAAGGCATCGTGGAAGGCCGTCACGTCGTCGTCGGGCGACCATCCCTGGTCTCGAGCCTGTCGACGGCACTGCCGGCGGAGCTCGAGCAGGCCCTGCGCGCAGCCCAGCAGCGTGGCGCGACCGCGGTCGTGGTGGGCTGGGACGGCGCGCCACGTGGAGTGGTCGCGGTGGCGGACACGGTCAAGGAGACCTCGGCCGAAGCCGTGCGGCAGCTCCGCGAACTCGGCCTGACCCCGATCCTGCTCACCGGTGACAACCAGGCCGCCGCAGCCGAGGTCGCCCGGCAGGTGGGGATCGAGGAGGTCATCGCCGACGTGCTCCCCCAGGGCAAGGTCGAGGTGGTGAAAGGCCTTCAGGCGCAGGGCCGGACGGTGGCGATGGTCGGCGACGGCGTCAACGATGCCGCAGCGTTGGCCCAGGCCGACCTCGGGCTGGCGATGGGGACCGGCAGCGACGTCGCGATCCAGGCCAGCGACCTCACGCTGGTGCGCGGCGACCTTCGCTCCGCACCCGAGGCGATCCGCTTGGCCCGCGCCACCGTGGGCATCATCCGAGGGAACCTGTTCTGGGCCTTCGCCTACAACGTCGCCGCGATCCCGTTGGCCGCTCTCGGTCTGCTGAACCCGATGATCGCGGGCGCGGCTATGGCGCTGTCGTCGGTCTTCGTCGTCAGCAACAGCCTGCGGCTCAGGGGTTTTCGCGCCACGCAGTAACCGCCTCCTGGGCCGTATGCCGTGCACGCGCGGCTTCCTTGCGCGCGCGCACCGCGTCGGTCACCGCCTCCAGGGCGCGCTCGTCCGCCTCGCGTGCCTTGGCGAGCTGACGCTCGACGACCTCGAGCCGCTCGCGGGTCTCCTGCGCGTGGGTCCGGGCCTCGTCGACCGCCAGCTCCGCCTGAGCCAACCGCGTGTCCGCATCAGCGAGCGTTCGCTCCAACTGGTCGAGGTCGGGCGACTGGGGCTCCTCCATGACGTCGTCGGGATGGCCCTGGGACGTCGAACCCGAATCCGACCCCGACAGCACCGTGAGGATTGCGCCCGAGGCGGTGCGGACGACGGCGTCCGAGAGGTCGACGTCACCGAAACCGCTGTAGGACAGGGCCCGGGTGAGCTGTCCCGACGCCACCGCGGCACTCGCACCGCGGTCGGCGAGCGCGGCGACCAGGGTGGCTCGCACGTCCTCGCGGACGGCCGGGCTCAGTGTCCGCCCGGCGGTCTGCGCCACGGTCACGGCAGCCTCCACGGCGAGTCGTACGGCCTGGTCTCGCTCGGGTCGCAGTGCGGTGAGCGTGCCGGTGTCGAGGCGGCCCTGGGCATCGCGCATCCGCGCGCCCAGCCCGACGAGGTCGGCGAGCGCGCCAGGAGCCTTGCGTGCGACCTGGTTGATCGCCCACGCGGCGACGCTGGGCTTGCGCAGCGCGCCGAGCTCAGCGGCCAGGTCACGCTCCCCCGCCGCCCGGGCTTGGGCCACGAGGTTGCGACGGACGGCCATGAACTCCTCCGGCCCGGCGGCATACAGCTGCTGCATCGCTTCGGTGAGCGTGGGAGGCAGGGCCGGCACGCAGCCGACGCTACGGCATGCGCCGCGATGAGTTCCGGCCTCGACGCGAGTCTCAGTGGACGTATGCCGGGCGAAGGCGCCCGACCCGGAAGGAGACGACGATGCCGCGCACCTACCCGTGTCTGTGGTTCGACGGACAGGCCCAAGAGGCCGCCGAGTTCTACACCTCGGTGTTCCCCAACTCCACGATCACCACGGTCGCGCACTACCCCGAGGGATCCGGGGATCGGGCCGGCGACGTCCTCACGGTCGCGTTCCAGCTCGACGGAACCCCCTACGTCGCCCTCAACGGCGGTCCTCAGTTCACGTTCGACGAGGCCATCTCGATCACGATCGACTGCAAGGACCAGGACGAGATCGACCACTACTGGAACGCGCTGACCGCCGACGGTGGCCAGGAGGGTCCGTGCGGGTGGCTGAAGGACCGGTTCGGCCTGTCCTGGCAGGTCGTCCCCGAGAACTGGGACGAGATCGCCTCCGGCGACCCCGACCGCGCGGCCAACGTCTTCGCCGCGATGATGACCATGAAGAAGCTCGACATCGCGGCACTCGAGGCAGCGGGAGCCCGCTGACCTGCACCGTTAGAAAAGGTTGAGCCCCTTGTCAGTGCACAGGGTTAGCCTTTTCCTCAACGCCGGGGACACGTCTTGGGGGCGCGTCCGAACTGACCATCGGAGGTTCCTGTGACTGCATCCACATCGGCCACCGCTCCCGTGACCTACCCGGACAAGATCGACGCCGCCGTGCTGAAGATCGCCGGCGTGGTGGTGCTCGGCGCGATCATGTCGATCCTCGACATCACGGTGGTCAACGTGGCCCTTCCCACGTTCCAGCAGGTCTTCGCCAGCGACCCCACCAAGCCCCTCGCCTACTCGACGGTCGCGTGGACGGTCACCGCGTACACCTTGGCCCTCGCCACGGTCATACCGCTGACCGGCTGGGCCGCCGACCGGTTCGGCACCAAGCGCCTCTACATGCTCGCCATCGTCTTGTTCACAGCCGGATCCGCGCTGTGCTCCTCGGCGACGTCGATCAACATGCTGATCAGCTTCCGGGTCCTGCAGGGCCTCGGCGGTGGCATGCTCATGCCGCTGGGCATGACCATCATGACCAGAGCCGCGGGGCCGGCCCGCATGGGTCGACTGATGGCCATCCTCGGCGTGCCCATGCTGCTGGGCCCGATCGGCGGACCCATCCTCGGGGGCTGGCTGATCGAGCACTACTCCTGGCACTGGATCTTCCTGATCAACGTGCCGCTGGGCGTCATTGCTGTGACCTATGCGTTCTTTGCGCTGCCCCGAGACCACACCGAGCCGTCAGAGTCGCTCGACCTGCTCGGCGTCGCCCTGATGTCCCCCGGGCTGGCGTTCTTCCTCTTCGGCATCTCCTCGATCCCGGAGAAGGGCACCATGAACACGCCCAAGGTGTACGTGAGCATGCTGATCGGCCTGGTCCTGATGGTGACGTTCGTCTTCCACTCGTTCAGGCCGCAGCACCCCCTGCTGGACCTTCGGCTGTTCCGCAACCGCAACCTCACCGTTTCGGTGTTGACGATGTTCCTGTTCGCCGCGGCCTTCTTCGGCGGTCTGCTGTTGGTTCCGACGTACTTCCAGGAGGTACGTGGCGAGTCCACCCTGAACGCGGGCCTGCTCGTGGCCCCCCAGGGCCTCGGCGCCATGCTGACGATGCCCATTGCCGGCGCGCTCGTGGACCGGATCCCGGTCGGTCGCATCGTGCCGTTCGGACTCGTGCTGATCAGTGGCGGCATGTTCTCCCTGACCCGGCTCACCTCGACGACGTCCTATAGCACGATCATCGTGATCCTGTTCATCATGGGGCTGGGCATGGGCGGCACCATGATGCCCATCTTCACCACCGCGCTGAAGACCTTGACCAGCCACGAGGTGGCGCGCGGCTCCACCCTCCTGAACATCACCCAGCAGATCGCGAGCTCGGTGGGCGTGGCAGTCATGTCGGTGCTGCTGACCAACCATTTCAAGGAGTCCAAGCTCGCCCTGCCCGCAATCGGCACGCACCACGTGCCTGCGGCCATCGCCAAGATGGGCGGCTCAACGGTGTTCAACCAGGGTCTGGCAGATGCCGCCGGGGCCTTTGCCAAGACCTACTGGGTGGCCGCGACACTCGTCCTGCTGACTCTGGTTCCAGCCCTCTTCCTCCCGCGACGGCGTGAGGTCACGCATCTGCTGGATGACCAGGTGGCCGCGCCGGTCGTCGTGCACTGACGGTAATCCGGTCGTGGCGGGCAATGCCGGTCCGCCATGATCGGGTCATGACCTCCAAGGCCACCCAGTTCCCCGACATGTGGGTCGACCCCGAAGACGACCCGCGCCAAGATCAGGGTCCTAGCCCGGTGGGCGAACGCGAGACCCTGCTGGAATACCTGAACTACCAGCGCAGGACGTTGGAGATGAAGTGCGACGGCCTCGATCCTGAGCAGCTCGCGCGGCGCTCTGTCGAGCCGTCCACCTTGTCGCTTTTGGGTCTCGTCCGTCATCTCGCCAAGGTCGAGCATGTGTGGTTCCGGATCACGATGGCGGGCGAGCAGATCCCCCGGCTCTACTCCACTGACGACGATCGGGGCGCCGACTTCGACGGAGCCGTCGCCGACCCTGAGGTGGTCACCGAGGCCTGGGAGTCCTGGCACCGCGAAGTGGCCTTTGCCGAGCACTTCGTCGCCGAGGCGTCGACCCTCGACCTGATGAGCACCCACCCCACCCGCGACCCGATCTCGCTGCGCGAGCTGCTCGTGCACCTGATCGAGGAGTACGCCCGCCATAACGGACATGCCGACCTCCTGCGTGAGCGCATCGACGGGCGGACCGGTCAGTAGCCCTAGCCTGTCGTTCGTGAGCGACAACGACGACGCCGTCCGGACGGCAGTTCAGCGGTATGCCGCACTGCAACCTGAGCTCCAGCAGGTCACGGACCGGTTCGTTGCGTTGGTGACCGCTCTGCTCGACGACGCCGGGATCAACTACGTCAGCGTGACGGGGCGGACCAAGAGCGTGGCCTCCTTCGCTGGGAAGGCCGCGCGGACCCTGGACGGCGAGCGCGTGTACCCGGACCCGTTGACCGACATCACCGACCAGATCGGCGTTCGGGTCGTGACCTACCTACGCGGCGACGTAGCCGCGGTGGCAGACCTGTTGGCCGACCAGCTGAGCGTGTTCGACGACCGCGACATGGGTCAGGAGACGGCCAGCCAGGGTCGCTTCGGCTACGCCAGCCGCCACCTGCTCGTCGGGCCGGACCCGGTGAAGGGTCTCAACGCGGCATACGAGTCGTTGGGCGGACGTAGCGCCTCGGTGCAGGTCAGGACGATCCTGCAGCACGCCTGGGCCGAGTTCGAGCACGACGTGCGGTACAAGGGATCGGTCCCCCAGGAGCATGTCCCCGACCTGGACCGGCGCTTCACCCTCGCCGCCGGACTCCTTGAGCTGGCCGACCGCGAGTTCTCGGCGATTCGC
>DASYGI010000366.1:0-15550 GCA_035999925.1 Pedococcus sp.
ACACCACCGAGGACCTGTCGTCGTTCGGTGCCCCGTCCCCCGAGAAAGTCATCGCCCACACCAACCTCTACTGGAAGTACCACACCGCCCCAGGGCGCACGGCTGGCACGGCGACCACGGCGGAGATCAGCTTCACCTGACTTGCTCAGCCCGAGGTCGCGACCGCCTTGACGACCGTGCGTAGCCTTGTCACCTTCAGGCCCGGCGGAGTGCCGGATGCCATGGCGCGACCGGTCACGGCTAGATTTCCGCCCATGACGTCGGCCGGTGATGCTCTGCAGCCGCCGTCGCCACGTGCCCTGTTGCTGACGGTTCTCGGCCTGTACGTCCGCGAGCTCGGCGGCTGGATCAGCGTCGGCCGGCTCATCGACCTCATGGGATGTGTGAGTGTCGAGGCCCAAGCCGTGCGTTCGTTGGTCGCCCGGCTCAAGAAGAACGGGTTCGTCGTCAGCGAGAAGCGCGACGGCGCCGCTGGCTACGCCCTTTCGGAGTATGGCTTCAGCGTCCTGGCTGAGGGGGATCAGCGCATCTTCAGCCGCGCGGAACATCAGGAGTCGGACTGGGTCATCGCCGTCTTCTCCGTGCCGGAGTCCGAGCGCGAGCGAAGGCATGCGTTGCGAACGCGCCTGTCTTGGCTAGGTTTCGCGACCATCGCGTCGGGAACATGGGTGGCGCCGTCCCATGCGGCAGGGGCCGCACAGCTGGTGCTCAAGCGCGATGGACTGGATCGCTATGTCGAGCTCTTTCATGCCGACCACCTGGGCTTCGGCGATCTTCACACTCTGGTGGGGCAGTGGTGGGACCTGAAGGGCATCGATGCCAGGTATGAGGAGTTCATCAGTGCCTATGAGCCCCTCCTGGCTCGGTGGCAGCAGGCCCCTGAGCCACACGAGCAGATGGAGGTCTTCGCTGACTACGTTCGGCTGCTGACCTCGTGGCGGCAGCTACCGTACCTGGATCCAGGCCTGCCCACGGGGCTGCTCCCAGCTGGTTGGAAGAGCGTGGCTGCGGCTGCGTTGTTCGCGAGACTGCAGGCAGTGCTTGAGGTGCCTGCCCGCCAGTACGCCACCCACCTCGACTAGCTCTGGGTGACGGCTAACCGCTCGTCGGGGATGACCGCGACGCCCATGATCTCGATGAGCGCCTGGGGCTGCCAGAGGGCCGTGGTGCCGATCCCGGCCATGGCGGGGTAGGTCGTCCCCGCCAGCTCTCGCCAGACGCGCCCGATCTCCTTGCCATGAGCCTGGTAGTCCGGGATGTCGGTCAGGTAGATCGTGACGCTGACGAGGTCCTCAGGGCGCCCACCAGCGGCGGCGAGAGTGGCAAGCACGTTGCTGAAAGCCTGGCGGAACTGCTCGACGATCCCTCCGCTGACGATCTTCATGTCGGCGTCCAGCGCGGTCTGTCCACCGAGATAGAGAGTGTTCCCGGCCAGGGTCCCATGCGAGTACCCACTGGGCGTGGGGAGTTCGGCTGGGTTGATCGGAACGGGAGTCACGTCGCTCTCCTTCGTGTCGGGCGGGCCGCTCGGCCTCTTGTCAGTCTATGGCAAATCTGCGACGATCGTGACGTAAGCGCAATAGAGTGGAGTCGGGAGGCGTGGTGAGGCTGGCATCGGTGCGTCACCCCCTGCCCCCTCCCAGCAAGGTCATCTGCTGCGGGCTGAACTATGCCGACCACATCACGGAAACGGGGCGGCCGCTGCCTCAGTACCCGACGTTGTTCGCGAAGTACGCGGACACCCTGATCGGGCCCGAGGACGACATCGTCCTGCCCAAGGGCCTCGAGGTCGACTGGGAGGCCGAGCTGGCCGTCGTTGTGGGCGCTGAGATCCGCGGCGTCGGGACGGACGAGGCGGCCGCGGCCATCGCCGGCTACACGGTGGCCAACGACATCTCGGTGCGCGACTGGCAGTACCGCACGCTGCAGTGGTTCCAGGGCAAGGCGTGGGACGGCTCGACGCCGGTGGGACCGGTCGTGGTGCCACCGGACGAGGTCGACCCGGAAGCCGGGCTGGACATCTCGTGCCGGGTCAACGGCGAGGTGGTCCAGCAGGCCAACACCAGGACGCTGGTCTTCGGCGCCGCCACGTTGTTGTCGTACATCTCGACGTTCACCATGCTGCGGCCGGGCGATCTCGTGCTGACTGGCACTCCGGGTGGGGTCGGGGTCGCCCGTGACCCTCGGCGCTTCCTCGCGGACGGCGACGTCGTCGAGACCGAGATCGCCGGCATCGGCATGCTCCGCAACACCGTCCGCTTCACCAACTGAGACTCCCAGGAGAGATTCATGGAGCCCGACTTCAGCAGCTACGTCCTCGAGGGCGACAACACCATGTATGCCGGCCCGTCGGGGTTGGTCGTGCCGATCGTGACGCGAGCGGGCGAGGAGGTGGGGAACACCGGCCAGTCGTCCGGCGCGACCCGCATCTCCGGTGTCAGCATCCAGCACACGCCCGCCACGAAGCTGTGGTTCGGCAAGGTCCACAACGAGGGCGGTTACCGCTCGGTGCCGCATCACCACGGTGAAGCCGAGACCGGCGGGTACGTCCTGTCGGGGCGAGCCCGCATCTACTTCGGCGAGCGTTTCCAGGACTACCTCGACATGCAGGAGGGCGACTGGGTCTTCGTGCCACCCTTCATGCCACACGTCGAGTGCAACCTGGACAGGAACAACCCGCTGACGTGGATGACCACGCGCACTCCCGAGAACATCGTCGTCAACCTTCCCGAGGTCGGGGACGCAGACCTCAAGGACTGGACGAACCGGCCGTGAGCCACGGTACTTCCGCCGTCCTGACCGCGGCGCTGGAGCTCACCGAGCGGGAGCCGACACGGTTCGACCTGGCCTTCGCCGGGGTCAGCCAGCCCTGCCCCTGGCCCAAGGCGTATGGCGGCGACATGGTCGCGCAGGCAGCCGCTGCCGCGATGCGGTCGGTCACGGACGGCAAGGTCATGCATTCCATGCACAGCTACTTCATGAGGCCTGTCGACATCGGGCAGGAGGTGGTGTACGAGGTTGAGCTGCTGCGCGACGGGCGTGGTTACTCGACCCGTCAGGTGCGTGGCTACCAGAACGACAAACCCGTGTACGTCTGCCTGGCCGGCTTCGCGGCCGGCGACCCTGGAGCGCAGGAGTTCGCGCCCGTGGCGCCGCTCGGCATACCTGCTCCGGAGACGCTGCCCAGCTCGGCGTCCTACCTCGAGCCCGTCGAGCCGGGAGGCGCGACGACGATGACGGAGCAGTCCAAGGCCTACTGGAGCGCTGGCCGCAGCTTCGACATGCGGCACGTCCCCGGACCGGTGTATGTCGACATCGAGGGCGAGCGGGTTCCGCAGCAGGCACTGTGGGTCAAGCCGTTCGACGAGCTTCGCCCGGTTTCGGGTCTCACGGACGAGCAGCGCGACCTGGCAGCGCTGGCGTATGTGTGCGACTACACGATTCTCGAGCCTGTTCTCAGAGTCCTCGGCCTCCCCTGGGCTGAGCCGGGGCTCGTCACGGCCAGCCTGGACCATGCGATGTGGTTCCATCGCTCGCCGTCGTCGGCGCTCCAGGGATGGCTGCTCTACACCCAGGACGCGGAATCGGCCGCGTCGGGTCGCGGTCTCGGGCGCGGCCGCTTCTTCACCCCGGACGGTCGGCACCTGGCCACCGTCCTCCAAGAGGGCATGATCCGCCCAGACAACGGAGCACGATGATGGATCTCTCGACGAGCGCCCACGTGGACACCTTTGCCCGCGACCACCTACCTCCGGCGCCGCTGTGGCCAACCATCGAGTTCACCACGGACGCCCTGCAGTACCCAGAACGGCTCAACGCTGCGGTCGAGCTCGTCGACGAACCTGCTCGGCGGTTCGGTGACGACGCTCCCGCGCTCCGGAGTCCTGACGGGAGCGTGTGGACGTATGGCGAGCTGCGCCGCCGTTCCAACCAAGTGGCGCAGGTGCTCGTCGAGGACCTGGGCCTCGTGCCCGGCAACCGCGTCCTGCTGCGCTCGCCGAACAACCCGTGGACGGTCGCGGCGTGGCTGGGGGTCCTCAAGGCTGGTGGCGTCGTGGTCACGACGATGGCTGCCCTTCGGGCTCGGGAGCTCGAACCCATCGTGGCAAGGACGCGGCCCCAGATCGCCCTCGTCGACCACCGCTTCGCCGACGATGTCGTCGCAGTGAAGGAGCTTTCGGCTCCAGATCTGACGATCGTGACCTACGGCGCGGGCACGGACGATCTCGTACATCGTGCCGAGCGCAAGTCGGGCGCCTTCGTCGCAGTGGAGACCGCAGCGGACGACGTCGCCCTGCTCGGGCCGACCTCCGGCAGCACCGGCGTCCCGAAGATCACCATGCACTTCCACCGCGACATCCTGTCCATCGACAACACCTTCGGCCGGGAGCTCCGGCTCGGCCCGGGGGACGTGGTTGCCTGCACGGCGCCGCTGGCGTTCACCTTCGGTCTCGGGATGTTGGTGGTGTTCGCCCTGCGTGCGGGCGCGTGCTCCCTGCTCACCGAGATGGCGACTCCGGGGCAGCTCGCGGATCTGGTCGGCGAGCACAAGGTCACCGTCCTGGCCACCGCGCCCACCGCATACAAGCAGATCGTCAAGGCCGGCAAGGTCGAGCAGCTCAAGCAGCTGCGGGCCGCGGTCAGCGCGGGTGAACACATCCAGCTGGGCGTGTGGGAGGAGATCCGCGACGCCATCGGGCTGGAGGTCATCGACGGCATCGGTGCCACCGAGATGCTTCACATCTTCATCTCCACCGTGGGACATCCGACACGACCCGGGGCCACTGGCAAGCCGCTCCCCGGCTACCGGGCCACCATCCTCGGAGCCGACGGCGAACCGGTGCCGCCAGGGGAGGAGGGCCGGCTCGCCGTCATAGGCCCCGTGGGCTGCCGCTACCTGGATGACGCCCGCCAGATGGACTACGTCGTGAACGGGTGGAACGTCACCGGCGACACCTTCAGGGTCGACGCTGACGGTTACTTCTTCTACTGCGCCCGCACCGACAACATGATCGTCTCGTCGGGATACAACATCGGTGCACCGGAGGTCGAGGCCGCCCTGGACGACCACCCGGATGTCGTCGAGTGTGCCGTTGTGGCGAAGCCCGATCCCGAGCGCGGGTCGATCGTGTGCGCCTTCGTCGTCCTCAGGGAGGGCGTCGCGGGCGGCCCAGCCAAGTCCAAGGAGATCCAGGACTTCGTGAAGACTCAGATCGCACCGTACAAGTACCCGCGAGAGGTGCGCTTCGTCGACGCGCTCCCTCGTAACGCCAGCGGCAAGCTGCAGCACTTCCGGCTGCGTCAGGCCCTGGAGGCAGCCAAGTGAAGGTCGCGATTGCCGGCGGTGGCCCCGGTGGCCTCTACCTCGCCGCGTTGATGAAGCAGCTCGACCCCCGACACGAGATCACGGTGTGGGAGCGGAACGCGCCCGACGACACGTTCGGATTCGGCGTGGTCTTCTCCGACGAGACCCTTGGCGCTGTGGAGACGGCCGACGTCGAGATCTACCAGCAGATGGCGAGTAGCTTCGCCCGCTGGACCGATATCGACGTCGACGTGAACGGGAACGAGTTCACCGTGGGCGGCCAGGGCTTCGCTGCCATGGCTCGGAAGGACCTCCTGCGGATCCTTCAGGAGCGGGTGAGGGATCTCGGCGTCACCGTGCACTACCGCACGGAGGCGCCGGACCCGGACGACCTGCGAGCGTCCTTCGACCTCGTCGTCGCGTCCGACGGCCTCAACTCGACGGTCCGCGCGAAGTACGTCGACAGCTTCCGGCCGACGCTCGACAGGCGTCAGAACAAGTACATCTGGTTCGGCACCGACCTGGTGTTCGAGGCGTTCCAGTTCTTCGTCAAGCAGACGGAGTGGGGCACCATGCAGATCCACGGGTACCCCTACTCCGACACCGGCTCCACCTTCATCGTGGAGATGCACGAGGATGTCTGGCGGCGGGCCGGTCTTGACTGCACGGAGGACACCGTGTTTCCGCCCGGTGAGTCGGACGAGTATGCCGTGGAGCGCATCGCCGAGATCTTCGCCGATGAGCTGCGTGGTCACCGCATCCTGACCAACAACTCCAAGTGGCTGAACTTCCACACCGTCCGCAACGAGACGTGGCACCACGACAATGTCGTGCTGCTCGGGGACGCAGCCCACACGGCGCATTTCTCGATCGGTTCCGGCACGAAGCTGGCCATGGAGGACGCCCTGGCGCTGGCGGCCTGCCTGCATGAGAACCCCAGCGTCGAAGCGGCCCTCGAGGCCTACGAGATGGAACGCAAGCCTGTGGTCGAGTCGACCCAGCGTGCTGCCCAAGCATCCTTGGAGTGGTTCGAGAACATCGGCATGTACGCCGACCAGGACCCGGCACAGTTCGTCTTCAACCTCATCACGCGGTCGCGCCGCATCACCTTCGAGAACCTCAAGGACCGCGACCCAGGTTTCGCCGCGCGCATGGAGGCCGAGTTCGCGCGCTCTCAAGGTTCGGTCGAGGTCGCCCCTGCGATGTTCCAGCCGGTCGACATCGGCCCGCTGCGGCTCAAGAACCGCATCGTGCTCTCGTCCATGGACATGTACGTCGCCGAGAACGGTGTCCCGACGGACTTCCACCTGGTGCACCTCGGCTCGAAGGCCTTGGGTGGGGCAGGCTTGGTGATGACCGAGATGACGTGCGTCTCCCCGGAGGCCCGGATCACGCTTGGATGCCCCGGCCTGTGGACCGACGAGCAGCGCGACGCCTGGAAGCGCGTCGTCGACTTCGTGCACGGCCAGTCCACCGCACGAATCGGACTCCAGCTGGGGCACTCCGGGCGCAAGGGGTCGACCAAGCTCATGTGGGAGGGCATGGACGAACCCCTCGCCGATGGCAACTGGGAGGTCGTCGGGCCCTCGCCCCTTCCGTACGGTGCGGGCTGCCATGTCCCGAGAGAGGCGACCGAGCAGGACCTCAAGGAGGTGGTTCGCCACTTCGTCGAAGCCGCTCACCGAGGCGTCGAGGCGGGTTTCGACCTGATCGAGCTGCACGCGGCGCACGGATACCTGCTTTCGTCGTTCCTGTCTCCGGTCTCCAACCATCGGAACGACCAGTACGGCGGTTCCTTGGAGAACAGGCTCCGATTCCCGCTCGAGGTCTTCGACGCGGTGCGCCAGGAGGTGCCCGATCACATCCCGGTGACCGTCCGCATCTCGGCCACCGACTGGATGCCCGACGGCAACACCGACGCCGACTCCGTGGAGATCGCCCGCGCCTTCATCGCCCACGGCGCGGCGGCCATAGACGTGTCGTCGGGCCAGGTCTCGAAGGACGAGAAGCCGGCGTTCGGGCGCTCCTACCAGACGCCCTTCGCGGACAAGATCAGGCATGAGGTGGCTCGTGAGGCGGGCGTTGCCGTCATCGCGGTGGGTGCGATCTCGTCGTATGACGACGTCAACTCGATCCTGCTGGCCGGACGGGCAGACCTGTGCGCCCTGGGCCGCACCCACCTCTACAACCCGCAATGGACGTTGCATGCCGCTGCGGAACAGGGTTACCAGGGCCCAGGCGCTCAGTGGCCGCTGCCCTGGCAGGCCGGCCGACGGCGCCCACCCACCTCGAGGACGGACAAGATTCCCCCGCGCCTCTCGATGCTGCGGGACGCAGCGGAGGACCTCGTCCACGTGCGGTGGCGACCGCGCTGGGACGGCAACAGAGTCGAGGAGCCCGCCGCAGACCATGCGGTGGCTCCCGCATGAAATCTGGAGTCGGCGGTGGTGTCCCGGTATAGCTGAGCACCCGCTTCGAGTGGATGGACCCGGCTACAGATCCTGGACCCCAGGACGGTTTGCGCTCGCCGACCGGTACCGCGGCGAAGAGGTGTACGACGGCCCCGGCTCTCGTGACGAGAGCCGGGGCCGCCGTGTGCTGCCGTGTGCCAGCGCTACGGGGTGAACGTCCAGATCCCGCGCCCATGGGTTGCGGCGACGACGTCGCCGTTGGGGGCGAGCGTCAGGTTGTTCACCGGAGCGTTCGGCAGGCCGCTGCCGAGCCGAGACCAGCTGGTCGGAGCAGACAGGTCGGCCGCGAAGACCCCGACATCGGTACCCAGGACGAGCTTCCCGCCGGCGATGACCAGGGCGTCACCCGGCGCGTCGGGCAGGTTGCCCGACAGGTCGCGCCACGTGGCACCGCCGTCCTTGGTCTCGAAGACGATGCCCTGGCCCGCGCCGTCGATCCACCGACGGGAGTACCCGTTGAAGATCGCGAAGGCGTGGTTACCGTTGGCCGGGTCGACGCTGACCCCGGCGATGAACCGGTTCGGCAGGCTCGACACGTCGAGCTGGTGCCACGTGCCGCCGGCGTTGGTGGCGATGCCGCGGGTGAAGGTCGGGCTGGGGTTGCCGCCCCCGCCCACCCAGGCCGCATACGTCACACCGTTGGCGGTGTTGACGGAAGTGGCCGCGTTGTTCGCCCCGAGGTCGAACTGCTGGGTCCAGTCACACGACGTCGTCCGTGGGTCGCAGGTCGTGCTCCAACCCTTTGTCGTGTCCCACACGTAGCGACCTCCGGCCACCCAGTGGTTGGCGTTGCCGGGGTCGCCGGCCAGCGGGGCCGCGAACCTGGCGTTGGGGTCGCAGTCGGCACGCTGTGTCCCGTACACCGTCTGCTGACCCAGACACGACGGGCTCATGCTCGTGAGGGTGTGGCCGCCATCGGTGGTGCTGTAGGTGGTGAGGTAGGTGTACTCCCCCACTGCGCGTTGGGCGTTCGCGGGGTCGACGATCACGTCGAAACCGTCACCTCCCACCGGCTCGATCGACGTGCCGCTCGACGGAACGAAAGCGGTCCCGTTGTCCTGCAGGCCCCCCCAGTACGACACCTGGCTCTTGGTCGCGCCACTCTGGCCGGCGCTCGCGTCGTAGAACTGCAGGTCGTGCAGGGTGGCGTTGAGGCTCGTCCAGTCCCCGTACCCGGTGTCGGACTCGGGGCGGGAGAAGGCGCCGCCATCGTTGCCGATGATCACCCGTCCACCGGCCAGCGCCAAGGCGTGCTGGTCGGGGTGGGTGGTCTTGGGGCAGGTGGTGCCGCAGGCCAGGCCGTAGTCCCAGTAGGGACTGGCCGTGGTGAATGTCGCGCCGCCGTCGGTGGTCTTGAAGACCTCCTCGAGGCTCACGAACACCGTGTTCGGGTCTGCCGGGTCGACCGCCAAGGCCTGGTTGTACCAGGCCTGGACACCGACGTTGTAGCCCGGCGAGCTCGCCTTGCTCAAGGCCGATCCCGAGTTCTGCAGCTTGGTCGAGTCGGCAAGCAGGGTCCATGGGCCGGCCGCGCTGCCGCTCTTGGACACGTAGAAGCCCTTCAGGACGGTCGCTGACCCGCTGGGGTCCTGGCCCGACACCATGTATGCCGGCGACTCGATCAGGGCGTACAGCCGTCCGTCGCCGGCATACGCCAAGGTGGTGCGGCCGATGTCGGTGCCGTCGAGGGCGCCGGTAGGCGTCACCGGGGCCCAGGTGGTCCCGCCGTCACTGCTGGCGAAGATGCCGTTGTCGGTGCTGCCGGACCGGTAGCCGTTGACGGCGACCAGCGACTGACCGTGCGTTCCCGGCTTCACGGCGACGTCGGTGATGTGGTTGACGTAGGCCGACTGGACCGCGGTCGGTGCCAGCACCCGCGTCCAGGAGCCACGGCCGTCAGCCGAGGTGCGGTAGAGCCCTTGGCTGGTGGCCGCGAACACCGAGGGACCGTCGACGAGCAGCCGGTAGACCTGGTGGTCGAGCAGAGCCGACCCGCCGACGAGGGTGGGAGCCCCCTTGGGTCCACCGTGTCCGTTGGTCTGCTGACGGTAGACCCCGACCCCGAGGTAGGAGTCCTGGTTGGTGTTCGCCTCACCCGTGCCGATCCACACCGAGCTGTCCGCGGGGTTGACCGCCAGCGCTCCGGTGGACAGGGACGGCTGGCTGTCGGACAGCGGGGTCCACTGCGTTCCCTGGTTGTTGCTCACCCAGACGCCACCGCCGGCGGTCGCGGCATACATGACCTTGCGGTCCGTGGCGAGGGCCGTGACGCGCCCACCGGTGATCCCGAAACCGGCACCGGCGTTGGACCAGAACGGATCGGTGTAGCCCGCCGGCTCCGCCTGGAACGGAGCGGTGGTGCGCTCGACCCAGCTCCCCGGTCGCAGCTTCATGGCCGCAGCCTGCGCCCGGGCTGCGGTCAAGGCTCCGGCTGAGACGCTGGTGCCGGGTGCCGTGCGCTGCTGGCTGTACTGCTGGGCACGGTCGATCACGGCCTGGCCGTCATCCCCCGCTCGTGCCGGGCCACCGTCGTAGCCGACCTCGTGTCCGTGCTTGTGACCGTTCCCCCCAGGCGCCGCGGTCGCGCCAGGCATGGAGAAAAGGATGAGCGGCCCAGCCACCAGAGCTGGAACCGCCAATGCAAGACGCCTTCGTCCCTTGAACATGCACCCTCCCTCTGGGCCGCCCGATCTGGGTCAAAGCCCACGTCGTTATATCTCGACTCGGGCCGCGCCGCGCGTCGAAATTCGACGGGCCCTCAGCGCTCGGCCCCCAGATGACTGCTGGGCACCCGGATGGCTCTTGCGTCATGATCGCCTGGTGCCCTACTTCGTCAAGCCGGCGCACCGCGCCGCACCCGTCGCGGCCCCCATCGAGCCGGACGAGTCGCTGCCCCGGGTCTGCGTCATCGGGGCCGGGTCCTGCGGCCTCGCCGCAGCCAAGGCGCTGTACACCTCCAGGGTCCCGTTCGACTGCTTCGAGAAGGGTCCGGTGGTCGGCGGGAACTGGGTGCTGGACAACCCGAACGGCCAGTCGGCCTGCTACGAGACGTTGGAGATCAACACGTCGTGTCCGCGGATGGCATTCTCCGATCTGCCGATGCCGCCCGAGCTTCCCCATACGCGCGGCACGACCAGGTGCGGGCCTACTTCGAGCAGTACGTGGACCATTTCGGCTTCCGCTCCACCATCACCTTCGACACGACCGTTGAGCAGGTCACCCGCGCCGTGGACGGAACGTGGGACGTGCGGGTGACCGGGGCCGACGGGACGCGCACCGAGAACTACGCGGCGGTCCTGGTCGCGAACGGGCACCACTGGGATGCCCGCTGGCCGGACCCGGCATACCCGGGGGTTTTCGACGGCGAACAGATCCACGCCCACGACTACCGCTCGGCCGCGCAGCTGACCGGCCGCGATGTCGTGGTGGTGGGCATGGGGAACTCCGCCCTGGACATCGCGGTCGTGTCGTCCACCGTCGCACACAGCACCACACTTTCGGTCCGCAGGACCCAGCACGTCCTGAGGAAGATCCTGTTCGGACGACCCTCGGACCAGGTGGCGCTGCCGGGCTGGCTGCCGTGGTGGGTCACCGGGGCTCGGCTCTGGGTCGGCGCCACCGCCTCGGGCAGCCTGACCAAGTACGGCCTGCCGAAGCCACCGCATCGCCCGGGTCAGTCCCACCCGGTCCAGTCCGAGCTGATCCGGGACCGGCTCGCGGCCGGGACCATCACCCCTAGACCGGGCATCGAGCGCTTCGACGGCGAGCGGGTCGTCTTCGTCGACGGCACCAGCACCCGCGCGGACCTGGTCGTCTGGGCGACGGGCTACCGGGTGACCTTCCCGTTCCTGGACCCCAGCCTGGTCACGGCGCGCGACAACGACCTCCCGCTGTGGAAGCGGGTCATCCATCCAGACCTGCCCGGGCTCTACTTCATCGGGCTGCTGCAGCCCGTCGGGGCGGTCATGCCGTTGGCTGAGGCGCAGAGCGCCTGGGTGGCGGACCTCCTCACGGGCCGGTATGCCGCCCCGCCTCCGGGCGAGGTACGCGCCCAGATGGTGAAGGACCACGCCCGAAACAAGCGGCAGTTCTATGCCTCCGCCCGGCACACCATGGAGGTCGACTTCGACCACTACCTGTGGGATCTGGGGCGCGAGCGCCGTCGGGGTCGACGTCGCGCTCAGGGCCGTGCCCCGCGCAGCAGGCTGCGCGGGGCACGGGATCCGCTCGTGAGGACGAGCCGGGTCAGCTGACGGTGGGGTGGGTGACCTCGCACCCGCCCTGGCCGCCGTTGAAGTCGTTGGCCCAGGTCGACTGCACCGGGTAGCTCCCGGTGCTGAGCGTGATGTTCTGCGACGCGCCCTGGCCCGAAGAGATCCACGCGCACTTGTCACCGTTCTCGTAGCCGGTCAGGTCGGTCCAACCGCCGGCGGGGAACTGGTCGGTGATCGTCTCGGCGTACTCGTGGCCCTCCACGATCGTCACCCCATCGGTGACTCCGCCGGGGCCGGCGTTGACGAAGTTCGAGCCACAGCTCGAGCCCATGTCGGTGACGTACGGCTCGTTGGTGAAGGCCAGCGGCCCGTACGGCGAGCCCGGCGCTCCGCCGGACAGGCTGGTGTCACCGGTGTAGTCATGCCAGGCGCAGAACTGCGACGTCGTCGTGTTGAACCCGTCGGGGTGGGTGCCCGTGGGCGAGAGCACGACGTACTGGACGTTGCGGTTGGAGGCGGCCGTGGTGTTGCCGAAGTGGCCTGCGGCATTGACTGCCTCGGCACCGATCTGGTTCCCGGTTGCCTGCGCCGGGGCGGCAGCGGAGGGGTCTGCCCAGACACCGGCCAGCGCGCCACCGGTGGGGTACCCGACATGCGTGGATCCGCTGGGGCAGCTCGTGCTCCCCGAAGCCACGCCCTCGCAGTACTGCGTCATGACCCCTGACCACGAGTCTCCGCTGGTGCCCAGCCCCTTGAAGAATCCCTGCAAGATCGGCGCTGTGTTCTGCGGGTCACCGGTGAAGGTGGCGTTGCCCTTCGCGTCGGAGCCCTGCGTCCCCCATTGCGAGCCCCAGAATACGAGGTAGACCTTGGGGGCGCCGGTGGTCACGCCGACGCCACTGGTCCCGCCGCCATAGCGCAGGTTGTTGAGGCCGAGGTTGGGCACAGCGGCCGTGGTGGTCGGCACGACGCCGTGCCGGTAGGGGTGGCTGAGGATGTCTGAGGGGTCAGAGGCACCCAGACCTGAGGCCTGGGCGGCTGTCGGCACGAGTGCCGCGGCCAGAGCGACGGCGCCGAGGACAGCCAGAGCGCGGCCAGCCCGCGGGAACATCGTGGTTCTGGACTTGTCGGAGATCACGAGGGGCCCTTCGTTCGGGGAGGGCGACCGGCGTGGCCACCCACTGTGGCCAACGAGTCATCGTGGAGCCGGTTATGGCCGCAAAAGTCGCGAACGGCCCAAAGTTGTTCAGGGTTTGGCAAAGAGGACACGCCTCCCCCGTGGCGCTTCGTCAGCCCGATACGGGTCTTTTGCGCGGTTTTTGGCAGCCCATCGGCCGAAAGGACTAGGCGCGACTCGACTAAATGCTTGACTTTTACCTGACTTTTACCATTTGCTTACGCTCACGAGACGTTTTGATGACGCTCGAGACCGCGAAAGGCTCGCTATGCCGGCACTTGGACGCAGGGTCCGAATGTTTCAGAAGGCACGCACCATCCCACCGAGTCCGACCGATGTCAGGTCCGACCCCCGGACCACGCAGGAGCAGCTCCTCGATGAGCTCGCCTCCGTGGCCGCACCCCGAGACCACGAGAGCGACCTGGCGTCCGCCTCGGACGATGACAGGGTCGCCCACCTCGAGCTGGTCGACGACCTGGGCAGCTCTCCCCGGTTCCGGCCGACGCGAGCGGGCCGCTACGTCATCACTGACCGCAGCGGCCGCCCGATCGGCAGCGCCATCGGCGACTACGTCATCGGCTTCACAGTCTCGTGCTGGGAGCAGATCTGGCAGTTCACAGACCTGGACTACGCCAAGGTCGTGGTCGCGCTCGAGGCTGAGGCCCGGAGCCGGGACAGACTGCGCGACGCCTCCTAGGCCGCCGGCTCCAGCACTCTGGTCTCGACGGGAACGGTGGCCGCGGGCCTGACCCGCGGCTTGGTCATCGCGAGCACGAGCAGCACCCCCAACACGACGAGCGCCGCGGCGACCGCGAACCCCCGACCGGCTCCGAGCACAAACAGCTGCTTGGCCTGCAGCGAGGCGTGCGGACCCGCGGCCGCCCCGGGACCTGCGGTGGCGAACACCGTGACGAGCACCGCAAGGCCGACCGCCCCACCGAGCTGTTGGGTCACGTTGACCAGGCCTGAGGCGATCCCGGCCTCGTGCGCCGGCACGCGGGCCATGCCCGATGCCGTCAGCGGCACGAAGGCGCTGCCGTTGCCGAGGGCGAACACGACCATCGATCCGACCAGCTCGGCATACGTAGTGCCCACCGACACCCGGGTCAGCATCACCAGCCCCACCGCGGACAGAGCCATCCCGACGAGCATCACCACGCGGCCGCCGAAGCGGGGTACCAGGAGCCGCGTCGCGAGCTGGGAGCTGACGAACACCGAAACCGGGAAGGGTACGAAGGCGAGCCCGGCCCGCACCGGCGACCAGCCGAGTACCAGCTGGAAGTACTGGCTCAGGAAGAAGAAGGCGCCCATGCTCCCCGCCACCAGCAGCAGCCGAGCCACATAGGCGCCGGCACGCTCGCGGTCGGCGAACAGGTGGAGCGGCGTGATCGGGTGGGCCACGCTGCGCTCGACCGCGACGAAGACGGCCATGAGCACGACGGCTGCGCCGAACGACGCCAGCGCGACGGCGTTGCCCCACCCGTCGGAAGCGGCTCGGATGAACCCATAGACCAGGGCCGTCATCCCGAGGGTCGACAGCAGGCTCCCCGCCACGTCGATCCGACCGTGCTGGGAACGGCTGGTCGGCAGGGCGATCCGGGACACCGCCAGGACGACCAGACCGATGGGCACGTTGACGAACATGACCCAACGCCAGGAGGCATACGACGTGAGCAGGCCACCGGCGATGAGCCCGACGGCCGCCCCGCTGGCCGAGACGATCGTGTAGTAGCCGATGGCGCGGGTGCGGTCCCTGGCCTCGGGGTAGAGCCCCATGAGGATGGCGAGCGCGGACGGCGCGACGAGCGCGGCACCGACGCCCTGGGCCGCGCGGGCCAGGAAGAGGTGGGCGCCGACATCGGCGAAGCCACCGAGCAGGGACGCGGCGGTGAACAGGAGCATGCCCACGGCGAAGACCGTCCGGCGACCGAACAAGTCCCCGGCCCGGGCGCCCAGCAGGAGCAGTCCGCCGAAGGCGAGGGTGTACGCGTTCACCACCCACGAGAGGCTGGCAGGAGCGATGTGCAGGGCTTGCTGCATGTCGGGCAGCGCGATGTTCACGATCGCCGAGTCGAGGACGATCATCATCTGGGTCGTCAGGACGACGGCAAGGGTGAGCCAGGTCCGAGTGGGCGTGGCCGAGACAGAAGTGGAACTCATGGGTTGGGAGTCCTTCCCGACAGGGCGAGTTATGATGGCGTGGAAGCGGAGGCCTCCTCCGCGTCGTTGGGAAGAAGGAAATCGGAGACACCCTCCGCTTCGTCGTACTATACGGAGGACGACTCCGTTTATGCAAGGTGGTGACCACGGTGTCCCGTGACGAGGGGAAGGCGCTACGCGCCGACGCTGCCCGTAACCGGGTGAGGCTGCTCGAGTGCGCCAC
>DASYGI010000367.1:0-8044 GCA_035999925.1 Pedococcus sp.
CGTGCGCTTCTGCGCGACGAGCTTGTTGTCAGACACGAAAACTCCTGTGGATCTAAGGGTTCGAGGATGCGGTGGGCCTCGACGCGGGGCGCAGCACGGAGGGCTCCACCGCGTCGATCACGGACGGTGCCGGCCAAAGCCGTGCGGTGTCCCTCGCCGAGGCAACCCCGAGAGTCTAGGCGACGCCAGCGGGCAGAGGGAAATCCGTCTCCTCTTCCTGATCGGCCGCCTGACCTCCAGCCTGTCCCCGGCGGCCCAGTTCGCGCGCCCTGCGGAGCTCACCGAGCCGGACAGCAGCGACCCCAGCCACGATGCACGCTCCACCGGCGAGCTGCATGAGTCCCGGCAGCTCGCCGAGCAGCAACCACGCGAACAGCACAGCGAACAAGACCTCCGTGAGACCGACGAACGACGCCACCGTCGAGCCGAGCATCCGGGCCGCGGTGACCCCCAGGAGATACGCCGCAGCGGCAGCCACGACCGCGAGCTCCGCGACAGCCAGCCACCAGGGTGCATGGTGACCCATCAGGGTGACCCGGCCATGACCGACCGTCAGTGGGATGACGCCCACGGCGCCTAGCAGCCCGAGGACGACCGCACCGGTACCCATGCCCAGTCCTGCCAGCGCCACTGGCGGGAGCGCGCTCTCTTCGGCGGCGAGCACGAAGAACGTCGCCAACCCGGTCGCGGCCACCAACCCCCAGGCCACGCCGACCAGATCGGGGCGGCTGTGCCCCGCCAGGTCGAGCACCAGACCTAGCCCCAGCAGGGCGAGCAGCACTCCGAGACCGGTCAGCGCACTGGGCGCGCGTCTCGTGCGCACCCAGACGAACAGCACGACGAGCACGATCCCGAGATACTCCAGCAGGAGGGCGACACCGACATCGAGGCGTTGCACGGCATGGAAGTACGCGACCTGGCACCCGGCGACCGCGACCGCGCCGTACGCGAGGATCGTCGGGAGGGAGCCGCGGACCACCTGCCAGCGACCACGCAGGGCGAGGAGGGTGGGCACCGCCAGGACGAGGGTGGCGCCGCTGACTCGCAACAGCACGACGGCGCCGGAGCTCCATCCCTCGACCAGCAGTGACTTCGCGAACGGGCCACTGCTGCCGAACGTCGCCGCGGAAGCGAGCGCCAGCCACAGTCCGAGGCTCGTGGAGCGGGTTGCCATAGGGGTTCACCTGAATCTGTGTGATGCGTGGGTGCAGTCGAGCTGGAAGAGCGGGGAGGAGCGGGATGAGCGGGAGGCGCGGGCCTGGGCCATGGACAACCTGTCAGGACCAAAACGACTTATACTGATGACGCTATCGACCCGCCCCGTCAGGAGTCAAGATGCTTTTTGCCCATGACACGGAAATGGCCTTGCGCGGGGCCGCGACCTTGGTGAACACCGCCGCGACGCTCCCGTCGAGCGAGGACGACCTGACCACGGTTGAGCAGCTCGACGCCTTCGTCGCACAGTGGGAGTGGACCGGCTCCCGTGACCACGACGTCGCCGAGCTCGAGGCCGTGCGGGCGTTGCGACCCAGGTTGCGGGCGCTGTGGACAGCCGACCTCGACACTGCGGTCGCCGAGGTCAACCAGCTGCTCTTCGAGGCCGGGGCGCTGCCCCAGCTAGTCCGCCACGGCGAATGGTCCTGGCATCTGCACGCCACTCCACCCGAGGCACCGTTGTCGACCCGGATGGCGGTCGAGGCGGCCATGGCGCTGGTCGACGTGATCCGGGCGGACGAGCTGGAGCGCCTGCGGGTCTGCGCCGCCGACGACTGCGAGGACGTCGTGGTGGACCTGTCGAAGAACCGGTCCAAGCGCTACTGCGACGGGGGCTGCGGCAACCGCCGGAACGTCGCGGCATACCGGGCCCGCAAGGCGGCCGACTGAGCCGACCCAGCCGTACCGCTCAGGCGTGGCCGTCGAACAGGCTCGTCACGGAACCGTCCTCGAAGACCTCCTGGATCGCGCGGCTGATCAGAGGCGCGATCGACAGGACCGTGAGCTTGTCGAACTCGTGGGCCTCGTCGATCGGCAGCGTGTTCGTCACGATGACCTCTGAGGCGGTGCACGCCTTGAGCCGGTCGATCGCCGGGCCGGACAGGATCGCGTGCGTCGCCGCGATGACGACCCCGGCGGCCCCCTCGGCCATCAGCGCGTCGGCAGCCTTGGTGATGGTCCCTCCGGTGTCGATCATGTCGTCGACCAGGACGCAGATGCGGCCCTGCACCTCGCCGACCACCCGGTTCGCCACCGTCTCGTTGGGCCGGTTGATGTCACGGGTCTTGTGGATGAACGCGAGCGGGGCGCCGCCGAGCCGCTCGGACCACTGCTCGGCGACCTTGATGCGCCCGGCATCCGGGGAGACCACCGCCAGCCGCTCGTGACCGTACTTCTCGCGGACGTACCCCGACAGGATCGGCAGCGCCATCAGGTGGTCCACCGGCCCGTCGAAGAATCCCTGGATCTGCGAGGTGTGCAGGTCTACCGCCATCAGCCGGTTGGCCCCCGCCGTCTTGAACAGGTCGGCCATGAGGCGCGCCGAGATGGGTTCGCGTCCGCGGTGCTTCTTGTCCTGACGCGCGTAGCCATAGAACGGCAGCACCACGGTGATCCGCTTGGCGCTGGCGCGCTTGAGCGCATCGACCATAAGCAGTTGCTCCATGATCGCGTCGTTGATGGGCGTCGTGTGGCTCTGGATGACGAAGGCGTCGGACCCGCGCACGGACTCCTCGTACCGCACGTAGATCTCACCGTTGGCGAAGTCGTAGGCGCTCGTCGGCACGAGCTCGGTCTTGAGCAGGGCCGCGACCTCCTGCGCCAGCTCGGGGTTGGCCCGTCCGGCGAAGACCATGAGGTTCTTCTCGGTCGTCTTCAGGATGCCGGTCACGCTTTGCCCTGCCCTTCGGTGGATGCCTCGGTATGCCGGGTCGCCGGCTGCCCGTCGTCGGTGACTGTCTGGGCCGCCTGGGCCGCCTGCGCGGTCCTCGTCCCGGCGCGGGCCCTGGCGACCCACCCGTCGATGTTGCGCTGCCGCCCCCGGGCTACCGAGATCTGACCCGGTTCGACATCGGAGGTGACGGCGGAGCCCGCGCCCACGTAGGCGCCGTCGGCAATCGTGACGGGTGCCACCAGAACCGAGTTCGACCCGACGAAGCTGTGTTTGCCCACCGTGGTGTGGTGCTTGGCCACCCCGTCGTAGTTGGCGAAGATCGTGCCCGCGCCGATGTTGGCGCCATCGCCGATCGTGGCGTCCCCGGCATACGTCAGGTGAGGCACCTTGGCGCCCTCGCCGATCCGCGCGTTCTTGGTCTCGACGAAACCGCCGATCTTGCCGTCTGAGCCCAGGTCCGTGCCGGGGCGAAGGTAGGAGAACGGCCCGACCTTGGCTCGGGAACCGATGACCGCCAGCAGAGCCTCGGTGCGCTTGACCTCGGCTGCCTCACCTACCTCGGTGTCGGTCAACGTCGTATCCGGGCCGATGACGGCGCGCTCCCCGATGGTCGTCGCTCCGAGCAGCTGGGTGCCGGGCAGGATCGTGGCATCTCGCCCGATCCTGACGTCGGCATCGACCCAGGTGGTGTCCGGGTCCACGATCGTCACGCCTGCTCGCATCCACCGCTCGGTGATGCGGCGGTTCAGCTCCTTGCCCAGTCGGGCGAGCTGTACCCGGTCGTTGACCCCCTCCGTCTGCCACAGGTCCTCGACGAGGTGCGCGCTGACCCGGCCGCCGCCCGAACGCGCGATGCTCAGGACGTCGGTGAGATATTTCTCCCCCTGGGAGTTGTCCGTGCCGACCTGGGCCAGGGCCTCCCGGAGGAGCCGGGCGTCGAACGCGTAGATCCCCGAGTTGATCTCGGTGATGTCGCGCTGCTGCTCCGTTGCATCCTTGTGCTCGACGATCCCCTGGACGTCACCCTCGGGTCCGCGCAGCACCCGGCCGTAGCCGGTGGGATCGCTCAGATGAGCGGTGATCACCGTGACGGCGCTGCCGGTCGCGGCGTGCTCCTCGACGAGGGCGTGCAGCGTCGCACCCTCGAGCAGCGGCACGTCTCCATAGGTCACCAGGACGACCCCGTCGAGGTCGCTCGGCAGCGCGTCCAGCGCACACTCGGTCGCCCGACCAGTGCCCTTGACCGCGTCCTGGTCGGCGATGACTGCCGCAGGGTCGACCTCGGCCACGTGGGCAGCCACCAGCTCGCGCTCATGGCGGACGACGACGGCCAGGTGTTCGGGGTCGACCGCCCGCGCGGCGGCGAGCGCGTGGCCCAGCAAGGTGCGGCCACCGATCCGGTGCAGAACCTTGGGCGTCGCGGACTTCATCCGGGTGCCCTCGCCGGCGGCGAGGACGATGACGGCGGCAAGGCGGGGCGAGCCGAGAGGAGGGTTCACGCGCGAGGCTCCAACGGGGTGGGGGGCAGTGCGACGGGACGGCGTCATGGTACCCGGCGGCTGCCGGTGGCCCGGCGACCCGGCTGGTCGCCCTTAGCGCAAACCACGGCTAACGCACCCACCTCGTTCTTTTGGCGGAGGTCACCCCCTTTGTCTGCTTCTAGCCTCGGGACACTCGACCCTAGGAGCGACTGTGCGCACGAACTCTCTTCGGTGGTCGACGGGGGGCTGGTTTCGTTCCCGTCACCACGCCGGGCGGGGATCTGTTGTCCTCGCTGCGGCCCTTGCCGTTGGTGGACTGCTCTTCCCGCAGGCAGGCTGGGCCGTGGGCTCGGTCCCAACTGCGCTGTCGATGCCTGCGCACATCGCAGCCACGGCAAGTCTGGCCGCCGGGAGCACGACGCCCGTCGCGGTGACTGCACGCAGCGGGGGCATCGCGCTCCCAGGGGCGACGGTGTACCTGAAGTTCCAGCCCACCGTCGGCGGCGGCAGTGCCTCCGTCGGAACCGTGCCTCTCACGACCACGGTGCAGGCGTTCGTCGCCGACGCGAGTGGTCAGGTGACAGTGAGCTACCGGACTCCTGCCGTTCGGCCAGGTGGCGGTCATGACCTGCTCACCGCCCAGAACGCGGCGTCAGGCGCAACGGCGCAGGCCACGAGCACCTACTACTTCACGCCTACCGCCCACTGGCTATGGCTGCCAGAACCGATTGCGGCCCCTGGTTCTCTCCCGGCCAGTAGCCACGCCCCCGTGAGCGTGACCGCGCTCGACGGGGCGAACGCGCCCGTGCCGGGCGCCCAGATCTGCCTCACCATCACCCGGGCCACGGGTGGCGGATCGGCAGCCGTAGGTGGCGTGGTGTTGACCTCTCGCTTCCAGTGTTTCGCCGCGAACGCCAACGGCGTCGTCGCCATCACGTACAGCACTCCGGCAGTCCTGCCCAAGACGGGAACGGATGTCCTCACGGTCCGGGACACGGCCAGCACGCTCTACAACACCACCTCATGGCACGGGTACTCGTTCGGCGCCCTGAGCTCGGTCACCTTCAGCCCCACGCCGATTGCCGTCGAAGGCAGTCTGGCCCCGGGCGCCAAGGTCGTGCTGACGCTCACCCCGCGGGACGCCACCGGGGCCAAGATCTCGGGCGCGACCTTCACCCTCGCCTTGCGCAGTGCCGCCGGAGCGCACGCGACAGTGTCCAACTACGCCGCGGACCCGGGGGGCAGCACCCTCTCCGCCACGCCACGGACCTTCCTGAGCCACACCAACACCGCCATGCAGATCACCTACCGGATCTCGACGACCCCGCCGGCATCCGGAGTGGACTACCTCGACGCGACCGTGGTCCTGCCTTCGGGTGACACGCGCACGATCACCGTCCAGTACACCTACTAGGACCTCACCGGCCGTCTTCGTTCGCGAGCTCCAGGGGTACATCTCAGCTCCAGGGGTACATCTCATCGGGAAGCGCGGTCAGGATCGGTATGCCGCGCTGCCGGTCGGCTGGCTTACAGCCGGGCCGGCTTACCGCTGGGCCGGCCTACCCCTGGGCCGGCTTACCGCTGGGCCGGCCTAAAGGGAAGGCATCGAAGGACAGGGATGACGGGACGGTCGCCGGTCACGGGGCACCAGTCACGGGGCACCGGGCGCCGGGCACCCGGCATACAGCCGCCTCGGACACGGGGTGCGTGTCCGAGGCGGCGCGGTGCGGGTCGCCCGCTGGTGGTCAGGGGCCGTAGGAGTAGGTAGCGACGGTGCTGTTCGTGACTCCGGACCATGAGGTCACTGTGGCCACCAGGCGGTCGACGCCGCTGGTCGGGAGCACTGCCGGGAGCCTGTAGTAGATGGTCATCCGAGTCTTCGTGTGGGTGAGGAAGCTCTTCGGCGTGCCATTGAGGTACGGCCCGCTCGGGTCGAGCGAGTAGTCGATCACCGTGGCGTGCGCCCCGCTCGTCGTCTGCAGTGAGAGCCGGACGGTCGCCCCGGCCACCTGGGCTCCGGCGGCATCCTTCGGTGTCACCGCAACTGCGACTGTGGCGCCTGCGGCCAGCGAATGGTTGGGGGCAATCGGGTTGGGCGTCAGGTTGGCCATGGCGAGCTGTCCGAAGGAGTACCCGTGTGGCGCCGCGGAGTTGTAGAGGCTGCCGGTGGTGTCCTGGGCGGTGATGACGTCCGTGCCGGTCGTCGGCAGCTTGGCGGGCGTCGTGTAGGTCACGGCGAGCTTGCCGACCGAGTTGCTGGTGAAGCACTGGAAGTTCGCGGTCAGCCGTACCACGCCGACCGTGGCGATGCCGCCGCCGGTGGCCGCCACCATGTTCACGCAGACCTGGGCGAAAGGCACCCCGAGCATGTTGGCGTTGAGCGCGTTGATGACGACCGGCACCGCCGTGCTGGGGTGCAGCGAACCGGGGGAGCCGATCGGTTCCGGCGTGATCCGGTAGTGGGCCGTCGTCGTGAACGAGTACTGGCTTGCCACAGAAGCTGTCGCCAACGTCGCCGCATTGGCCGCGGTGACGAGGTCGTGGCCACCCTTGGGCAGGACCGCAGGTGTCCGGTAGGTCACCGGCACCTGTCCGGCACCATTGGTCACGAAGGCCTGGTACACCGCCGTCAGGGCAGTCGCGCCGACACTGGCGCTGCCGCCGCCGGTGGTCCGACCGAACTTCAGGTAGATCGTGGCGCCGGGAAGAGCAGTGCCGGTGCCGTCCTTGGCCGTCACCGGAAGGGTGGTCGTCGAGTTCGCCGCGAGGCTGGCGGTGTTGGCGATGTTCGCGGGTGCCGAGAGCGTCGTGGCCGCGACCGCCGAGGCCGCTGCGGCCCCTAGTCCCACCACGACGGCTGCCACCGACAGAGCACCCGCGATCCGACGTCGCGAGTGGACCGGTCTGCGACCACTCCGGACACGCGTAGCGACGATGTCGTGGATTCCTGGCATGGGTGCCCCCTTTGGCTGGTGAAGCCCCCAATTTAGGGAGGCCCTGCCAACGGCGGAGGGGACAGATGTGGGAGGTCCGCAGTAATACCAATGACGTAGTCGGCCCAGCCCTGGTCATCCAAGTTGGGGTGTGCACTTCCGGCCGACCGGCGGGACGGTGGCTCACGCCGTGCGCACCCAATCGTGATGCGCATCTGAGCGCCAGCCACTCACTCAGAGCTCGGCGCCGGCCAGTGAGAACGGGGATCTCGGTGAATCAACGAATGCGCAACAGGGGGCGGCTGGTCGCGGCCCTCGCAGCCTCGGCCACGGCGTTGCTGACCGGTGCGGCCGTCAGCGCGGCTGGTGCAGTGCCGCTCCACACCGCTGCGTCGACCACATCGTCCGCGACGTGCTCCAAGGCCGATCCTTCACAGGGTTCGAAGCTGCGGGGAGTCACCCGTGCGGTCTCCCAGAGCACGGGATGCTCGACCACCGCCAAGTCCGCCGCAACATCGTCGCCGCCGACGAGCACGACCAGCGACGCGGCCGTCGGCACTCCGCCCCTGATCTTCCACGGTGGCCCGGTGATGGGGACCAAGCAGACTGGCCCCCTGTTCATCACGCCGATCTTCTGGACCCCGGCGGGGCACCCGATGGACGCCTCCTACAAGTCCATCATCAGCCGGTACCTGACCGATGTCTCGGCTGCCAGCGGGAGCCACACGAACGTCTTCTCCACC
>DASYGI010000368.1:0-4475 GCA_035999925.1 Pedococcus sp.
AAGGCGGCGTTTGAAGGAGATCGCCCGGGGAAACTTCTGAGCCCGGAGCGACGCCGGGCTGCCGTGCACCACCTGACCAGGACCATGAATGTCTCCGAGCGGTTCGCCTGCCGGGTGACCGGTCAGCACCGGGCCGCCCAACGCCGCGAGCCGGCTCCGACGACGCCGGCGGACCCGGACGCGGCCCGGCGGGCGTGGCTGCGGGAGTGGGCTGCGCGGCACCCCAGGCGGGGGTTCCGCAACGCCTACTGGGACGCTCGTGCTGAGGGGTGGGCGGTGAACCACAAGAAGGTCCAACGGTTGTGGCGGGAGGAAGGGCTACGGGTGCCGCAGCACCGCCGCCGCAAACGGGCCGGGACATCCACCGTGCTGCAGCCGGTCGCGGACGCCCCGAACCGGGTGTGGGCGGTCGACTTCCAGTTCGACTCCACGACCGACGGGCGGCCGGTCAAGATCGTCTCCATCGTCGACGAGCACACCCGCGAATGCCTCGGCGGCCTCGTCGACCGCTCCATCACCGGGGACCGGCTCATTGACGAGCTCGACCGCCTCGCCCGGCAGCGGGGCTACCCGAGGGTGCTGCGCTGCGACAACGGCCCGGAGCTGGCGTGCGAGGCGATGGCCGACTGGGCCACCGGGCGCGTCGGCCTGTCGTTTATCCCGCCCGGTCAGCCCTGGCGCAACGGGTACGTCGAGTCCTTCAACGGCCGGGTCCGAGACGAGTGCTTGAACATCAACAGCTTCTGGTCACTGGCCTACGCCCGGGTCGTGATCGCCGACTGTAAGGACGACTACAACCAACGGCGGCGGCACAGCTCCCTCGGCTACCTGGCCCCAGCGGACTACGCTGCCGCCTGCACCCACCAATGAACCACTCTCACACCACCTGGATCAGTTCCGGGGGTCCGGCCAGGCCGGTATGTGGGCGGGGGCTGGTGGTAAGGCCTACAGCCAGCCCGGCACGGGTCTGAACGTTGAGCCGACGCCGGGGTGCGGGTCATCGGCTCCTGCGGCTCCGCCTCCGCCGACGCTGTGGGCAACCACCACTGGTACGCCGATGACGCTGAGCTTCGCTCCTGGTGACGGCGGGAGCGCGGTCATCTGCCCGGGCCCGGGGACGGCCTTGAAGGCGACGACGGAGACGTGGGTGGCACCGGTCAACCCGCAGGGCTGCTCACGCCGGTACCGGAAGTCCAGCTACGAGATCGGCGGCGACGACCAGGTGACCGCCTACACCCCGTCACGGTTCTCGGTGGCGGAGCTGCACACCGTCGTAATCAGGTGAGCGGCTCCACCGCGGCGTCGAGACCGACTTCTCACCGGTCACGTTCACGACACGACTGACCCCGTCAGACCGGCCTGGGTGGCAGGCTGAACTCACCCCCAGTTCGAGGGCGCATCCGTGAAATCTTCGGCCTCTTGTCGCCGATCCCGTTCCTGTTCCTTCTCTACGTACTCTTCGTCCAGCTGAGCACATCGTTGCAGCGTCAGCCGGTGAGTGGTGCGCAAGACACTGTCTCGCCTGCGTTTCCTGTCGCTTCTGAGCTGGGGGGTTTATCCGATCGCTTACCTCCTGCCGTTGCTGAACGTGGCAGGCTCGGCTGCCTGGGTGTTCAAACAGGTCGGGTATTCTGTCGCCGACATCCTCGCAAAAGCCCTCTATGGCCTCATCATCTTCTACGTCGCCCGTCGGAAGTCGCTCGAAGACGACCCAGCGTTCGCGGCGCTCGAGGACTGAGTTGACGAGGTGCCGGCGCCGCAGTAGCGCCAACACTCGAGGGCGGGGATCGACGAAATCGGCCTCCCCGGATTCCCGCCCTCGACTTCTCACGGCACAAGTCCGTAATGCGGAGTCACCAGTCAGTGATCGTCGACGACGTAGTTGAGTTCCGAATCCTGGCGGGCCTGATAGAGGTCGACGTATGCCTTCGCGATAACTGTGGGTTCTGCGTCGGGGTGCCCAGCTCCGATCAGCGCACTTATCGCGACGTAGGCGACGTAGACCCCCTTGTCGCGGAGCGCGTTGTGCAGGTTCAGGGTCCAGTTGCGAAGTCCGGCGGTCGCGATGCCGATAGTGCCGAATGCGGGTCTCGGATTGATGGAGCCTCCGCCGGTGGTGATGAGCACTGTCCCGGCACCGGCAGCGATCATGTCAGGCAGCACCGCTCCGACCGCACTGAGCGCGCCGCCGATGTAGAAATCGATCTGCGGCTGCAGGTTCTCCGGAGTCACCTCCAGCACGTTCGCAGGCGCCAGACTTCGGTCGGCCGGGGAGAACTCCAGGACGTCGATCGGCCCGAGCTCAGCCTTGATCGCAGCCAGCGCACTCGTGATAGTGGCCGGTGCACTGACGTCAGCGGTGAATCCGCGCGCTCGGATTCCCTCGCTCTCCAGCGTCGTGACGAGAGAGTCGAGGTTGCTCTGGGTGCGAGCCACGAGAGCGACGTCGAATCCCTCGTTTCCGAAGGCGCGGGCGATCTCGATGCCGAGGCCGGAGCCGGCTCCAACGATGGTGATGAGGGGCATGGGGTGAGTCCTTTCGTTTCCTACCGCTGCGCGGAAGGGGGTGCACTGGCGTGCAATGTGGGGTGGACGGTGGCTCAGGAAGCGGCGGCAGCGGCAGCGGCAGCGAACCTGCGGAGCATCGCGACCTGCTGTGCAGTGCTCGGGGGAGCGTCGGCCATCTGCCAGGTCGACACGAGCGCGACCATCCCGCCGATCGTGAAAGTCCTCGCGTCGCCGGTAAGCGCTATCTCTTGCTGGGTGTGATCGCGATCTGACTCCGCCAGCCAGGTGGTGAGCGCCGCTGCGAGGACTTCAGCGACGCGCTCGCCGCGTGGAATTGCGCGGAGCTTGTCGAAGAACTCGCGATCGGCTCGCCCAGCGACGAGCAGTGGCTCGATTCCCCGCTTCTGGACGGCATCGGTGAGCGCCTGCGCGAGATTCGCGGCAGCTTCATCAAGGGACAGCCAGCTGTCGAGAAGCCGGCTGATCCAGACGTCGGTCGCGAGGTCGCCGACGTTGTCGTAGTGGTTATGCAGGGCCTGCCTGCTCAAGCCGGCCCGTTGCGCGACAAGACTCATCGAGATGGGGTCGCCCTTCGGAGACTCTGAGACAAGGGTCGCCAATGCCCGGATCAGGGCAGCGCGGGTGCGGGTTACTCGTGGGTCCACACGGTGTCCCACGGGTGGTGCCGTGCTGGTTCCCTCCTGCATAGACCCATCTTGCCAGGTCTCGACCACTGATGTACATTCGTCAACTAGTAGACAACGGGCAACTAGTGGCCACGAGGTGAAGGGTCCTGGCTACGACGAACAGTCCTGATGAGGACAAGGAGAGGTCGGCGACATGCCAGGCAAGATCGATGTTCACCAGCACCTGCTTCCGCCCCGCTACTTCGAGGCGCTGGCGGCGGCGGGAAACCTGACGATGGCCCGGGGTGCCGGTGCCGGGGCGCAGGGGAATTCGCAGGCTGTCGCTGGCGGGTCGGCGCAGTGGGATCCGTGGGCTCCTTTTGGCGGGACGGCGGCGCGGCAGGGTCCGCGGACCGTTGGCGGCTGGCAGATGCCGGAATGGGACCCTCAGGCAGCGGTCGCGATGATGGACGGGGCGGGCATCGAGACGGGGATCCTGTCGATCAGCGCACCGGGTGTTCACTTCGGCGACGATGCCGCGGCCCGCGAACTCGCCCGCGAACTGAACGACTACCAGGCCGAGCTGGTGAAGGATCAACCGGACCGCTTCGGGCATTTCGCCGTGTTGCCACTGCCCGACTTCGACGGCGCAGTCGCCGAGGCGGTTCGTGCACTCGACGAGCTCCAGGCCGACGGTGTGCTTCTGCTGTCGAACGCGCATGGCCGTTACCTGGGCGATCCTGCATACGAGCCACTCTGGACAGAGCTCGCAGCGCGCTCGGCCGTGGTTTTCGTGCATCCCACCTCACCGACGATCGCGCAGCTGCCGGGAATGCCCACGGCACTCCTTGACTTCCCCTTCGACACCACGCGCACCGCCGTTGACCTCGTCGTACACGGAGTGTTCGACCGGCATCCGGACCTGCGCGTGATCCTTTCTCACGCCGGCGGTTTCCTGCCGTATGCCGCGAGCCGATTCAGCGCCGCCGCAATGTTCAACCCCGGCACCACGCCCGAGAGCATCCAAGCGGGACTGCGCAAGTTCTACTTCGATACTGCATTGTCCGCGACACCCACCTCGCTGCCATCGCTCCTGGCATTCGCGGAGCCGGGGCACATTTTCTACGGCAGCGACTTCCCCTACGCACACCCGGAATGGAGCGCCCGCTTCGACCACGAGCTGGCGATCTACGACGGCCCCGGTGCGGAACGGCTGGGCGAGGTGGACCGGTCCGCCGCGGAGAAACTCTTCCCGCGCCTGGCCAAATAGAGGGACCCATCGGGACGGTGCATCGGCTATAGGCCCTTGGGGAAGCCGATCGTGCGCAGTTCTGGGTCTAG
>DASYGI010000369.1:0-5507 GCA_035999925.1 Pedococcus sp.
TGGCCCTGATCTTGGTGGCCGTCACCAGCCTCGTCGGTGCAGTCCTGGGCGGACTGGCGGGCATGCGTTACCACCGCAGGGTCGACCGCGCCGGGCTCGACGCGTTGTGACCCGCGCCCGTACGGCCCACGTGACGAATGCCGACGTGGAGCATGCCTGGCTGAGCATCGCCCTCGACGAGGCGGACCGGGCTACGAGAGGGCGGGTTACCGATCGAAGCGGCACTTCGGCGCGGATGATCAGCTAGCGGAGGCATGGCGCGCGTGGTCAGGCCGGAGGTCGGCGTGCTCGCGCCAGCCGCCAGAGTGTTGGAGGACCACCGCGACGCAGGCGAGGCCGACCACTGCCGAGGCCAGCACGGCTAGCCCTCGACGACCCGTGCCCGGCACCCGCGATCCCGAGTTCCGCGCCAGCTGCCAGGCCGGCAGGGTGCGGCCGAGCACGTGCAGCCCAGTGGCGACGGCCCAGACCACGAATGCCCCTTGATGCAGGGTGAGCCAGTCCACCCGTTGGCCCAGGACGGTCAGCAAGGTCGTTCGGGTGCCGACGTCGCCCACGACCACGAGCGCCACCCCTGTGCCCAGCAGGGCCAGGGTGGTCAGCACGACCAGCGGTCCGAGCACTCGAAGCAGCATCGGCGGCGGACCGGCCACGCGGTACGACTCGCTGCCTGTGTAGTAGCGGACGACTCGCCAGCCGGTAGTGGCCGTCTTGAGCAAGGCAGGCGGGACCAGCAGCACGCCCAGGGCCAGGTGCCAGCCAATCAGCCCTCGGACATCGAGCAGGGTCACGAGTTCGGCGATGAAGAGGACCAGCAGGAGCAGGCCCGTCCACGCCGTGAGTCGGGCGTTGCCCGAAGGTCCTCCCGTGCGGGGCAACACCGGGTCGGCGCGGTGCTCGCGCCCCAGTGCGGTCGCGAAGGCCTGCCGCACGCTCTCGTGGAATGGGGCTTTGCCGCGCATCGGGCCAGTCAACCAGGCGGCGGCCGGGTCAGTCGCGGAGCTTGTTCAGGATCCGCAGCAGATCGGCGCGGTCCTGGTCGGTGAGCCTCTCGAAGGTGCGCTCGGCGTCGGTCGCTCGGGCCGACCGCATCGCGACGCTGACCCTCTCGCCCTCGGCTGTCAGCTCGACCAGCACCGCCCTGCGGTCTGCTGGATCGGGTGTCCTGCGCACGAGGTCCCGCCTGGCGAGCTCATCGACCACCTCGGTGCCGGACCTGGGGGAGATGTTCAGGTGGCCGGAGAGATCCTTGAGCCGCATGGTGCCATGGCGGGCGAGCACCCGCAGCGCGCGGGCCTGGGCCGGCGTAACGCCCCACCGGGCCAGGGTCTCGGTGGAGGTATGCCGCAGGCACCGCACCACCTCCCAGAAGGCCTCGGCGAGGGTCTCACCCTGTCGGCGAGGTCGGGGACCGTTCAGCATGTGCACAGCATACCTCAATGTTCGCTATCCACATAGTGTGGTAACCTCTGCAATATTGAAAGTCGAACCTAGGAGCGGATGCCCATGCCGGGACTGCCAGGTGAACGAGGGGGCGGCCGAGTCACGACGGTGACGCCCGAGGAGCGGGTCCAGGCCCGCCAAGTCTCCGCCAGGCGCGTGTTGCGCCTCTTCACACCCCACCGCAGACAGCTCGGGGTGGTCATCAGCATCATCGTCGCCTCGTCCGTGGTGGGCCTCGCGTCGCCGTTCCTGTTGCGTGCCGTCGTCGACGTGGCGATCCCGCAGAGGAACCTGCGCCTGTTGGTCTGGCTGGCGTCCGGCATGGTGGGGATCGCGGCGCTGACCGCCGTGTTCGACGTGCTCCAGACCTGGATCAGCACCCGCGTCGGGCAGAGTGTGATGCACCGCCTGCGGGTCGAGGTGTTCTCCCACCTGCAGCGCCAGTCGATGACGTTCTTCACCGCTACCAGGGCGGGGGAGGTGCAGTCGCGGATCACCAACGACATCGGCGGGATGCAGACCGTGGTCACCTCGACCGCCACTTCGATCGCCTCCAACGCGACGATCACTGTCGCGACCGCCGTTGCCATGGTCGCGCTGTCCTGGCGGCTTGCGCTGATCTCGCTCGTGGTCATGCCTCCCGCGGTCTACTTCACGCGCAAGGTCGCCAGTCTGCGACGTGCGATCACGGCGGCGCAGCAACGCGAGCTGGCAGAGCTGAACGTGACAATCGAGGAGTCGCTGTCGGTCGATGGTGCTCGGCTCGCGAAGATCCTGGGCAACGGCCCGGCACTCATCGAACGGTTCACGGTCTCATCCGAACGACTCACGCGCTACGAGCTGCACTCTCAGCTCGCCGGTCGCTGGCGGATGGCGTCGCTGAGCGTGGTCTTCGCGGCCGTCCCAGCCGTCATCTATGTCGGGGCGGGGCTGCCGACAACGGCGGGGACCATGACGATCGGCACTCTGATCGCCTTCACCACGTTGCAGGCCAGCCTGTTCCGTCCCGTGATCGGGCTGCTGAACACCAGCGTCGCGGTGGTGAGCTCGATGGCCCTCATGGCCCGCATCTTCGAGTATCTCGACCTGCCAGTCGAGGTCGCCGAGCCCGCAGACCCCACAGCTCTGAACGTCGACCGGGTCGCCGGGGAGCTCCGGTTCGACGGGGTCGACTTCGCGTACCCGGGGAGCCGCTCCAAGGCACTCGACGGCATCGACCTGGTCGTGCCGGCCGGCTCGACGCTCGCCCTGGTCGGCGCCACCGGATCGGGTAAGAGCACCTTGGGTTCTCTGGTGGCCCGGCTGGTCGACCCGACGGAGGGCAGCGTCACGGTCGACGGCATCGACCTGCGGGATCTGCGGGGCGGTGATCTCTCGCGGGTCGTCGGCGTGGTGAGCCAGGACACCTACCTACTGCACGCCAGTGTGCGGGAGAACCTCCGCTATGCACGTCCCGAGGCCACCGACGCGGAGATCGAGGAGGCGGCGCGCGCGGCCCAGATCCATGACGTCATCAGCGCGCTGCCGTCCGGGTACGACACTGTCGTCGGGTCTCGCGGGCACCGCTTCTCCGGCGGTGAGCGGCAACGCATCGCCATTGCCCGCACCATTCTGCGCAACCCACGGATCCTGGTGCTGGACGAAGCGACCAGTGCCCTCGACACGCGCACAGAGCGCGCCGTACAGAACGCCTTCGACGAGCTGGCGCGGGGACGGACGACGCTGGTGATCGCACACCGGTTGTCCACGGTTCGCGAGGCTGACCAGATCGTGGTGCTCGACCAGGGGCGCATCGTCGAGTCAGGCACCCACGACAGCCTTATGAAGCACAACGGACGGTATGCCGTGCTCGCGGCCTAGCTTTCAGGGCCAGGGGGTGGGGAGCCTTAGTCGAAGTTGAAGGCGATGTTCACCAGGAGAATCAGGACCGCCGTGAGGAGCAGGGCCAGCGGGAACATCAGCAGCGCGATGACCAGCTGACCACGGGAGTACTCGGGGTTGGGCATGCCGACCCCTTCGCCGCCGACGCGCCCCCCGCCGTTACCGCGTCCGCCGTTGCCGCCGCCGGTCCTGATGCCACCGCGCCCCCCTGAGCGACCGCCGCCGGACCGCGGAGGGCCATTCCGGCGCCGACCCCGCCTGCTGCGGCGCGCCATCAGCACGCAGCGATTTTACGCCCGCTGGGGGCCGACTACACCCCCACGCAGCGCACGGCATAGGCCCGCGGGCCGCCACCAGGGGCGTCAGGTGGCTCCCTCCATCACCGGTCCCCGAGCTGTCGCTCCAACGCGTCGAGGGTCTGGTAGCAGGCCAGGACGTCGGCGATCGAGGAGTTGGGCTGTCGGCCCTCGCGGATAGCCGCGACGAACTCGCGGTCCTGCAGCTCGATCCCGTCCATCGACACGGCCACGCGGCTCACGTCGATGGGTTCGTCCTTGCCCGTGCTGAGGTCGTCGTACCGCGCCAGGTAGGTGCCGGTGTCGCCGATGTACCGAAAGAACGTGCCGAACGGGCCGTCGTTGTTGAACGACAGCGACAAGGTGCAGATGGCGCCGCTCTCGGCGCGCAGCTGGATGGACAGGTCCATCGCGATACCGAGCTCGGGGTGGATCGGGCCCTGGACCGCGTTGGCCTGCACGATGCGCGACCCGGTCTGGTAGGCGAACAGGTCCACCGTATGAGCTGCGTGGTGCCACAGGAGGTGGTCGGTCCACGACCGGGGCTGGCCCAGTGCGTTGAGATTCTGACGACGCAGGAAGTACGTCTGCACATCCATCTGCTGGATGTGGAAGCTCCCGTCCACGACCCGTTGATGGACCCACTGGTGACTGGGGTTGAACCGACGGGTGTGGCCCACCATCGCGACCAGGCCGGTCTGCTGCTGAAGCTTGGCGCAGGCCTGTGCCCCCGCCAACGAGTCGGCCAGCGGGATCTCGACCTGGACATGTTTGCCGGCCCGGAGAACGGCCTGAGTCTGGTCGGCATGCATCGGAGTCGGCGTGGCGAGGATGACCGCGTCGATGTCGTCCATGGCCAGGATCTCATCGAGTGTCGCCACTGCGCGTCCGACGCCGTGCTCGGCCGCGAAAGCCTGTCCGGACTCGAGCGAGCTGCTGACGACGGCCGCGACGTCGACCTCAGGGATGCGTTGCAGTCCCTTGACGTGCTTGGCACCGAAGGCGCCGCCTCCGGCAAGAGCCACTCGGATCGGCGTGTTGGTCATGTCACTCCTTGGTGGACGTGGCGGAGTCACTGCTCGGACGGCTCGCCGGATGGTTGGCGAGGACGAGGTGGCCGACCGCAGTGTTGGACGCGGGCACGTGGTAGAAGCGGTGAAGGACTTCGGTGGCGCCCGAACCGACGCCGCCGTCGTCGGCGACGTCCGCCATGGCTCCGCGGGCGATCAGCCACATGACGAGCTCGATGCCCTCCGAACCGGCCTCTTCGACGTAGTTGAGGTGGCCGACCTCCGCCTGCGCGGCCGGGTCGGCGATGAGCCGGTCGAGGAAGGCGTTGTCCCACTCGCGGTTGATCAGACCGGCTCGCGGCCCCTGCAGCTGGTGGCTCATCCCACCGGTGCCCCAGACCTGGACGCGTAGCGGCTTGTCATAGGTCTCGACGGCCCGACGCAGCGCCCGACCGAGGGCGTAGCAGCGGGCGCCGTGTGGGACGGGGTACTGCACGACGTTCACGGCCAAGGGGATGACCTTGCACGGCCACGGGTCGTCGGGCGCACGTTCCCCGAACATCAGGGACAGAGGCACCGTCAGACCGTGGTCCACGGCCATCTCGTTGACCAGGGTCAGGTCGAAGTCGTCGAGGATCAGCGACTGTGCGAGGTGCGCCGCGAACTCGGGGTCGCCCTCGACGGGTGGCACCGGCCGCGGTCCGTAACCCTCGTCTGCCACCGGGAAATGCGCGCCCGTGCCGATGACGAAGGTCGGGATGAGGTGCAGGTCGAACGCCGTCGCGTGGTCGTTGTACACGAGGATGACGACATCGGGGGTGTTGTCCGCCATCCACTGGCGGGACCACTGGTAACCGTCGAAAACGGCCTTCCAGTA
>DASYGI010000370.1:0-10567 GCA_035999925.1 Pedococcus sp.
CACGACTGGCGCGATACGCGAACCTTCGCGCGGCGGCACAGTCGCGCAGAGCCCGTTGTGCGGGACTGGGTCGGCAACGGGAATGACGGTAGCAGCCATAGGGCCAGATGACGCAGTTTCGGCACGGCTGAAGTTTCAGCACCGCCCCAGCGCGAGAGCTCGGCTTCTCTTCTAGGACGACTCGATCGTGTCCCACCGAGCCGCCAGAGCCGCCCGCGAGCGCAGTTGCAGCTTGCTGTAGACCCGGCTGAGGGTGGCCTCGACGGTGCGGACCGAGATGGACAGGCCGACGGCGATCTCGGAGTTCGACTGCCCTTGCGCCGCGCGTGCGGCGATCGTGCGCTCGGCCGGCGTCAGGGTGGTCGTGGCTGGCGGTCGGCCGCCCAGTCGAGCCATCTGGCTCTCCACCTGCCGAGCCCAGAGGGGCTCCCCGACCCGGGTGAAGATCTCGAGAGCCTCGCCGAGCCGAGACCTGGCATCGCGTCGCCGTCCGGCGCGTCGAAGCGCGGAACCGTAGGCCAGCAGGGTTCTCGCGTGCTGGTGCGGGACAGCCAGCCGCTCGTGGTGCCGCAGTGCGGCATCAAGGTGCTCGAATGCCGCGTCGAAGTCTCGGTGAGCGGCGGCGATCATGCCCTCGGCCCGTTCTGCAGTGGCCAGGATGCGTGGCCTGTCCAGGGCAAGGCCGAGCTCGAGCCACTGGTGGGCTTCGGCTTGGGCGCGATCGTCGTCGACTCCGATCATGGCCTCGAGCCGGTCCGGGACGAAGGGCATCATCCCCGGCTCGCGCCACCCGATTCGTTCGAGCTGCTCCGGTAGGTCGTCGAGCAGCTCCAAGGCGGAACGCGGCTGACAAGTGCTGAGCTCAAGGAAGCCCAGCACCCAGGTGAGCAGGATCGGGTAGGTCTGGTGGTCGATCTCGCGGGAGATCCGTAGCGCGCGTTCGGACAGTGACCGAGTCAGAGCGACGTCCCCATCGTGGGCCGCCACCATGGCGCGGCCGAGGAGGCATCGTGCCACCTCACCACCGGCGGCTCCGTTGTCCTCGATGGCCAGAGCCGCGTCCGCGAGGGTTCGAGCGGCGGGCAGGTTGCCCTGCTCGACCTCGAGCTGAACGAGGTGATGCATGATGTTGCTCGCACTGTCCTCGTCCCCCACCTCATTGGCCAGGGCCACCTGCCGCTCGAGAAGCTGCCGCGCCTCTGTGAACTCGTCACGCAGGAAGAGCACGAGCCCGAGGCCGGTCTCGGGCGTGTGGTACAGGTTTGTCACGGGCCCACGGGCGCGCTGCGACAGCCGTACGGCGTCGCGCAGCGCACGCAAGCCACCGCCGAGGGGATCGAGGAAGGCTTCGTAGCAGCCGGCCACTCGCCCGGTCTCGGCTTGCAGCGCCAGGTCGCTGGTGGAGGCTGCAAGCAGCTGGGCCTCCTTCGCGTAGGTCACGGCAGCGCGGAGATCCCCGGTCTGGATGGCGCTGCTGAGGAAGATGAGGCTTCGGGCCCGGCAGGCAGGCGTCTCGCTTTCGTCCAGGGCGCGCTGGCAGAGGGCGATGTCCTCGGTGACCGACAGGCCGTGGAAGGACATCATCGTCAGGGCATCGGCTCGCTGGTCGCCGGGCGGCAACGTATCGACGAGCGTGGTGCACAGCTGCCTGCCCCGCACCGGGTCGCCGCTGGCGTAAGCATTCTCAGCGGCCACGAGCAAGCGTCGCCCCCAGGGCGGCGAGCCACGTTCCGGGGTCAGCCGCGCAGCCTCCTCGGCGAGATGGGCCGCCACCGACCTGGCACCGCGACCTTGAGCCGACTTGGCGCCCTTCTCGAGCTCCAAGGCAGTCCCCTCGTCGGGAGCCAGGACGGCCGCCGCCAGGTGCAGACCGCGCTCCTCCGCAGATTGCGAATGTCTGGCAAGCAAAGCGTGCATGGCACGACGTGCGCCGGGCGGCATGCTCTCGTAGGCCACGGACGCAAGCAGCGGATGGGAGAACCGCACTTCGGTCTGGTCGAGCTCGATCACTCCGGCGGCGAATGCGTCGTCCAGGACCGCGAGGTCGATCACCTCCGCGATCCTCGACAAGCTTGGGTCGCGCATCGCCGCCAGGGCACCCAGGGCATACCGGCACTGACGCGGCAGGACGTCCAGGCGTGCCCTGACCAGATCCCCCACGCTGGACTTCAGGTGCAGGTAGCCACCGGCAAGCTCGCGGACGTCGTGGCGGCGCACGAGCTCGAGCGCGAAGAGTGGGTTGCCCGCGCTGATCTCCATGACCGTCCGAAGCGCCGGCTTGTCGAGACTGACCGAGAGGTGCCGCAGCACCAGCTCTCGGATCGCGGTGGCAGGCATCGGACCAAGCTCGAGACGCATCATCTGGTCGCGCTCGACGTCGAGGTTGATCTCGGCATGGTCGGCGCGCTGAGCCGCGAGCACCTGCAGCCGCAGAGCGCCGCGACGGTTCATCACGCTCTCGAGCACGCCTCGCGATGCGTCGTCGATCCAGTGCACATCGTCCAAAGCGATCAGCACTGGACGCTCCGCATCCGCCTGCCGAAGTAGGTGGAGAACTCCGTTGGCCAGGGCGCGCGGATCGACGGCGATCCCTTCAGGCTCGTGGCGCACCATCGCCACCGTCAGCGCGCGCCGTTGAGGCACGGGAACGTGGTCCCCCGCCTCCTCGAGCAGGTCGTCGAACAGCGCACCGAGCGCCACGAACGGCATACCTTGGGCGGCGCTTCGGCATCGAAACTCCAGGACGTGAAACCCCGAGCCCCGGGCGTACCGAACAACCTCGCGCCAGAGCGTGGTCTTGCCGATCCCGGCAGCCCCGCAGATCGAGATCAGCGACCGCTCACGGTCCCTGAGCTGCGCAGTCAGCACCGACCACTCGGTCTCACGCCCAACCGGCAGCAAAGTGTGTGGCATCCACGGATGCTCCCCCATGCACGACGAGCCTAGCGTTGCGGAGCGTAAACCGGCAGGAGTCGCCGAAGGTTCGACGAGACTCAACGCTCGCATCCGTGGGGAGGGATCGTGAGAGGTTCCATCATTGCGCTGACGGCATTGTCGACGGCGACTGCCGCCGCCGTCCTGGTCCCGTCCGCGGGCCCCGCGACCGGTGGCACTCCTGACACTACGGCGGCCGTCCTCAGCCCCACGGGGCTGCCTTACCCATGCCTGATATTCCATGACAGTCGGGCGCTGGCCCTGCGCACGCAGTGTGCAACCGCCATGCGCCTGCGGCATCGTGCGCGAGCCCTGGAACGCGACCCACTTCGCTGACCCAGCGACCGCGCCGGCTCAGCGATGAGCCCGCGTCCGCTCCCTTGCAACCCCCTCAGGGGCAATTTGGGGGTTGCAAGGGAGTTCCGCTGTGCCTCCGTCACCGGTTCGATACGCAGTTCGCTGTACCCCGACGATCGGAAACGGGCGAGGCTGGATCCAGGACGCCAAGCTGCCTGGAGGACCCATGCTCACCGCCACCATGGTCGTTGCCACCCTGCCGGTCACCGACCTAGACCAAGCACGACGCTTCTACGGGACGACCCTCGGCCTGACCGCCCTGTGGGACAACCCGGCCTCGATCCGATTCGGCTGTGGCGAGCACAGCGAGCTGTCGGTCTTCAAGCGTCCGCGAACCGAGACCGCGCACACCCTCGCCCACTTCGAAGTCGATGACATCGAGGCCGCCGTCGCAGACCTCGAGGCCAAAGGGGTCACCTTCCTCGACTACACCGAAGGACCACTCGTCACCACGGGACACATCGCGACGATCGGGCCGGCCCGAGCCGCGTGGTTCACCGACCCCGACGGCAACACCCTGGGCTTGCGGCAGGGCTGACTGGGTTCGGCCCGGGCATGCGATCATTCGCGACGTGGATCCGTCAGCTGCCCAGCCGATCGACTACCGCGGGGTCAGGGCGGCCTATGACACCGTCGCGCAGGACTACGCCAGCAACCTCCCCGACACCAGGCCCGAGGCTCCTCTCGACCTGGCGATGGTCGACGCCTTCATCGTCGAAGTGACCTCGAAAGCCGAGCCACAGGTCCTCGACGCCGGCTGCGGCGCAGGCCGTATGAGCCGCTACCTGGCCGAGCGAGGATGCCGTGTCGCCGGAGTGGACCTGTCCCCAGGGATGGTGGCCATGGCGCGCCACGACCATGGCGACCTGCCCTTCACGGTGGGCTCGCTGAGCGATCTGCCATTTCCCGACAACCAGTTCGACGGCGTGATGCTGTGGTACTCGATCATCCACACGGCACCCGCCGGGCAGCCCCGCATCTTTGCCGAGGCGTCTCGGGTCGTCCGCCCGGGCGGCCACGTGTTGGTTGGTTTCCAGTCCGGCGAGGGTGCCCGCGACGTGTCAGCGGCATACCGACGGTTCGGTCACGAGATCAGGCTCCATCGCCACCTCTTCACCGCAGACCAGGTGTCCGGCCAGCTCCGGACAGCCGGCCTACGCGAGGTGAGCCGGCTGGTGCGATGCGCCCGCGGCCCCGAGAAGGACGACCACGCCGTTCTCCTCGCGGCTTCCTGACCCAGGTGGGTTCGGTCGTAGAGACCCCGACCACGTCAGGTCAGCCGTTCGGGCAGGTTCCAGCAGGCCCTGGCACCTCGGCCGCGAGCTTCGGTTACGTTCGAGCCAATCTGCACGAGGGGGCACCAAGCATGAGTGAGTCAGGTCGGGTCCGCGTTCTGCTGGCCGACGACGACGCGGACATTCGCGACCTCGTGCGGTTCAAGCTCAGCCAAGCCGGGTATGCCGTCCAGGCCGTGTGCGACGGACCAGCTGCGTGGGCGTCCTTCCAGGACGATCCACCTCACCTGGTGCTACTGGACGTCCAGATGCCAGGCATGTCCGGCATCGACGTGCTCCGGCGGATCCGTGAGGGGGGCGCCACCGAGGTGCCGGTGGTCCTGCTCAGCGCCAGGTCTCGGGACAGCGATGTCGACGCCGGTCTCGCGGCGGGCGCTACCGAGTATCTCGTCAAGCCCTTCAGCCCACGGGCGTTGCTGGCCCAGATCAAAGGGCTCGCCCCGTTGGGTGACCCCTCACCCGTGGGGATCTGACTCGACCAGCTGGAAGAGTGCATGCTCTTGCCACCTGCCGGCGATCTTGAGGTAGTCAGGGGCCACCCCGTACTGCACGAAGCCGTTCTTGAGCAGAACACGTTGCGACGCATGGTTGTCCACGAGCGTCTCGGCCTGGATGCGATGCAGTCCGAGCTCCACGAACGCGACCTGCGTGGCGAGTGCAACAGCCGCCGTGGCGATGCCCTCGCCGTTGCGGTCCTGCGACACCCAGTACCCGATGCTCGTGGACTGGAACGCTCCCCGAATGATGCTGTTCAGGTTGAGGGTGCCCACCAAGTCCCCGGCCTGATCCTCGATCAGCATCGGGTACATGATCCCCGCTTCGGCGGCCTCGAGACTTTTCGCTACTGCTCGCTCCTGACCCACGTCGGTGAAGTAGTCGTCAGTCCGCAAGGGGCCCGATCCAGCCATGAACGAGCGGTTCGCCCGAACCAGTCGAGCCAAAGCCGGGACGTCTGCGCGACTCAATGGCCGCAACACCGCACCAGGGGGATCGCCGGGCCGGACGGTGCTCAACGAACGTCCTTGATGACGGCCAGGTAACGCAACACGGTCTGCAGCTCGGCCACGGTGAAGCGCGCGTGCACCTCGTCCATCTGGCGCAGGATCTCGGCGTATGCCGCGCCCACGCGATCGTCGTTGAACGGCACGGCGTGGACCCACACCTTGCGTCGGTCGGATGGGTCGGGTCGCCGCTCGACCATGCCCTTGGCCTCCAACCGATCCAGGACCCGGGTGGTGGTGCTCGACGGCAGCTCGGTCGCCTGTGAGACCTGACCAGGGGTCATCGGGCCGCCGTTGCGCATCAGCACGCCGTAGGTCTGGAAGTCCACCACGTTCAGGCCAATGGATCGAGCAATGCGCTCGTTGGTGAGCACTGCCGACGCGATGAGCTCCTGCATCTCCACCGCAATCTGGTCCCCGAGCTGCTTCCGGGTAGACAAAGTCTGGCTCACCTCGCTAGTCTCTCCATATCGGAACTATTCCGAATATGAGATAACCCGTTAGTGAAAAACACCGATTAGGGAAGTCTCACACCCAAAGGCTACCTGACCCACAGGAGAACGAGATGACCCCCAAACGCGGCCTCGCCATGGGCGTGCTGATCTTCGCGTCGTTCATGGACCTGCTTGACGCGACGATCGTCAACGTCGCGCTCCCCTCGATCCGCGCCGATCTTGGCGCCAACGGCGCCGAGCTCGAGTGGATCGTGGGCGGCTACCTCTTGGCGTTCGCCGTGCTCATGATCACCGGCGGCCGGCTCGGCGACATGCTGGGACGTCGACGGGTGTTCGTCCTTGGCGTCGTCGGGTTCACGGCCGGGTCGGCACTCGCGTGCGCCGCACCGACGATCGGCGTCCTGCTCGGCGCACGGGTCGCTCAGGGCGCCTTCGCGGCGATGATGGTGCCGCAGGTGCTGTCGTCCCTGCAGGCCCTCTACGCGCCCCGAGAACGCGCTGCCATGCTCGGCGTCATCGGCGGCGTATCCGGGATGTCCGCGGTGATCGGTCCGGTGCTGGGCGGCTGGCTGGTCAGTAGTGACGCCTTCGGCATCGGATGGCGCAGCATCTTCCTCATCAACCTTCCGGTCGGGGCGGCACTCGTCATCCTCGCCCTGCGTTGGGTGCCCGACACCCGCTCCGACCAGCCGCTGCAGCTCGACCCCGTCGGCCTGGTCCTTGCCACCGTCGGCCTCCTCGGTGTCGTGTACGCGCTGGTCGAAGGCCGCCAGCAGGACTGGGCGGTGTGGATCTGGGCTCTCGGGACTGGCGGGCTGCTCGTGCTCGCCGTGTTCGTGCGACAGCAGGTGCTGCGGGAACGCGCCACGGGTTCCGCGCTGCTCCCGATACGGTTGTTCGCCGACCGGGGCTTCTCAGCTGGACTCGTCACGCAAGGCGCATTCCAGGGGTCGCTGGCCGGCTTTGCCCTCGTGGTCACGATCTATCTCCAGACCGGGCTCGGCTGGTCCGCCATCCACTCCGGGCTCACCCTGTTGCCGTTCAGCGTCGGGGCCTTCGTCGGCACGGGGATCTCGGTCCCGCTCGGGGTCCGCCTGGGCAAGCTTGTGATGGTCGCCGGGGCTGCACTGCAGTCCGCCTCGACGGTGTGGGTGCTCATCACGGTGCAGGCTCGGGGGAACAGTCTGTCCACCTGGGACCTGGCGCCCGCACTGGTCGTCGCCGGGATCGGACTCGGGCTACTGGTCGTACCCCTGGTCGACGTTGCCCTCGCGACGATCCCCGACACCGAGGCAGGCGCCGCGTCCGGGGCTTACGGCACGGTGCAACAGGTTGGAGCGGCTTTGGGCGTCGCCATCGCGGGCACGGTCTTCTTCGGAGTGGTCGGTCGGTCGTACGATGCCAACTCCCTGCGCGCCGGCCTTCTCGCGGCGTGCTGGGTGGCGGCAGCCGGCTACGCCCTCGCTGCCCTGGCCAGCCTGTTCCTGCCCTCTCGCGCCCAGGTGCACGCACATCAGCAGGCGGTCGAGCGCGAGTTGTCCGAGGCAGATCCGATCGCAGCCTGACGGCACCTGCTGGTCAAGGACTCGGCTTCGACGCCAGCCCGGCTCAGGGCGTGGTGCCGAGGATGGCCGCCGATCGGGTCGACTCGACCACCGCGCAGAACAGGGCGGACGGGCACGAGATCGCCGGTGAGGAGGTCGGGGTGATGGTCGCCGCCGGCACCGACCACGTGGACCCGTTGAAGGTCGTCACATGCCCGGTGGTGTCGATGGCGTTGCAGGACGAGCTTGTCGGGCAGGACACCGAGCTGACCGGGCCGGTCGCGATGCTGGCCGGCGCTCCCCACGCCGACCCGTTGAGGGTCACCACCCTGCCCGCCCCATCACCGGCGACGCAGAACGACGCACTGGCGCAGGACACGGACGAGAGCGAGCCGTTGGTGCCGTCGACGGCGGCCGGGGTTCCCCAGACTGAACCGTTGAAGGTCACCGCATTGCCCGCAGAGTCGACTGCGGCACAGAAGGTCGCCGACGGGCACGACACCGAAGTCAACGTCTGGAAGCCGTCGATGCTGCTGGGGACGCTCCAGGTGGTCCCGTCGAACATCGACCACTTTCCGCTCGCGTCGACAGCGGCACAGAACAGCGGCGACGCGCACGACACAGCGGTCAGGTGGTCACCGTCGATGTGGGCCGTCGTCCAGGTTCCGTTGAAGGTCAGCGCGTCACCGTCGGCATCCACTGCCGCGCAGAACGACGACGAGGGGCATGACACTGAGTACAGGTCCACGCTGATCCTGGCGGGGCTGCTCCAGGCGGACCCGTTGAAGGTCAGGGCGTTGCCGCTGTGATCCACGGCCGCGCAGAACGTCGCTGCCGAGCACGACACCGCGCTGAGCGGACCGTTGTCGGAGTCGATGGTGGCGGGGCCACTCCACGTGGACCCGTTGTAGGTGAGCGCCTTGCCCCTCGGTTCGACGGCCACGCAGAACGACACGGTCGGGCACGACACCGAGGCCACAGTGTTAGCGGTGTCGATACTGGCGGGCGTGGCCCAGGTGGACCCATCGAACGTGACGACGTTGCCGTTGTAGTCCACCGCCGTGCATGACGACGCAGTCGCGCAGGACACCGAACCCAGATACCCACCGTCGATGCTGGTCGCTGCGCCCCAGCCCGACACGGTGAACGTCGCAGCGTTACCGGCGTTGTCGACGGCCGCGCAGAACGACGCCGACGTGCACGAGACCGAGGTCAGGCCGTTGCCGCTGTCGATGCTGGTGGGCGTGCTCCAGGAGCCGTTGTAGGTCACGGCCTTCCCGGCACCGTCGACCGCGACGCAGAACGACGCGGTCGGGCACGACACCGAGGTCAGGCCGTTGCCGCTGTCGATGTTGGTGGGCGCGCTCCAGGAGCCGTTGTAGGTCAAGGCCTTCCCGACACCGTCGACCGCGACGCAGAACGACGCGCTCGGGCACGACACCGAGGTGAGGCCGTTGATATCGACGTTGACCGGGGTGCTCCAGCTGGTTCCGTTGTACGTCTCCACATTCCCGCTGTTGTCGACGGCCGCGCAGAACGACGACGGCGCGCACGACACGGCGGTCAGGTTGCCGGCGTATCCGGTCGTGTCGAGTCTGGTGGGCTTGGTCCACGTGGCGCCGTTGAAGGTGAGCGCGTTCCCGCTGCTATCCACCGCGGCGCAGAATGTCGTCGTGGGGCAGGACACCGAGCTGAGGCCGCCGGTGTTGGGGTCGATAGTCGACGGTGCGCCCCAGCTGAGGGACTGTGCGGTGACAGTCAGGGTCGCTCCCGGCGCGTCGTTGGTGCCGTCGGTGGCAAACAGGGCGTACGAGTAGGTCGTGCCGGCGGTCAGGCCGGTGTCGGTGTACGTGGTGGTGGGACCGCTGGTGGTGGTCACCGCGGTGCCCGAGCCGGCGTCCGGCGGTGGCGTGGTGCCGGTGGCGCGCCGGATCACGACCCCGGTGAAGGGGCCCGTGGTCGGGTTGGTCCAAGACAGCGCCATCGACGTGGCCGACGCGCTGGCGGCCTGCGGCGAGGTGACCGGTGACGGGGTCGTGGGTCCGGACAGGTAGTACCCCGCCACGTCAGCGACCAGCTGCATGCTGCCCGCCGACTGGTTCTGAATCGACAACGCACCATTAGCGCCGACCTTGGCCACCACCAGGTTCGGCACGATCTGACCAGGCACAAAATGCAGGTTCGTCGCCGTCGGACGCGTCGTCCCATCCGGCCACACCGTCACATACCCCGGCGCGCTCGGATTCATCGCCAACACGTTCAACACCACCGCCGACACCCCCGACGCCGGCACCCCACCCCGACCCAGAACGGACAGGTGGATCACCCCGTTAGCCGCCACCGGGCCAGGCCCACCCAGGTTGCTCCGGGTGTCCAGCAACCGCGCCGGGGACAGCGACGCGAACGCCCCCGCCGCGCTCGGGGTCCCGGACAGGTAGTACCCGGCCACGTCGGCGACGATCTGGATGGTGCCGGCCGACTGGTTCTGAATCGACAACGCACCATTGGCGCCGAGCTTGGCAACCACCAGGTTCGGCACGATCTGACCGGGCACAAAATGCAGGTTCGTCGCCGTGGGACGCGTCGTCCCATCCGGCCACACCGTCACATACCCCGGCGCCGTCGGGTTCATCGCCAACACGTTCAACACCACCGCCGACACCCCGGACGCCGGCACCCCACCCTGACCCAGGACGGACAGGTGGATCACCCCGTTAGCCGCCACCGGGCCCACCCCACCCAGGTTCGACCGGGTATCCAACAACCGCGCCGGCGTCAATGAGACAAACGCCCCGGCGGCCGACGGCGCCACCGTCGTGGGAGCAGTCAGAACCCCGGCAGACGCCGGCGCCACCAACGGCAGAAGTCCCCCACCCGTACACAGACCTGCGGCAAGAGCAGCAACGAAACGGCGAGTCATCCGGAACATTCAGACACCTTCCCCACCCAAGAAAACGCCCCCACGGGTGACGCGCCCCAAC
>DASYGI010000371.1:0-3105 GCA_035999925.1 Pedococcus sp.
GCCGGTCCCGTCGATGAGGTATGCCGCCTGCGGGCGCCACGGGGTGTAGCGGGTCACCTCCTCGATGGCGGCGGGGACCGCCTCCGCGAGGGTGTCCGCGTCGTTGGCGGCGGTGGCAACGGCGCGCAACAGGGCCAGGGCTTGCTCAGCCTGCTTGGCGGCGGTGACGTCCTGCGCGGTTCCACTCATCCGTAGCGGTAGGCCGTGCTCGTCCCGAGTCACGATCCCTCGACCCCGGACCCAACCGATGCCACCATCGGGGCGCAGGATCCGGGCGTCGAACTCGAAGGAGTCGCCTTCCGTGAGCACGGCGCCCACGGTTTGGCCGACCGCCTCACGGTCCAGCGGGTGGATCCCCTCGAGGAACCCGGCAAAGGTGGGGACGAACTTGTCAGAGTCCAGGTCATAGATGCGGAAGAGCTGGTCGGACCACCGCACGACGTCAGCGGCAACGTCCCACTCCCAGCTTCCGATCTTGGCGATGGTCTGCGCCTCGGCGAGCTGATGTTCCCGCCGTTGCAGGGTTTCCAGGAGCTGGCGTTGCTGGGTGTACTCCGTCACGCGATGCAGCCAGCCGCGGTGGGTGCCGTGGTCATCCAGGATGGGCGAATGGCTGATCAGGGTCCAGATCCGTTCGCCGTCCCTGCGGAGCAGGAGGCACTCGAGGTCCTCGCCCGGCTCGCCCACCGTCTCCAGGTCGCGCAGGTGTTGGCGCAGCTGCTCCTGGCCCGCGCCGTCGAGGGCGGAGAACGCGTCGAACCCGATCATCTCGCCGGGCTCGCGGCCCAAGATCATGGCCATCGACTCGTTGGCGAAGACCGTGCGCCCGTCGCGGTCCAGCACCCACATTCCGTCGGGGACGCTTCGGAGCAGCCAGCGCGCGAAGTCAGAGCTGCTGGCCTCGGAGCTGCCGTCATCCGCCTGCACGCTCCTATCTTCACGTACCCGCCACCACATCGCCGCACGGACACTCGGACGAGCACCGCAGCAGTCACACCCGACTGACGCCAACCCGAGCCGAGCCGCCGAGCTGTAACGATTAGTGCCCGCGGTCGTTAGGCCGGTCACCAGTCGCCCAGACCCTGGAGTCCTCATGCGCCGTCGAACCGCGTTGTCCCTGCTTGCCGCCGCCGCGACTGCCGCCGCTGCCGTCCCACTCGCCATGCCCGCACTCGGGGCTACCGTCAGCCCGGTGCGATACGTCGCCTTGGGCGACTCGTACAGCGCGGCGTCCGGGGTACTGCCGCCCGACCCGACAGCACCGGTGAGCTGCCTTCGCTCAGAGCTCAACTACCCCCACGTCATCGCGGGTGCCACCGGGGCGGCGCTGGTCGACGTGACCTGCGGTGCGGCGCAGACCAAGGACTTCTTCAGCAGCCAGTACCCAGGCGTTGCGCCCCAGCTCGACGCGGTCCACCCGGACACCCAGCTGGTGACCATGACCATTGGGGGCAACGACAGCAACGTCTTCGTCGACACGATCGTCGACTGCGGCAGTGCCGGACTGTCTACCCTCGGACAGGGCAGCCCCTGCAAGGACCGCTACGGATCGTCCTTCCAGGACACCATCCGCACGACCACCTATCCCGCCTTGGTTCGGGCGCTGAAAGCGGTGCGCGCCAAGGCTCCTGCGGCCAAGGTCGCCATCCTCGGCTATCCCTGGATCATGCCGGCCACCGTGGGCTGCTTCGACAAGATGACCATCGCCACGGGCGATGTGCCGTATGTCCGGGGCATCCAGGGCACCCTCAACGACGCCGTGCGTCGCGCCGCCGCGGCCACCGGCGCCACCTATGTCGACTTCAGCACGGTCTCCAATGGTCACGACGCCTGCCAGCCGATGGGGGTTCGCTGGATCGAGCCGGTGCTCCAGGGCACCAACCCGGTCATCGTCCACCCGAACGCGTTGGGCGAGTCGCAGATGGCGGCCCAGACGATGCGGGTCCTCCGCCTGCCCTGACCGACGCCAGCCGACTAGTCGGCCGCGCGCCCCAGCCGGACCCAGGTCTCGACGACGGTGTCGGGGTTCAGCGACATGGTGTCGATCCCTTGCCCGAGTAGCCATTCGGCGAGGTCGGGGTGGTCGCTGGGACCCTGCCCACAGATGCCCACGTACTTGCCACGGGCCTTACAGGCGGTGATCGCCATGGCGAGCATCGCCTTGACCGCCGGGTCTCGTTCGTCGAAACCCGCGGCCACCAGGGCGGAGTCGCGGTCGAGCCCGAGGGTCAGCTGGGTCATGTCGTTGGAGCCGATGGAGAACCCGTCGAAGTGGTCGAGGAACTGGTCGGCGATCACGGCGTTGGAGGGGATCTCGCACATCATGATGACCTGCAGGTCGTTCTCGCCGCGCCGAAGGCCGTGCTCGGCCAGCAGGTCGATGACGCCCTTGGCCTCGGTCACGGTGCGCACGAACGGGATCATCACCTTGACGTTGGTCAGCCCCATCTCGTCGCGGACGTAGCGCAGCGCCTCGCACTCCATCGCGAAGCACTCGCGGAACTCCTGCGACAGGTAGCGCGACGCGCCGCGGTACCCGATCATCGGGTTCTCCTCGTGCGGCTCGTACAGGTCTCCCCCGATGAGGTTGGCGTACTCGTTGGACTTGAAGTCCGACATCCGCACGATCACCGGCTTGGGCGCGAACGCGGCCGCGATGGTGGCCACCCCCTCGGCGACCCGCTGGACGAAGTACTCCCGCGGCGACGCGTACGGCGCGACCGCTGCGTCGACCTGCTCACGCACGGTGCCAGTCAACGTCTCGTGGTCGAGCAGGGCCTTGGGGTGGATGCCGATCTGCCGGTTGATGATGAACTCCAACCGGGCCAGCCCGACACCCTCGTTAGGCAGGCGCGAGAACGCGAACGCCTGGTCCGGGGTGCCGACGTTCATCATGATCCCGACCGGAATCTCCGGCATGGCCTGCATGTCGGTCTCCTCCACCGCGAAGTCGAGCAGGCCGGCATACACAAAGCCGGTGTCGCCTTCGGCGCACGACACGGTGACCTCACGGCCGTCGGCGAGCTCAGTGGTGGCGTTCCCGGCGCCGACGACGGCGGGGATGCCGAGCTCACGGGCGATGATCGCGGCGTGGCAGGTGCGTCC
>DASYGI010000372.1:0-3844 GCA_035999925.1 Pedococcus sp.
CGAGGAGCACCACGTGGCCGACGTCCTGGTCATGGAGCTGCACCAGATGACCCCCAAGGACGAGCGGTTCGAGGCCAAGACCACGGTGCTCATCGAGAACGTGACGCACCACATGGACGAGGAGGAGCAGGACTGGTTCCCCAAGGTGCGCGCAGGACTCGGTCGTCGACAGCTTCAGGAGCTCGGCGAGGAGCTGCTCGCCGCGAAGAAGCAGGCCCCCAAGACGCCGGCATCGCCCAGTGCCCTCAAGAAGGCCATCGACGCGGTCGTCTCCTAGGTCGACCGGCCCCGCGTATGTTGCGGAGGGTCACGGGCGATCCCCGTGGTCAGGTTCGCGGGGGTGTCGCGCGGTCGACCCCCTTGAGGGTCACCGTGCGCTGCCCCCAGTCGACCCTCACATCGTCGATGGGGATGATCCGTTCAGCGCGGTGCCAGGCCCGCAAGGGGGCAGCGACGAGCCAGGGGCCCTGGACACTTCGGGTCGTTCCACCTTCATACGTCTGCCCTTGCCCGGCGCCTGGGTACTGGGTGCCTGGGTGGCCACGTTTCAACTCGGCCGCCTTTGTGAGCGGTGGAGCTGGCGGCCTGGTTGTTGCGAGCCGCCGCCTGGTTGTCCACGTCGTCAGCCCTTCGAGCAGAAACCAACCGAGCCCCAACCGAGCCCCCACCGAGCCCGGGCGCTTGTCGACGGTCCCGCTGTCTGCCGTTTGGCATGGCCCGGTGGGTTCGCACGGCGGTGTGGTCGTGCCGGCGCCGCCGGACGGTCGTAGTGCGTCAGCAGCGGGGATACCCTTCAGCCCCCGGGTAGGTCTGCGTCTACTAGGTCACCGCCACCCGACACGCGGGCAGCCTTCGGCGGTCTTACACCGTGGCGCGCCTCGGCTTATCCGCCACCGCACCACCGCGGCCGGGGGATGTGAACGCGGCGATGTCCGCCCACGCGCGGCGCAGCCGCGATCGGCCCGGGATTGTCGCCGCCCTCGTGGCGTCGGTGGGCGATGATGGGTGTACGGCCGGTTTGGGAGCCTCCGTCAGAGGGTGGCCTGTCCGCTACTCAGTTCGGAGGCCGCGGTGGAAATGGAACCGGCCGCGTTTGCGCGCCTAGCGCGGGAGTTGTGCAGCTACGGGGATCGGGCGGCGACCGCGGAGGTCATCGCCGAGCGAGGCGTGCAAACGCTGCCGTGTGGGTACGCGGCGGTGGTCCGGTGGACGCCGGGCGGACGGATCAGCTTCGAGGCGGTGACCGCCAGCTCGCTGCTGAGCACCGTGGAGCGGGTCGCGAATCAGACCGGCGAGGGACCGTCCTTGGACGCCTTGCGGGACAAGACGACCGTGCTGATGAACGACGTGTTGGAGGAGACCCGTTGGCCCTTGTACCGCGCAGAGATTCGCGCGCACACGGCGATCCGTTCGGCGCTGGCAATGTACCTGGAGTTCGCCGGCGACGCCTTGGGAGCGTTGGCGTTCTATGACGAGCGGCCGGGCTGGTTCACCGACGAACGCATCCACGTCGGCGAGGTGTTCGCCGACCACGCGACCATCGCCTTGGCCAAGGCGGCGGGGCACGACTACGCCCGGCAGATGCAGGCCGCGCTGGCGTCCAACCGGGTGATCGGGAACGCCGTCGGGATTCTCATGGCCACGTATCGGCTGGACCAGCAGCAGGGCTTCGACCTGCTGCGCCAAGTATCGAACCACACGAACACGCGGATCATCGCTATCGCGGAGGAGGTCACACTCACCGGCGCCCTGCCGGATCAGATTCCACGAAAACTGCTGCACGACCCCCGCCGCAGCCACTCAGGAACGTGAGAAGAGAGGCTTCGTCGCACAGGTCTATCAGTGGGGGCGAAAGATGGCGACCGTCATCGCGGGTGGAGCGGCGGTCACTTGAGCGTCCAGTGCGCCGGCTCGAGCGGCGTCGAGGAGCACACGGTGCCCATCTGGAGGGTGCTGCCCAGGTGAGCGGAAAGGTCGGGTGGACCTTGTCGATCTGGCCCAGGGCATACCGGACGCGGGCACTGACCGTCTTCCGCGCCCGCTCGCTGTGGTCATCGAGCGGTCTGGACCGACCGCCCAGACCCGTGGGCGCCGCCATGCGGAAAGCGGGTCGCGCCGGCCGCGAAGTTGGTCGAGAGACCTCCCCGGGCTCCGGACGGCGGCGGTACCGCTGGGGTGGTCGTCCTGGCTAGTCGCAACGGGTGGTGATCACGGCGGTGGCTTTGCTCCCACTTCTGCACTTCGTTATCAGGCGTTGGGGCTGCTCTTCATGCGCCGGCGGACGGTGGCCTGGAAAGCGGCGACGCAGGTGTCAGCCGCCGCCTGCTGGTCCACGATCAGGGCCGCTGCTTGTTCCGATGTCGGACCTCCGTCCCGGTAGGAGTCGAGCTTGTCGATGAACTCCTGCAGTTTCATCATGGCCGCCCGCACGCTGTCCAGGTTGTCCAGGTTGTCCAGGTCGTCCAGGTCGTCGTCCATATTCATGAGCGACAGGGTAAGGGCGTGGCCTCAGCCTTCACCGGCCGCTGCTACGACTCCTCCCGGAGGTCACAGTTACCCCCGCCGGATGGTTCAACCGGGGGGCTGCCGGCAGACCTGGGGATGGTCCACGCCCTGCCGTTTCGAAAGGGGGAGCCCACGCCGCAGCTTCCCGAGCCGCGCTACCTCGAACTTCATGAGGAGCGCCGGGCGGTCTGCGGCACGCGGGTCAAGGTAAATGATGCCGGGACGTTCGAGCGGGGCGACCCGGACGCCTGCGGTTGTCGGCCGGCGTGACGGGAGCGTCGTGATGGGTTTGGGAGGCGGCGATCAGGCGGTCGAAGGTCGCGTCTAGGTCGTGATCGACCATCTGGTGGTCGGGTTCGCGTCGAACCAGTTCACGATGTCGCGCACGCCGGTGGCGAATCGCGTGGTGCAGACGAACTCCGGGACCAGGGCCTTGACCTTGCTGTTGTCGAAGATCACCGAGTGCGACCGGTCGCCCATCAGTGGTGGACCGAGTTCCGGCATTTCAGCCCCGATGGTCTCCGAGGCGATGTGGACCAGCCGCGGTGGCGGCCGGCCGCCTCCGCGAACAGCTGGTAGATGGAGTTCCACGGCAGGTACTCGTCGGAGGTGACCCATCCCCAACCCGCCGCAGCACCCGGCCCTGGCCTCGACCCCAACCCACACGACCGCCGCAACAGTCGCGGCTGCTCTATGCCCAACAACTCGGCGGGCACCATCCGGGCCGCCCCGTTAGTGAACCGAGACCCGATGCCATGTCATCCACGGCCACTGGTCCACACATCGGCATCGAAAGGACGCACTCGCTCATCGGTCGTCAGGGTGTCCTCAGCCGGTCACCGCGTCCTGGTGGTCGAGGCGCAGCACCGCCCGGGAGCACGCCCCTTCTGGGCGGAGTGCAGCGCTACGAGTCGCACTGTCTGGTGTGTGCTGGGGGGTTCAGTCCAGGTGCTGGAACTGTGGCCAGATCGCCTTCCATGGCTGGTGCGCGTCCCGGCACACGGCCACGGGTTGACCCTGCTCCTCGTTGGACACGCCGACTCCGTTGTCCAACCGGGCCACGACCGTGCACGTCGCATTGCGCCCGGCGACGCGGACTGCGCCGCCACCGACCGCGAGGAGGGTGACCGGCCGGTTGGGGGGCTGTGCCTGTCGGAACAGCTCATTTTGGCCGCTGATGGCAGCCGGCAGGCCGAAGGCGGGACCGAACCGGTCGATCGCTCCCGCCTCCCCGTAGTTGCTGGTGACGACGACCGCGTCCCGGCGCTCGTCCGCGGACAGCGTCCGGTATGCCTGCGCAACCTGTCCCACGTACGCGGGCCAGCCCACCTGGTCACCC
>DASYGI010000373.1:0-2192 GCA_035999925.1 Pedococcus sp.
GTTGATGGCGATGAACTCGACGCCCTTGAGGCCGACCTCGATCATGCGGTTGATCGCATTGACGCCACCGCCGCCGATGCCGACGACCTTGATGACGGCCAAGTAGTTCTGTGGTGCTGCCACGGCGTGGGCCTCTCCTGAAATGTGATGCTCGAGCGTTGCGGTGCCTCAACGTGAAGTTGAGAGTTAGACTCATGTCAATCTCCGTGCCGCCGACGCTATGCCGAGCAGGGTGCCCAGGCAAACGATTCGGCCGCGTGTCGCAGCACGGATTGGACCGATTCGCCCCTAGAGCGGGACCGTCGTCGACACGAGTATCCCACCAGCCACATGGGCCACTTCAGCCCCACCCTCGCGCACTCTCGGATCAGGGCGTCAGCGCGTCACTGGGGTGTCCGGGGCGCTGACATCGATGACATGGGGAGCGGCCTTCAGCAGCGCCGTCATGATGGTGAGCTTCCGCTCGGGCGCGTCCACCCCGCCCCAGACCACCTGGGTAGCACCGATGGTGAGGGTGACGAGGTCGGCGCTGCTGACCACCACCCGTGAGACCCGGCGCTGCAGGCCGTCGGGCAGCACCCGCATCACGGTCACCGCCGTCATCAGGGCGTCCCGCGACAGGGCCGCCTGGCTTGCCGCGAACACCACCGGAACGCCGCGCGGCACGGTGTTCACCCGGGCATAGGCGAGGCCACCCGCATCTACAACCTGTAGTTGACCTTGAGGGTTCTTGACCACCAGGAACGGCACTCGTGGGCTGGCATGGATGACCAGGGTGCTCGGCCAGGAGCGCTCGATCGACACGTCGGCCAAGGTCGCCAGCTGACCGACGCGGGAGGTCACCGCTGCGCTGTCCACCCGAGCCATCGGCTGCCCCAGCGGCACCTGCGCGAGGCCCCGGATCGCTGCGACCTCCGACTGCGGCACGCCGACGACCTCGACACTGCGGACGGCGAGGAGCGGGCTGAAACCCACCACCCAGACCAGCAGCGCCACCAGGCCGACGACTCCGGCCGCATACCCGGTGAGCCGCCAGGGGCGGCGGCGCACCTCCTGGGCGCGCAGGTGGAAGCGGTCCCGCGACGATGCCAGACCGGTCCGGGGAGAGCGGCGCGTCATGCCTGACCCAGGGCGCGGAGGATCTCCGGCCCGATCATCGTGACGTCACCCGCCCCGACGGTGAGCACCAGGTCCCCGGGCCGGGTGCGGGCCGCGACCGCATCGGCGACCGCGGACCACGAGGAGATGACCTCGACGTCCGCGTCCGCACGCAGGTCGCGGAGCGCGTCGGCCACCAGCTGCGAGGAGATGCCGGGCATCGGGTCCTCGCGCGCGCCGTAGATCTCCATGAGCACCACGACGTCGGCGGGCGCCAGCGCGGCGGCGAACTCCCGCGCGAAGTCCCGGGTGCGCGAGTACAGGTGCGGTTGGAAGACCACCACCAAGCGGCCGGGCGACTCCCCCGCCCGGACGAGCTCGGCGCCGGTCCCGACCACCGCCGCGACCTTGCCCGGGTTGTGCGCGTAGTCGTCGACGACGGACACCCCGGCCTCGGAACCCTTCGGCTCGAAGCGTCGACGGGTTCCGGTGAACCCGAACAGACCCTCCAGCACCCGATCGGGATCCTGTCCGAGCCCCTCGACCGCGGTGGCATAGGCAGCAGCCGCATTGAGCAGGTTGTGCCGACCCGGGATGTTGATCCGCAGCGTGCGGGTCACCCCGTCAGGCCCGGTGATGCTGGTGTGGCTGGTCAGCCCGCGAAAGGTCACCCCGGTGAGGACGACATCGGACTCCGCCGACCAGCCGTAGGTCAGGACTCGGGTACCGCCAGCCCGGGCGACCTCGGCAAGCTGGCGCGAACCCTCGTCGTCCTGGCACGCCACCAGCAATCCGTCAGGCTCGATGGAGCGGACGAACTCGGCATACGCCACCTGGACGCGCCCGAACGTGCCATAGAAGTCGAGATGGTCCGGCTGCACGTTGGTCACGATGGCGACATGTGGCCGGTAGACCAGGAAGGAGCCATCGCTCTCGTCCGCTTCGGCGACGAAGATGTCGCCGTTGCCCCAGTGCGCGTTCGTGCCGTGCTTGGCCAGCTCGCCCCCGGCGGCGAACGAGGGGTCGGTGCCACAGTGCTGCAGCGCCACCGTGAGCATCGACGTCGTCGTCGTCTTGCCGTTCGCCCCCGCCAC
>DASYGI010000374.1:0-4287 GCA_035999925.1 Pedococcus sp.
GCCCCACGTTCGGCCGGCCCGTTTCCAGGCACGGCATCAGGCAGGAAGGACGTTCGTTCCGGACTCATCTGCCGACCGTCGGCGCGTCGCCCAGGATCGACTGGCGATCTGAGAGCCGCACCGGGCCGGCTCCGGCGGAAGCACGCATGTCGCAGTCACCGCGCCTTGCGGCAAAGATGTCGGGCGAGCGTAACTGCCCTCTACGCGGCATGACAGGAAGACGCGCTGGTCGTCCTCGTCTCTTGTGGCTTTAGTCAGGCGTCGCCATGGACGTGATCACGGGTAGCGTCGGCCAGCGCCAACTGGCCCATTCCGGCCAGGTGTCGTGACCCGGCGGTGGGGCCGGTACGGGTCCGTTGACCAGCTCGTTGCGACTGGGTGGCTCGAATGATGCCCGGTACCGGTCGTGGTCAGCCTCGGTCATCTCGAAGGTGGTGTGCGGGGCCTGCAGCCACCTGGTCGTCGCGCGGCGACGTCGTTCCTGCTCACTGGTGCGGACGTACTCGAGGGAGAAGTCGGCACCGGCCGTCTCGGCGATGACGCGGATGGTGAGTGTGTCAACCTCAATTGGCCCCTCGGTGACGGTTTCAGTTGGCGCCATGGGGGGTGATCGTGGTCGGCGTGGGTCGGGGCGGTTGTCGTAGTGTGAGGCGGGTGGGTAGTCCGGCATCTGGGGTGCTGCGGGTCGTCCGGGCGGCGGTGTTGTCGCTGGTTGTCGTGGGCCTGGCTGTGGTGGCCCACGTGACATGTCGATGGTCGACGAGGTGCCAGGCGCTCATCCCGTTGGTTCGAGGTGTGAGCGCCGGAAGGGCCGGCCCGGTGCCCGGGTCGGCCCTTCCTGGGGTCGAGGGGTTAGAAGTGAGCGTTCGGGGCGACGGCCTTGACGAACTTGGCCACGTCGACCGTGCCCCAGCCGGTGGCGAGGTCGTAGCCGGTCTTAGCCGGGTACCCGGTGACATCTGCGAAGGAGTTGTCCCCCGAGGTGACGTCGACTAGCCCGGTCCGCGCACCGAGGACTGGACGCAGCGCGCCGTCGAGGTAGAGCTCGCCGTTGAGCAGCCCAAGCCTGCGACCGCCGGCCTGGTCAGCCAGCGCGACGACCCCACTGAAGATCGGGGACGCCTCGCTGGTGCCGCCGAAGATGTGCCACGGCGACGCCTCGTTGACGAAGGTGTAGTACACCCAGGCGCCGCCGTCGACGGCCGCGGACATGGAAATGTCCGGGGTGCCGCGGTGGTTCCCGACCACGTTCCTGACACCCAGCTGGTAGATCGGCCGGGAGAAGACCTGCGACAGGCCGCCGCCCCCGGCGCCGTAGCCGTCGTTCCAGGTCACGTCCGGCGAGATCCGGTTGCCGTTGTCGTCGAGATGCAGCTGCGTCCCTCCGACGCTGGTTACCAGTGGGTCGCTCGACGGCCAAGAGATGACGGGGTGGTCGTACAGCGTCGCACCGTCGGCCTGGGCGTCGGTAGCCCCGTCGTCACCGGAGGAGGCGAGCACGGTGGTCCCGTGGAGGAGCGCGTCAGCGAACGCGTAGCGCAGGTTCTGGATGCTCGATGAGTCCCCGTGGTCGACTCCGGGGAAGGTGTTCTCGGTTGCACCGAAACTCTGCGTGACGACGTCCACCCGGTTCTGGTCGATGAGCTGCTTCTCGACGTTCATCATCTCGGGGAGACCGGTCACGCCCTCCGTCTCGGCGACCGGCGTCTCGGCCAGGATGATGTGCGCGTCGGGCGCGATCGCATGCGCGTACTCGACGTCGAGGGTCGTTTCCTGTGCCCAGCCCACGTGATCCGGGTTGGTGGGGTCGAACGGTGGAACGTTGCCGTACTTGACGACCTCGACCGTGGTGTCGAGGATGCCCCACTGTTTGTCGAACCCCTCGAGGTCGTGCTGGATGGTCGGCGAGCCGAACGAGTCGACGATGAGGATGGTCCGGCCCTTTCCGGTGATACCGGCGGCGTAGAGCGGGGCCGTGTCGTAGGCGGCGCGGAGCTGCAGCGGGCTATAACACGCGATACCGATCTGGGCCTCGCACTGCGAGGTGGGCAGCGGAGACGTCCGGGAGACGGCCTGGACGTGACCGGCGATGGCGGGCCGCACATGTGTCGTGGTGGCCTTGACCGGTGCCGTAGCGGTGAGCACACCCGCGGCCGATCCGCTGCTGGCCGCGGCGGCGCACAGCAAGCCAAATGCTGCGCCAACAGTGGCAGCGGTGCGGCGGCGAATGGCTCGCCTGGGTGCTCGCAGAGGGATAGATAACCGTGACACATGCTCTCCTTATCCCGCATCCGCGGGCACGGCGGTCGACCAGAGGCGACCGAAGGACGGCGGCAGGGTTCTGCCGCGGCCCGAAATGTAGACCTCGGCGGTGCCGCTGTCACCGGGCAAAGCGCCCAAGCCGCAGCGGAATCCGAGATTCGCAGGGAACTCTCAGCCCTAGACGGCAGGCACACAGCCGGCACTCAGGAACCGGCGGCCCAGCGGTAAGTCGACCAGCCGGAAATCATCTCCCTACCCCGGGAATCACCTTCGGTGGATCCGGCTGAGCTGAACCCTGATCCACCGATTAGCGCCGGCGTTGGGCGGGTCGTGGCGCGCGAATGCCCCTGTGGGACGGCAGGATTGGACTTGTCTAGGGTCTGATCCGAACGGTCCGAAGGGGGATCCGACAGGTGCAAGCATTACACAAGGTGGATGCGGTTTTCGATGACCCGAACCTGATCGGGTCGGCGGGTCTGGTACCGGTGATGCGGCTGGCCGAACGAGCCGGCCTGCACGAGCTACTCGGGCAGCGGCTGAGCGTGCCGTCGGCGAACGCCGGAGCCAAGGCGGCGTGTGTGGTCGCGGGGATGCTCGCCGGGGCGGACTCGATCGATGACCTCGACGTCCTGCGGCACGGCGGGATGAGCAAGGTCCTCACCGGGGTGCGGGCGCCGTTGACGTTGGGCACGTTCCTGCGGTGCTTCTCGTTCGGGCACGTCCGCCAGCTCGACGCCGTCGCCTCCCGGACCCTGGCGGGTCTCGCCGCGGTGTCACCACGGCTGCTCGCCGGTGTCGAAGCGTTGGCGTTCGTCGACGTTGACGACACGATCCGCGAGGTGCACGGCTACCGGAAGCAGGGCGTCGCCTACGGGTACTCCGGCGTGAAGGGCCTCAACGCACAGGTCGCGGCGTTGTCGTCCCCGACATGTGCCCCGGTGATCGCCGCGGCCCGGCTGCGCAAGGGCAACGCGGTCTCCGGGCACGGGGCCGAGCGCCTGATCCTCGACGCCGTCGTCACCGCCCGCGCTGCCGGCGTGAGCGGTCAGGTGATGGTTCGAGCCGACCCGGGCTACTACCGCCGCGACGTCGTCGCCGCCACGGTCGCAGCCAAGGCGTGGTTCTCGGTCACGGTGCGGATGAACCCCGCTGTCACCAAAGCGATCGCCGCCATCCCGGACACGTCGTGGACCACGATCAAGTACCCGAACGCGATCTGGGACGCCGAGCAGGAACGATGGGTCTCCGAAGCGCAGGTCGCCGAGACCGGCTTCACCGCGTTCACCTCCCACCCCAAGAAGCGGCAGGTGCAGTGCCGGCTCGTCGTGCGCCGGGTCCAGCGGCTGAACCCCGCGGCGAAGCAGGGGCAGGACGAGCTGTTCACGATGTGGCGTCACCACGGCTTCGTCACCAACTCCACCCTCACCGCCGTCGCGGCCGACGAGACCCACCGCGACCACGCGATCATCGAGCAGGTCATCGCCGAGCTGAAGAGCGGACCCCTGGCGCACGCCCCGTCGGGCAGGTTCGGCGCCAACGCAGCCTGGCTCGCGCTGGCCTGCCTCGCCTTCAACGTCCTACGCGCGGCCGGAGCCGCCGCGTCGATCCGGCACGCCAAAGCCCGATGGGCCACCCTGCGGACCCACCTGATCGCCGTCCCGGCCCGGATCGCATCCTCAGCCCGCCGCCTCGTCCTGCACCTGCCGACCGACTGGCCCTGGGCCTCGTCCTGGCAGGACCTCTGGACCATCGCCACCACCGCCTGACCGCCACCGCCCACCCGAGGCTCCGAGGAAACACCCCACGTGGAAGAACCGGACAGACCGGCGAATGCATCACACCCTCACACCAACCGACGAACAATCACCGACAGAAATCCTGAAGAGTCGCCCCCGAAACCACCGTCGGTGGATTCTCAATGACGTTGTCAAGCCACCTTGGCCTCGGGTTTGGTCGCGGTGAAGACGCGGTTGTCGCGAAGGAGAGCCCACAGCACGTCGACGCGTCGCCGGGCCAGCGCGATGA
>DASYGI010000375.1:0-5004 GCA_035999925.1 Pedococcus sp.
ACGAATACGACGATTGTGCAGCGGCAGCATCAGTTGGCGGGTTTTTTGGCGGGGACTGCGGGGTTTGCGAATACGACGGCTGACTTCTTGGATGCGAATGGGGCGCGGATCATCCAGGTGGGTCGGGTGCAGCGCCCGACGGTCGAGGTGTTCGCCAAGTACTCGCCCCAGTACCCCTGCTTCACCCAGGGACTGGTGGACTGGCTGCCGCGGATCGACAACGCGTGGCGCGGCAACACCTTCCACCTGACCATCGTCACGTCGCCGCAGCGTCCGGGCTACCACCCAGGGGAAGAGCCGCGCTGGGGTGAGCATCGCCCGGCGTCCTGTGGGCTGCTGCCGCACCCCAACACCTCGTCGACTCATCCGGTGCCCGGCAAGAAGTTCGACGACGGCACGGACAACGTCGGCGGCTACAGCTCGAACCCGTCGTTCAACTCGGCGTTGCCCCAGTACTTCTCCACCGCGCTCGGGGGCGCCATTCCCGACCCGGACTCAGGGCTCGCCGGCACCGACGCCGAGCAGCAGCTCGTGGCGGCCCTGTTGAACGCCAGTGGCCGCACCTCGGCGATCACGACGTTGCTGGCCGGACCGATCCTGCGCGGCGCCACGGTTTCTCAGGACGGCGGCTGAGCGGACGCCGCCTCAGGACGTCTGCGGCAACAAGGAGCCGAGGCCGCCCCATACCGTCGAAACCACGAGCTCGGTGGCGTCGTCGGCGCTGACCTGAGGCCGTCTCGTGCGCCACACCGCAACTCGCTCGCAGGCACCCACGATCACCTCGGCATACCCCTCGAGCACTTCGAACGGCACTGCAGCGAGGCCGGGTGCGGACGCGAGCGTTTGGGCGGTGGCGGCGGACTGCTGCGCGCGGATGCTCTCGATCAGCGGGCTTGCCTGGGAGGCCATGGCGCCCTCCTGCTGGATGAGCACGAAAGCGGTGGCGTGCTCGTCGATGAACTGGAAGAACGCTCGGACCCCCGCACGGAACACCTCGGCCAGCGGGGCATCGGCTCCGGTGGCCGCCCACGACGCCTCAGTGGCCTCACGAAGCTGGGTGCGGGCGCGGGTGATGCACGCGGAGAGCAGACCCTCCTTGGAGCCGAAGTACTCATAGATGAGCGGTTTGGTCACGCCCACGCGCTCGGCGACGTCCTCCATCGTGGTCGCCTGGTACCCGCGCTCGGCGAAGACCTGCTCTGCGATCACGAGGATCTGCTCCTCGCGCTGGGCGCGGGGCATCCGCTTGCGGACAGGGGTGGTCGGGCTGATGGCTGGGCTCACACGGTGATGATATCGGGGATGACCTAGAAACTTACTCATGGTAAGTTCTGCAGCATGGTCGTTTCGCACCACCGGGTGGTCATCGTCGGCACCGGGTTCTCGGGACTGGGTATGGCCATTCGCCTGGCCCAGCGCGGCGAGCAGGACTTCCTGCTGCTGGAGAAGGCCCAGGACGTCGGGGGCACCTGGCGTGACAACCGGTACCCCGGATGCGCCTGCGACGTGCCGTCCCGGCTGTACTCGTTCTCCTTCGACCAGAACCCGACGTGGTCGCGCGACTTCGCGCCCGCCTCCGAGATCTGGGCCTACCTCCAGGGCGTGGCCGACCGGTATGCCGTGCGCGACCGGATCGCCTTCGGTGCCGACCTTCGCTCGGCCGTGTTCGACGACCAGGCTCGGCGTTGGAGCCTGACCGCCGCGGACGGCCGCGCGTGGACCTGCGATGCGCTGGTGCTGGGGGTGGGCGCCCTGCACGAACCACGGTTGCCGGACATCCCGGGTCTCGACTCGTTCGCCGGGCAGCTCATGCACACCGCCCAATGGCCCGAGCAGGACGGGCTGGACGGCCTTCGGGTGGGGGTGGTCGGCACCGGCGCGAGCAGCGTGCAGCTGCTGCCCGAGGTGGCGCCGCGGGCCGCGCACACCACGGTCTTCCAGCGCACGCCCGCGTGGATCCTGGCCAAGCACGACAAGGAGTGGAGCCCGGCGCGGCAGCGTCGGTACGCCCGCTGGCCGGCGGTGCAACGGGCTGTGCGGTGGCGGACGTACTGGTCGCTCGAGGCTCGCGCGCCGCTGTTCGTGCGCTTTCCCGGCATTGCCAAGCTCGTCGAACGGGAGGCTCGCAAGCTGTTGCGCGAAGCGGTCAGCGACCCGGTCACCCGCGACAAGCTGACGCCCGAGTACACCATCGGCTGTAAGCGGATCCTGCTGTCCAACGACTACTGGCCGACGTTCGAACGCCCAGACGTCGCCCTGGTGACCGAGGCCATCACGAGAGTGGAGACGGACGCGGTCGTCACCGCGGACGGGACTCGTCACGAGGTCGATGCCCTCGTGCTGGGAACCGGGTTCGACGTGGCGGGCAGCTTCGAGCGGATCGACATTCGCGGGACGGGCGGCCGCTCGCTCGCCGATGTCTGGTCGCAGGGCATGCACACCAATCTCGGGATCACCGTGGCCGGCTTCCCCGAGCTCTACCTGCTGCTCGGACCCAACACGGGGCTGGGGCATAACTCGGTGGTGCTGATGATCGAGCTGGCGACCAGCTATGTCCTGCAGTGCCTCGACCGGGGCCGGGCGGGGGCGAGAGTCACCACCGAACGGGCGCAGGCCGCCTTCACCCAGGAAATGGCCCGTCGGAGCAAGCACACCGTGTGGGCGACCGGGTGCCGCAGCTGGTACCTGGACCGGTTCGGACACAACACCACGCTGTGGCCCGGCTCGACGATCGCCTACTGGTGGCGCACTCGGCGGGTCGACGACGGCCACTTCGAGCCCGTGCACCAGCCCGCCGAGGACAGGGAGTCCGTTGATGCGTAAGGCCTCTCAGCCGTTTCGACCACGCGTATCGATCGTCACCGGCGCCGCCTCAGGGATCGGCAAGGCGATCGCAGCCGAGCTGGTGCACCGAGGCAGCCTCGTCGTCGTCGCCGACCTCGACGGCGCGGCCGCACAGCGCACGGCCGACGAGCTGGGTGCCTCAGCCGTTGCTGCCACGGTCGACGTCGCCGACGCCGACGCCGTGCGGGCCCTCGTCGACGGGGTCGTCGCGGAGCACGGCCACCTGGACGTCATGGTCAACAATGCCGGCATCGCCATCGGTGGCCTGCTCGAGGAGCTCGACGAGCGGCACTGGGCCAAGGCCATCGACGTGAACCTGCGCGGCGTGATCAACGGAGTCACGGCGGCATACCCCCATTTTCTGGCGCAAGGCAGCGGTCGGATCCTCAACACCGCGTCCTTGGCCGGACTGATCCCCGCACCGGCGATGCTGCCGTACACGACCACCAAGCACGCCGTGGTCGGGTTGTCGACGGCCCTACGGGCCGAGGCCGCGAGCCGAGGCGTCAAGGTGAGCGTGCTGTGCCCCGGGTTCGTCGACACCCCGCTGTTGGACGACGTGTATGCCGCGCCAGACAGCTTCCAGGGCGGCAGCGTCCGGGCCCGGGTCCGGCTCATGCAGCCGCGGTTCCTGACGCCCGAGGAGACGGCCCGCTGCGCCGTCGACGGACTCGCCGCGAACAAGGCGGTCATCCCGGTCGGCTTCCTCGCCCACCTGATGTGGCGGACCCTGCGCTACGCGCCACCCGTGGCACGAGGGATCATCCAGGTTCAGGCCACCGGTCACCGACGGCTCAACGAGCGAGCAGCCCGCAAGGCCACGAGGCCATAACCCGACTGCGAACACGAGTTATGGGACGTTTCGCGACTCAGAGCCTCATTCGAACATGCGGTGCCAGCCGGAAACGAAGCCGCACCGGAGTCCCTCGAGGAGCATGGCACCCCGAGGTCCAGTCCTGCTCACCCTGACAACGAATCCGGTCTCGGCGTCGACGGTCACGTCGAGGTCGGTGCCCGGATAACGGCGCACGTTCCTGCCTAAGAAGGTTGCCGGCGACGGGTCCATGGCCGGAGCAGACTGGTCGACCCATGCGCTCGCGTCGCGGACCGACCAGAGTCCGTCAACCTCGGGGAAGGGTGGCGTGTAGAGCTCCGCGAGCCCGTGCTTCAGAACGCGCAGGGACCCATCAGACCCTCGGATCGTCATGGTGGATGGCCCGGAGCTCCAGAGAGTGCGCCCGTCTTCTGCGCGAAAGCTGCTTCCGTCTGTCCACAGCTGGACGGTGCGGGGAGCGCCCATGACCGCGCCAGTGAGTGAATAAGTCAGTGTCCACACCAGACCCTCGTGAATGGGTGACGACGCGACCTCCGAGAGCGAAGTGGGCCCACGCATCGACCACGTCGCACCACCAGAATCCATCAGCACAAAGTAGCGCTGTACGACGTGCCCGAGCTTGTCCCCACGAAGGGAATGCTGGCGTAGCCCTGTGCCCTCGTCCGGTAGGTCCCGTGCCCGGCCGTCGAACACGGCACAGTTCCCACACCCGTCTGCGTCAAGCCTGCGGTGGTTGCTGAGCAGTTAAACGCCGTGCGGTTGTAGAAGTTGCCGAAGTAGTCCCGCTCCTGCAGTTGAACGCAAACTCGCTGGACCCCGAAGGAGCCTGCGCACGTCTGCTGTGCGTAGAACAGGATGTAGGCCGCCCTGTAGGGGTCGTGCACCTCTTCAGGTGTAAAGGCGTGGCCTCCGCATCCCCAGTCGCTCATAGCTGATCCAGCCTTGGCTGCGCCCGACGTGGTGGTCGAGGCGGCGTGGCCTTGAGGCGCGTACATGGACCAGGACGTTGTCGCGCCAGGGGCGAAATCGGACGCCATAGCCGGACTGGATGCAGCCACGACGCGTAGGCCGATTGTTGCGACGACCGCACATGCCTTGAATCCAAACATCAGAATGACCCAGCGTGTTCTCAAGTGACTATGACGGAGGCGATCGCGCCTCAGTTGTTGAGGTGGATCACGTGACGAAGGAAGCGCTCTTCTATGGGGGAGACGCTCCAGGCGCGCGAGCATGACGCAGTGAAGCCGGCGGAAACGAAGCGACACCTTGGCGGTGGCTGCTCAACCGGGGAGGTCTCGGGCTTAGCGCGGGTAGGCGCGCAGGAT
>DASYGI010000376.1:0-14004 GCA_035999925.1 Pedococcus sp.
AGAACCTCACTCCCCGCAGCGTCTTGACACAGAAGGGAGCCAGATCCGGGCGAGCGTAGCCGCCCTCACGGCGGCAAGGTCGGGCGCGCGTAGCCGCCTTCGACGCTGATTGTCGGCCGTTCCGCCCGGACGTTTCACCGGTCGATCGGTTGGTCGCCGGCTCACCGCCGGTGCCGGCTGTAGCGGTGTTGTGGCCGCCCGGTCGTGCCGTAGGTGAGTTCGAGGTCGATGAGCTGGTTTTTGACCAGCTCGGCAAGGTGGCGTTGCGCGGTGGGGCGGCTTGCGCCGAGGAGTTCGGCGACCTCCGCGGAGCCCAATGGTGCCGACGCGGCGGTGATGATTTCGAGGACTCTGGCCGTCGTCGGCTCCAGGGGCCGGGCCGGTATTGTCGGTCGGGTTGGGGCACCGCGCAGCCGGTAGAGCGCGTCGACGTCCTGTTGGTCGCCTTCGGGCGCCTGGTTGAGGCGCTGCGCCCAGGCCGAGTAGGCCTGGAGCTGCTCGCGTAGGGCTTCAAGGGTGAAGGGCTTGACGAGGTAGTAGAAGGCTCCGAGCTGCATCGCGGTGCGGATCGACTCGATGTCGCGGGCGGCGGTCAGCAGGAGGAAGTCCGGGATCTGTTCGGTCGTCGTCGCCGAGAGCCGGCGCATCAGCTCGAGGCCGGTGCAGTCGGGCAGGTACATGTCCAGGAGCAGGAGGTCCGGCGCCGTCGCGTGGATGAGCTCGAAGGCCTCGGCACCGGAGTGGGCCTCCCCGACGACGGCGTAACCGTCGGTGTCGGTAACACACCGGGCGTGGAGGTGGGCCACCCGGTAGTCGTCGTCGACGATCAGAACGCGGATCATGAGACTCCGTCTCGCACCCGTAGCGGCAGGACGACGTCGAAGCGTGCTCCGTCAGGGGAGGTGGCGGTGATGCTGCCACCGAACCGGGTCACCAGGCGGCGGACCAGGGCCAGTCCAACGCCGCGGCGCATCCCGGATCGTGGCTCCTTGGTCGAGAACCCGTCGACGAACACCTCGGCCAAGTTCGCGGAGGCGATGCCCGGCCCGGTGTCGGTGACGGTGATGTGAAGGACCTGGTCTGTGTCGGTGACGGTGACGGTGACGACTCCTCGCGGGTGTTGGCCGCGGGTCGTCGGGTCGTCGGCGATGGCGTCGACAGCGTTGTCGATGAGGTTGCCCATGATGGTGACGATCGGCACCTGGTCGGCCTCGACCCGGCCCAGCCGGCTGGTGGGGTCGACCCGCACCACGACATCGCGTTCCGCCGCGACGGTCATCTTCGCGAGCACCAGAGCGGCAACGATCGGCGGCTCGATTCGGGACCGGACGTCCTCGCTGGCTAGGGTGGTCTGGTCCTGGAGCTGACGGCTGTAGCCGGTGGCCTCCTCGACGTCGCCCAGCTCGAGCAGCACGGACAGCACATGCAGCCGGTTGGCGAACTCGTGTTCCTGGGCCCGCAGTGCCGTGGTGAGCGCCTCGACCGAGTCCAGCTGGCGCAGCAGCGCCTCGAGCTCGGTGCGGTCCCGGATGGTGACGACCCAGCCGACGTGGCGGCCGCCGACGATGACCGGCATTCGGTTCAGGACCAGCAGGTGCTCGTCGGTGAGGACCACCAGGTCCGGTCCGCGGACCTCGCCGGTCACGATCTCGCGCAGCCGCCCCTGGGGCAGCAGGTCCTCGACGGGCTGACCCAGATGGGCGCTGGGGATGGCCAGAAGGCGACGCGCCTCCTGGTTGAGGACGTTGATCCGGCCGGCGGTGTCGACGGCCAGGACGCCTTCGCGGATCCCGTGCAGCATGGCCTCACGCTCTTGGACGAGGGCGACGATCTCCGCTGGTTCCAGATCGAACGTGGCGTGCTTGATCACCCGAGCCAGGACCAGCGAGGCCGCCACCCCGAGCCCGAGGGCCAGCAGGGTGTATAGCGCGACGGAGCCCACCTGCTGAAGGAAGCGGCTGCCCACCTCGGACTCGAGGATCCCGACCGAGATCTCCCCCACCGGGCGCCCGGCGGCGTCGATGATCGGGGCCCGCGCGTTGGCCGACCTGCCGAGGCTGCCCGGGTCGATGCCTGTGTGTACCAGTCCGTCAAGGGCGTCGACCGGCTCCTCGATGCGCTGGCCGATCAGTGCCGGGTTGGGGTGGGAATGCCGCACCCCGGACCGGTCGATGATGACGACGTAGGAGGCGGCAGTGTCGCGTCGGATCCGCTCGCCGAGGCCCGGCAGAATGTTCTGGGGGTCACCGGCTTCGACCGCGATGGCGACGCCGGGGGCGTCACCCAGGGTGACGGCGATGCTCCTTGCCTGCTCGACGGCCTGGTCGTCGTTCGCCCTGCGCGCCAGCGTTGTGTAGAGGGCCAGGCCGACGAGCATGGTCACGGTCACAATCCCGAGCACTGCCACCAGGATCCGAGCGGATAACGTCCTGCCCCATCTCGACATACCACTCCTGACCCGGTCAGCAGGCGACGCAGCCGGTGGCGCCGCTTCGATGTGGCCGCACTCCAGCATGGCTGAGCAGAACGCACAAAACCACCAATAACGCGACTATCGGTGGCAACGCTCAGAAGCCTTCACGCCGATGCTGTCACTACCTACGGTGACGGAACTCATCATCGAGGAGAGGGGTTCGGGCCATGGCGGCCATCGAGCTACGCAACGTCACCAAGAGGTTCGCGACCGCCGACGGTGGCCGGTACACCGCGCTCAAGGACCTGTCGCTGACGGTCGAGGAGGGCCAGTTCTGTGCTGTCGTGGGCCCGACGGGGTGCGGGAAGTCGACGACCCTGACACTGGTGTCCGGGCTCGAACTGGCTTCGGCAGGGGAGGCGGTCGTGCACGGGCAACCGGTGCGGGGGGTGGACACCAGCACCGGATTCGTCTTCCAACAGGACGCGGTCTTCCCCTGGAAGTCGGTCCTGGACAACGTCGCGGCGGGCCCACTGTTCCGGGGCACCAGGCGGTCGGAGGCCAACGGGTTGGCCCGGGACTGGCTGCGCCGGGTCGGACTGTCCGGCTTCGAGGACCGATACCCACACCAGCTGTCCGGCGGGATGCGCAAGCGTGTCGCGTTGGCGCAGACGCTGATCAACCAGCCCCGGATCCTGCTGATGGACGAGCCGTTCAGCGCACTCGACGTGCAGACCCGGGCAATCATGTCGAGCGAGCTGCTCCAGCTGTGGGACCAGACGAAGCCGGCCGTCATCTTCGTCACCCACGACCTGGAGGAGGCGATCGCGCTGGCCGACAAGGTGGTCGTGCTCACGGCCGGCCCCGGCACCGTCAAGGCGGAGTTCGACATCCACCTTCCGCGTCCCCGCGTCGTGCAGGAGATCCGTTTCGACCCGACCTTCACCCATCTGTATGGGCAGATCTGGGAGGCGCTGCGCGATGAGGTCGACGAGGCCTACGCCCGCACCACCACCCTGAGGAAGGTCGCGTCATGAGCGACACCCCACTGCGCCCCGACGCAACCATTACTGCTTCCGCTCTGACGGATTCCGCCGACACCCTGACCAGGCCAGCCGACCCGGCCGACCAGCCCGCCCCGCGTCAACGTCACCGAAATACTCGGCGACGAGCGACTCTGGCAGCAGCTCGACTGGCGATCGTCGTGGTCATGCTGGTCGGCTGGCAGTGGCTGGTAAACACCAAGGCCGTCGATCCGTTCTTCTGGGGGTCGCCGCGCGGTGTGTGGGACACGCTGGTCAACTGGGTCACCGTCGGCACCCCGTATGGCACGTTGGCGGAGCAGATCTTCGTGACCCTGCAGGAGGCAGTTCTCGGGTTCATCATCGGCGTTGTCCTCGGTGTCATCTTCGGCATCGCGCTCGGCAGGATCCGCATCCTGGCCGAGCTGTTCGCGCCGTTCCTGAAGGTCGCCAACTCGATCCCGCGCATCGTCCTCGGAGCAATCTTCACAGTTGCGTTCGGCTTCGGCATCCAGTCCAAAGTGATCCTCGCCGTCGTGCTGGTGTTCTTCGGGGTGTTCTTCAACGCCTTCCAGGGCACCCGTGAGGTGGACCGCAACCTGCTCGCCAACGCCCGACTCTTGGGCGCCTCACCGTGGCGGGTGACCCGCGAAGTGGTGCTGCCGTCCGCCTTCACGTGGATCCTGGCCAGCCTGCACATCAGCTTCGGCTTCGCCCTCATCGGCGCGATCGTCGGCGAGCTGCTCGGGGCCGACAAGGGACTCGGGCTGCTCATCCGCTCGTCGCAGAACAACTTCGACATGAACGGCGTCCTGGCCGGGATGGTGCTGGTCGCGATCATCGCCCTCGTCGCCGAAACCCTCATCACCGTCCTGGAGAACCACCTGCTGCGCTGGCGTCCGCCCCAGTACCACGGAGGCGCCGCCGTCGAGTGACACCGCGCGCCCACCCGTCCGCCGCGGCGACACCCCCCGCCCCGCACCAGCCGCTCGGAGCGGAGTGCCCGCCCGACCACACCTCACGCATGTCCCGCCCCACTCGGGCACCAACCGAAGGAGACCCTCCGTGAAGTACAAGTACCTGGCGCCCGTGGCCGGCGCACTCATGGTCACCACCGCGTTAACCGGATGCGCCAACAACGCCTCCGGCCCGTCAGGGGCAGCGTCCGCCCCGGCCGCCAACGCCGCGAACGTGACAATCATGGTCGGCGGTCTGAGCAAGCAGATCTACCTGCCGTTCATGCTCGCCAAGAAGCTCGGCTACTACGACAAGATCGGCGTCAACGTCAACCTCATCGACGAGCCCGCCGGCGGCGACGCCACCCAAAACATGCTCGCCGGGCAGGTGCAAGGAGTCGGCGGCTTCTACGACCACAACATCGCCCTCCAAGCCCAAAACCAGTCGTCGGAGTCCGTCGTGTCCATGCTGCAAATCCCCGGCGAGGTCGAGCTGTGCCGAGGCGACCTCAAGGGAACCGTGAACGGCCCCGCCGACTTCAAAGGCCGGTCCCTGGGCATCACCGACACCGGCTCCTCGACGGACTTCCTCACCCAATACTTGACCCAGAAGAACGGTGTCGACCCAGCCCAGACGACCCGGCGCGGCGTCGGCGCTGGTCAGACCTTCATCGCCGCCATGAAGCAGAAGGCCATCGACTGCGGGATGACCACCGAACCGACCGTGTCACAGGCACTTTCCGACGGAACCGCATTCATCCTGCTCGACATGCGCACCGCCGAAGGCTCCAAAGCCGCGCTCGGCGGCACCTACCCAGCCACCTCGCTGTACATGCAAAGTGATTGGGTCAACTCCAACAAGCCGACAGTGCAGAAACTCGTCGATGCCTACGTCACCACGCTGAAGTGGATCCAGACCCACTCCCCGGAAGAGATCACCGCACAGATGCCTCCGGACTACTACAAGGGTGTCGGCAAGGACGCCTACACCGCGGCGCTCAAGAGCGAAATGGGCATCTTCAACCCGACCGGCATCATGCCCGCCGACGGGCCGCCCACCTGCCTCGCGGTGCTCACCGCCTTCAACGACAAGGTCAAGGGCAAGACCATCGACCTCGCCAAGACCTACACCGACGAGTTCGTCAAGGCCGCCACCCCCGTCTCCTGACCGACACTACCGACAAGGGACATGCCGCGCGCGGTCGAACGCGCGCGGCACACCCCTGCGCGGCCGGTCGCACGAGGGTAGTCCGATCGCGCAGCAGGCCGGCCAAACCTGAAGCCCTCGCGGCCGCCTGGCCCGGTGTCGACACCTACGTCACGGGCCGTACACGAGATCGAGCCTCGGGTCCCGACTCGGCGAACCTCAGAATCCTGTTGGCCGGCATAAGCGGGCATTCACTCAAGCAACCCACGAATCTCAATGCGTCCCGGAATGCCCGCAACTCGACCACGAGCGGACGCGCAACGCGGGGCACGTGACTGATCGCCTGACCCGGCGCTGAGCACCGGAACATGGAGCGCGCGGATGCGATCGGCTCAGCTGCAGGTTATGGGCGAGTTCGCCCAGCTCGAACGCGCGCTGATCCGCGACCGTCAGCGGGAGGGAATCGGGGCCCGCATGGCGGCCAGGCCGGTGAATCCGGTGTCGGACGCGCCGGCTAGGGGAACGGACCGTGTGTCAGGGCTGTGCCGACGCGCGGGCGCCCAGCGCGATGAGGGTGCCGTCGATCGCGGCGATCGCGACCGCGACGGCCGCATGCAAGACGCCGTACCACGGGCTGGTGTCGCCGCCCAGCCCGGCGAGCAGCGGCTGCAGGACCCCGAGGACGACGAGGGCGACGGCGCGCACGACGATGCCGCGTGCTTGGCGGGTGACGAGCGCGACGACGAGGACGGCGATGATCGACAAGATCGTGAGGTAGCCGACCGCCTGGTGCGGCTCGAACCACCCGTCGTCCGCCTTGTTGTACTGCCGTTCGAAGATGCCGTATCCCGCGAGCACGAACTGCAGGGCAATGAAGAACATCGTGACGCCCGCAACAATCACCAGCGGGCGGCCCGGCGCGGCCGTCGACCTGCGCGCCGAGCGCGATACCTCAGACATCACGCTTCCCTTTCGTCACTGCCGTGGCCAAGCCAGCGGTCGAACACTGGGCGTCTTCGCGTCAATGCGCTCACCAAACTCGCGGTTGATGCCGTTCTGCCTGCCTGCGGGCCCATCCTGATCGTAGGCACGCACGCGCCCTACGGCCAGCGTTGACACCGCGGCCAGCGGGTCGTCTGACGTGGTGCACGGTGACAGGGGGCAGACCAGAGAGGAACCTCCTTCATGAGGACGTCGAGCGCCACCTGCAGCTAGAGCGTGACCCGCCCCCTCCGCACCATGGTTTCGACCTCTCCGTTTGTGCCCAGCGCCCAGCCCAGTGGTCGCTGGCCGTCGGCTACTCGTGTTTGTGCTTCGAGAGGTTCGAGAAGCTATGACCAGGTCAGGGTTCCGCCGCCGGGGATTGGGATGCTTCGTCGCCGAAGGGTGTCATACCCGGATCAGGTCAGCGGTGTGAGCATCCGGGTGAGCGTGACCGCGGTGAGGTTTCGGGTGGCGAGTCCCTCGAGGATGCCGGGTAGGGCGTCGATGGTGCCGGGGTGTCCGAGGTGGAGGCTGACGATCGACCCGGCGGTCGCGGAGGCCAGGGTGCGGGTGCGGACGGCCTCGCCGCCGGGGTCGGTGTAGTCGAGCGGGTCGACGTCGTAGGAGATGCACCGGGCGTAGCCGCTGGCGGCGGCGGCGGCTCGGATGGTCGGGGTGCTGGTGGGTGTGCCGCTGGGTCGGAAGAGCAGTCCGGGGCTGCCGATGGACCGGGTGACGGCGTCGGCTCCGAGGCGGATCTCGCGGGTGGCGTCCGCGAGGGTCAGCGTGGCGAGGGCTGGGTGGCTCCAGGTGTGGTTGCCCAGGTCGTGTCCGGCGGCGGTGATGTCCCGTCCGAGTGAGGGGGTGGCGGCGAGCCACTGGCCGACCGCGAAGACGGTGATCTGGGCGCCGTGGCTGCGGGCGATGTCGAGGGCGCGGGCGGTGAGGGTGGGGTCGCCGGCTCCGTGGAAGGTGAGTGCGACCCGCCCGGTGTCGCGGGGACCGGTGACGATGTCGGGGCCTGGGTCGCCGAGGCCGGGCGCGGTTGTTGTGTCGGATCCGGTTGTCGGTGCCGGAGCCGGGGGTGGTTTCGCCGTCGGCGGCTCTGCGGTCGGGGGGTCGCTGGGGGCGGCCGGCGATGTCGGGGGCGTCGTTGGCGGGACCGTCGACGGGCCGGTGGAGCAGGCGGAGGTCGCGGCGATGGTGAGTGCGCCGAGGATGACGTTACGTCGCCCGGGCCTGGGCTCCTGGTCTGGGCCGTGCCTGGTGCCGGGGGTCATCGCATGTTCCCGGTGTGTCCGAGGGAGATCCGTCCGGGTTGGGGCCAGACCAGCAGGCCGTGAGGGCCGGCGTCGACGGGAATACGGTGGGTGACCTGCCCGGTGCGGGTGTCGAACACGTAGACCACGGAGTTGTACCGTCCGGACAGCCAGAGCTCGGTGCCGTCCACGGTCACCCCGCCCATGTCGGGGGAGCCGCCGCCGGGGACCGTCCAGAGCGCGGTCTGGTCCAGGGTGTGGGCGTCGAGGACGCTGACGGTGCCCGCGTCCCGGTTGCTGACGTACATCGCGGTGGCGTCCCGAGACGGGTAGATCCCGTGGGCGCCCGTGCCGGTGGGGACGAACCGGCTGTACTCGAGGGTGTGGGCGTCGATGACCCAGACGCCGTTGCGGAGCATGTCGGCGGCCAGGAACCAGCGCCCGTCCGGTGACAGGCGCACGTCCTGGGGCATCGCGCTGGCCCCGGCGGCGAGGTTCATCCGTGGTCCACCCATCTGGTGGGCCATCGCCGGTGAGGTCGCTCCGGGGGTGGCGATCCCGTTGAGGTCGACGACCTTGACCAGGTGGGTGGCGTCGGCGTCGACGACGATCAGCTGCCCGCTGAACTCGCAGCTGGCGACCAGCGTGGTCAAGTCGGCGCTGAAGTCGGCGTGGTTGATCCCTCGACACGGCAGGGGCAGGGTGCGGACGAGCGCCATCGTGGTCGCGTCCCGAACGACGATCGCCTGGAGCCTTTCGGCCATCACCAGGGCGTACCTTCCGTCCGGGGTGAAGTACAGGTTGTACGGGTCGGTCACCGCGACCGCGGTCTTCGGCTGACCGGTCGCCGGGTCGATGGGGGTCATCGAGTCACCGGCGTCGCTGTTGACCCACAGCGTGCTCAGGTCGTGGGACGGCACCACATGCTCGGGGGAGCGGCCGACCCGGAACCGGGACACCACCGTGTAGGTGGCGGGGTCGATGACCTGCACGGTGTCCGCCAGCTGGCTCGGCACGTAAACCAGGTGCCGGGCGGTCAGCGCCGGGCCGGTCAGGTCGTTCGCCCCGGTATGCGCATACGGTGCGGCCGCCGCGCTCGAACCCGGTACCGGCGCCGAATCGGGGGCCGCCGAGCTGGCCGCGGCCGGGGCCGCGTTCGGCGGTGTGGACGCCGACGGCTCGGCCGGCTGCGGCACCGAGGGCGATCCGGTCGGGGGGTTGCCGGTGCAGGCGGCGAGGCAGCCGACGAGCAGCAGGCCGACCGCGACCACTCGCGCGGACGGCGTAGGCATCATGGCGTGAGCCTGCAGCAGGGCCGCTGAGCCGACGCTGAGAGGAGGGGCCAGCCGCCGCTCAGCGTCGCCTCAGCGACGCCGGTCCACGGTGGCGGGATGGGCCCGTTCCTCGCCGCCGCCGCCGACTGGCTGCCCCCCGTCGCCCTCGTGGGTTCCGGCGCGGCGACGGTCGGTCTGGGCCGCGCCCGGGTCGGCGGCCTGCTCGCCCAGGCGGTGCTAGTCGTGGGCGGCGCGCTGCTGCTGGTCTACCTGGCGGGGGGCCTGCACGGGGACCCGTCATCGTCGGTCGGCGCCACCCACCCGGTCCTGGTCGCGTCGGACGCGGACAACGGGTTCGCCTCGGAGCAGACCGCGATGCCAGCGGCGCTCGCCCTGCTCGTGGGGACGGTGCGCCGCCGGACCGGCCTGGTCCTGCTCGCGGCCGCGGGATGCGGCGGGCTGGCCCGGGTGGCCGCCAACGTTGACCACGTCCAGGATGTCGCGGCGGGTCTGGTGATCGCCGGGGTCAGCGTCTTAGCCGGGAGAGCGGTGTGGCGGCTCCTGCCGGCGCGGGTCGTCGAAATAGTCACCGGCGCGCCGTGAGGCTACAAACTGGCGCGATATCGGCGTCGTGGGCCGCCGGCGCCCCAGCACGGGCAGCCCACCATCGAGCGGTGGACGGCTGCGGCGGCGTGCTGCCACCCGGACGGCGGCGAGCACCCCGCTGAGGTGCACCGCCGCTACGACGTGGCCTGCGACACGGCGGGGCGGTGCGCTACCGACGTCCCCAGCGAGACCACCGGTCGACGCGGCAGCGAACGAGGCGGCTCTCAGGTTGCCCTCAGCGATGTCCGGTGATGCTCTTGCCTGCGGCAGGGGTTCCGAAGGTCCCGGTCGGGAAGGGGCCGTCGATGAGGGTGCTGGTCGTCGAGGACGAGACGTCCCTGGCCGAGGTGGTCCGACGTGGCCTGACCCAGGACGGTTTCGTCGTCGACGTCATGCACAACGGTGAGGACGGCCTGTGGGCGGCGACCGAGAACGCGTACGACGTCATCGTCCTGGACATCATGCTGCCCAAGCTGAACGGGTACCGGGTGGTCGAGCAGCTCCGGGCGCGGAAGATCTGGACTCCGGTCCTGATGCTCACCGCCAAGGACGGCGACCTCGACGAGGCTGACGCCTTCGACCTCGGCGCCGACGACTACCTGACCAAACCGTTCAGCTTCGTGGTCCTGAACGCGCGGCTGCGCGCGCTGATCCGGCGGGGAGCCCCGGAGCGGCCGGTGGTCCTGACAGCCGGGGACCTGACCCTGGACCCGGTCCGCCGTCAGGTACGCCGCGCGGGAACGCTGGTCTCGTTGACCCCCAAGGAGTACGCCCTGCTGACGTACCTGATGCACCGCCAGGACCAGGTCGTTACCAAGGCGGAGATCCTCGACCACGTCTGGGACCCGGCCTACGACGGTGACGTCAACATCGTGGAGGTCTACATCCGCTACCTCCGACGCAAGATCGACGTCCCCTTCGGCTGCGACAGCATCGAGACACTACGAGGCTCGGGATACCGGTTCCGGACCGCACCACCCGCGTCGTCCGGCGCCAGGTGACGGCCGCTCAGCCGGTCCGGCTGCGGCAGGCGAACCCAATGCCGTGGGTGCTGCTCGCGTCGCCGTTGCCGCGTCGAGTGTTCTGGCGACGGCAGGGTGGTGGGCGCGGTGGGCGAGGGGACGACTTGGCCGCCTACGACCCGGGTGTCACCGCCGCGATGGTCGAGAGCCGGAACCTGCCGTTGACGTGGCTGGCGCAGGCGGTGACCTCCGTCGGCTCCACGGTGGGGCTCATCCTGCTGAGCGCGGCCACCGCCGGGTGGCTCGCATTCCGACGCTTCGACCCTTCGGGTGCGGTCTGGGTCATCGCGGTGATGATCGCTGCCGAGGTCGTCACCCGGACCACCAAGACCGCCGTCGGCCGGGCGCGGCCCGCCCCCGGCCTCCAGCTGGGTCCGACCGCGGTGGACCCGTCCTTTCCTTCCGGTCATACCCTCAACTCGACGGTGTTCTTCCGGCTCCTGGTCGTGGCGCTGCTGACCCGCGGGACGCTCCAAACCCGGGCACGGTCCTGGTGGTGTCAGCCGCCGGGCTGGTGGTGGTGGTCGCCGTCGGCGTCAGCCGCATCTACCTCGGCTACCACTGGATGACCGACGTCCTGGGCGGCTGGGCCGTCGGCAGCGCTCTCGTCGCGGCCCAGGGGGAGGGCGACAGTGAACCGGGCTCCGCCAAGGCTGGAGCCGTCGACGGTGATCGTCCCCTGGTGCGCGGTGACGACGCGTCGGGTGATCGCGAGCCCGAGACCTGAGCCACCGGATCGACGGGACCGGCTCTCGTCGAGCCGGACGAACCGGTCGAAGATCCGCTCCCGCTCCCTCGTCGGGACCCCGTCCCCGTCGTCCTCAACGACCACGACCGCCCGGTCACCGACCGCCTGGACCTCCACCCGGACGGTGGTCCGCGCGGCGACGGCGGCGTTGTCGAGCAGGTTCCGCAGCACCTGGGCGAGCTGGTGGGGGTCGCCGTGCACGCGCACCGGCCGGGTGGACGCCTGGACGGTCAGGTCGGACAACTGACGCAGCCGCCGGACCTCCTGCCCGGCCAGGTCATCGAGGTCGACGTCGTCGCGGCGGGGGGTGGATGTGGTGTCGTCGAGGCGGGACAGCAGCAGCAGGTCGTCCACGAGGCGGGCCATCCGCCGGACCTCGATCTGGACGATCGGACTCAGCTGCGCCCAGGCGGCGGCGGTCGGGTCCGCGTCGGCGACCTCGACCGAGGCCGACAGCGTGGCCAGCGGCGAGCGCAGCTCGTGGCTGGCGTCCGCGACGAACCGGCGCTGGGCGGTGTCGGCCGACTCCAGCCGGGACAGCATGGCGTTCATCGTCGTCGCCAGGTGGGCCACCTCGTCGCGGGTCGCCGGGACCGGTACCCGCTCGGACAGGCTGCGGGCCTCGATCCGCTCGACCTGGCCGGTGATGGCGTCGACCGAACGCAGCGCCCGCCCGATCCGCCACCACGTCACCCAGGCGACCAACCCGGTCAGCAGCGGTATGCCCGCGGCCAGCAGGACCGCGGTGGTCGTCACCGCCTCCTCCTGCGGCTCGAGTGCCGTGGAGGCCAGCAGCACGTAGGGGGCGCCGCCGACGTCGACGCCCTCGGCCACCACGAGTGACGTGGACAGGTCGCCGAGGTGAGGCAGCAGGTCGCGGCCGGTGACCAGCGTCTGCCCAGGCCCGGGTCGCAACGCCGAGACGGGTTGCGGATGCCCGGCCTTCGAGCTGTACGCCAACCCACCTGCGGGCTCGACCACCTGGACGAGGACTGTGTCCTGTCCACGGTCCGTCTCACTGGCCCGCAGGCCCTCCAGGCCCCCGGAGGCCAGCGTCGCCGCATCCTCCGCCAGCAGCGCCGTGACCGTGTCCTGCAGGGTCGACGCCAGGCTGTTCTGCAACAGCAACAACAGGGCAACACTGGCGGCTACCAACGCCACCGCCACGATGCCGGCCGCTGCGAGCGTCGCCTGCAACCGGATCCCGGCCCATCGCCCTCCGGGCCGCAGAAACACTCGCCCATTGTCCCGCGACGCGGCGCGCTAAGCCCACCTGTCCCGGCCGTGGCGCGGCGCTCGGTCAGCGCCGACCTCGGCCGTCGCCGAAACGGTCACCGTCCCCGTCACCGTCGTCACGTCCGATCCCATCGTTGTTGGCCACCAAGCCTCGCTGCTGCTGTCCGACGTGGTGAACGGGGTCGCCGTGGCCGGCGGCAGCGGCTCCGATGGCGGCGCCACCTCCGGCCAACGCCAACGCCGCCGCGGGCGCCAGAGCGCGGCGCGTCGTCCACCATGGTGCCGTCGCACCGGCTGGAGTCGGCGCGCCCAGCGGCACGGGAGCGTCCTGCGGGTGGGGCGCGTCCTGCGGCGCCGTAGCCGCCTGCTCCGGAATGGGCTGGGTCACCTCGTCAGCGGGCACCGGCAGGATCCTGACATCTGGGTCTATCCCGCGCCGGTGACGCCGCGGTCGTCCCGACCTCGTTTGCACGGCGCGTGATCCGGATCCGGTCGACGCGACCAGGGCCAGGGTGCCCACCGGGGCTACCACCACGGCGATTGCCGGACTGCCGACGACCTCCTGCGTGTAATGGGCATTGGACGCCACCCGGGCCACGTCCTCCGCTGCGGCCGCAAGGAGCAGCACCAGACTGCGCCGGGCCGACATCAGTGGCCCGGCCGGCTGACACTGGATCAGTCGGCAGCAGAACGCGGTCTCGACCCAGTTATCCGCGCCCCAGGCCTCGCGAGTGGGGTGGCACGTCCTTGCCGCGGGTGCTGATCGCGGCGCGGTCCTTCAGGCTCCGGCGATAACGAGGATGGCGTCGGTGAAGAAGCCGAGGAAGAGCCCGGCGAGGATGCTCCAGGTGGTCAGTGCCTTGGTGGTGGCTCGTCGGGCGACGGCGAGTAGCTCGATGACCGCGTAGAGGACGGACCCGGCGGCCAGGCCGAGGAACGCGACGGACAGTGTGTCGTTGACGATGGACTGCCCGATGAGGTCCCGATCAGGGTGGGCCCACCGCCGATGAGGCCGAGCAGGGCCAGCCTTGCCCAGCTGGGTCGTTCACCGCTGGCCGCCAGCGGCGCGACGATCCCGAACCCTTCGGTGGCGTTGTGCAAGGGCGAACCCGACGACCAGCAGGACCGCGAGAGACAGCTCCCCGGCGGCGGCCGAGTTGCCGATGGCCAGGCCCTCCGCGAAGTTGTGGAGCCCTATGCCGATGGCGATCATCAGGGCGAGTTGGGCCGCCGGCGACGAGTTCGGTCGGAACGCCGCGCTCGTGCCGGTCGCACCCGCCGTGTTGGCGGACTCTGCGAAGACGGGGTCTCGGCTCGTCCCCGCCATCGCCGGATCC
>DASYGI010000377.1:0-7801 GCA_035999925.1 Pedococcus sp.
GGCGGCATGGGTCTCCGTTCACTGTTGCGCGTGCCCCACACCGGCACCCAGTAAGACGCAGATCCCGGCACGGGCCACGTGGAACTCCTGACTGGGTGAACCAGGCCTACGCTGACGAGGAGGGTGACAGGGAGCCGACCCCGACGTCGGCGCACTGGTCATCCTGTTCGAGCGTCCCTCCGGCGATTGCGATCGCGCCGACAACGACATCGCCGCGCCGGATCAGCCGAGCGGCCCTGCCGGCCACGATGGGTGTTCCCGCCACGTCAACTATCTGCGCGAACACTGCCGGGTAGGCCTGCTGTAGGCCCATCAGGTCACTGTCGTCGCGACGAAACAGTGCAACGCTCGACGCTTTCGCCGGGGCGATGCGGACCGACATCGGAGACGCGCCGTCCATGCGATCCAGAACTTGCAGGTGCCCGCCGCCGTCGACGATCGCAACCGTGACCGTCGCGCCGATCCCGGCAGCGTGCTCGCGCACGCGGTCGCTGACGGCCCGAGCTTCGTCCAAAGTGAGCGACATTCTTTCCCGCCCCTCGATCTCTTGGTTCGACCAATCTTGGTTGGGCCAAGAGTAGCATGTAGTCGTTGGACGGACCAAGGGGTTGGATTAGGCTCCGTGCGTGGAGATGAGCGAAGCGCCAAGCCGTCTGCGCTCCAAACCCAGCTGGCTGATGAACAGGGCGTCCGCTCGGGCGCATCGACTCATCGGAGAATCGATGGCTGCTGTTGGTGGGCACGCCTATCACTTCGCGATCCTCGCCGCGCTGGACGAGTTCGGACCGGACAGCCAGGTGCAGATCGCCCACCGATGCGGAATCGACCAGAGTGACGTGAACACGATGCTCAATGAGCTGGTAGAACAAGGCCACGTCGCGCGCACCGCCGACCCCGCCGACCGGCGCCGAAACCTGGTCACCTTGACCGCCGCCGGGCGACGACGGCTCGAAGCCCTGGACACGACACTCACAGGGGTTCAACAAGACATCTTGGACGCCCTGTCGGCCACCGAGCGCGACATGCTCACCGGCCTGCTCACCCGTATCCTCGGCTAGCTCTCGCCTCGAACTCGACAATCGCCTCTGCATGGGACATAGCCTCCGCAACGGGTTGCCTTAGATCGCCGCCTTTGAGCGAGGCAGGCACGTTTATCCGACGGGTGGTGTCGCGAGGGCGCTGGGATGAATCAGCCGCCGAGGTAATCGTTAAGCATGGTGCGAGCCCGTCGATCCTGTGCCACCCAGTAGACCGCAACCGATGCGGCACGACCTGCCTCGGCCGCACTTGAGAAGCGGGCCCCACCGAACGCCCCGACGGGAGTCCAGCGACCGTTGTCCTCCGGTTCGGATCGAAAGTGCTCGAAGCCATAGCCGCCGTTGGGGTCCTCGAACAGGTCGACGCAGTACGCGCCGTCCGCTGAAGACACGCTCGTTAGCACAATCCAACCGCGGTGGTTCACCTTGCCGGGCATGTCGAAGATGGTACGGCGCTCCGGGGCCCCGTCGACCCGCGGCTTTCCGCCGCGAGCCGGCCTACCGGATGAGTCATTCCGCCGCGTGACGGCGAGGATGCAAGTCCTCCGCCCGCACATATACGGTGGGCCTGGTGGCCGACAACAGGAACCTCAGAGACGGCGAGAAGCGGATGGCGCTCTTCACCTCCGAGAAGGGTCGAGACCGGGCGAACGCGTAGCGACAAATCGAGGGCCTGACTCAGAACGACAAGATGATCGCACTGCTGACGGACCTCCTTGTCGAACAGCAACAATCAAATCTTCTCGCCCAGAGGCAGTGCGAACAGAACGACCGAACCAACCAACTGCTTGAGTGGCTAGGCACGACCCGCGTTGACGCATAGCCAGCAGCCAGACTGAGCGCTCAGTGCCAGGCCCTCACCCGTCGGCTGCCCCACTCCGCCGGGTGCCGGCGCTTCAACGCGAGCCGTCCTGTCATGCCGATGTGCGTGCATGTGGATGAGTCGATGACCTGGGCTGCGGTGGGCCGCCCGCACGGAGGGCGTCACAGTCGAGGTGCGGTTTGCATGAGGAGTGCGCAGACGTCCTGGGTCTTGCCGGCCGACGTGAAGAAGGTGATGGTGCCAGCCGGATCTGAGGTGGCCACGAAGTCGCCGGTGAAGAGGTAGGTGCGGCCAGTCTGGCTGTCTCCGGGGCCGGCGTCGCCGGGGAAGAACACGAGTCCGTTGATTCCGCTACCCCGAAGGATCGATCCGCCGTCCACGGTGGGCACGCGATCGAAGCTGCCCTGTTGGTCGATCGTGGTCGAGGTCCCGGAATCGACATTCGTGAACCGGTCGATGTGGCGGCCGGTCGCGTGGAAGAGGCCGCTGTCGAAGGACTGAACACCCGGTTGCCTCCCACGAGGTCGGCTTGCAGCGTGAAGAGGCACGCGAAGCCGGCCGGGAAGGTGTTGCTGTTCCCGATCGGGGCAGGGACGCGGACCGGCTTGCTGGCGAACGCGTCCGGCGCGGCCGCGACGCCGCACCCCAGCATCAACGTCACCGCACCGACCAGGAGCCCGCCGCGTCGGATACGTCCTCTCGCCCCCAGCCGCCGCTGGAGCACGCGGGCCCAGCCGATGAGAAGCACAACGACGGCGGCGATTACAAGGAGAGCGATCATCGAGGACTCCCGGGGGCGGGAGCCCCACCATCCTCTCAATACCAGCCGACCGCTACGGCCCGAACGCACGCCGAGGAAGGTCCCTGTGGGTTCTCAGGTCGCTTCTGGCGCGCCCGCGTCGGGCGATTGACCGTCGTACCAGCGCAGTACGCGAAGCGCTCTCAGGGTGTTCCAGCGGCTCGGGGTACCGTCGGGCTCCTCGAATCGGAAGTGGACCGCGCCGGGGTGAGTGTTCTCAAGCAGCCACCGGCCGTCAGGCTGCCGCTTGGCGCGGATCCTGCCGATCGCCTCGGCCAACCGCGCGTCGCGCATGCCGCCACGTCGGGCGAAGTGGTCCGCTGCCTTGAGCACGTCGTAATGCCAGCGGGGCGGGAAGGAGAACGATAGCCACTGGGAGTCAACCACCTCGCCGGTGCGAAGCGACCGGAACAGACTGCGTCGCAGCAGGTACTCCTCCCCCTTGAGGCGGGCCTCTCGGACCCCTTCGGACCCGTCGGCGTGCCGTTCCCAGCGCCACAACGCATCGACGACATCGAGGGTGCTCGCGAAAGATCCCGGCGCCGAGCGGCCCTCGGCCCAACAGTTCCAGCCGCCGTCCGGCAACTGGTCAACCACCAGCCGCTGTACGACAGCATCGACGTCGACACCAAAATACGTGCCGATCAGGATCGTGCCGGCGTTGATGCAACAATCGACCTCCCCGCCGAAGAACGGCAACCCGTCGTACTCCCAGCGGCAGTTGCCGGCCACCAAGCGCACGGTCTCCTGCATCACCGGACTGTCCGGGGGTACCCCCAGGTGGCACAGGTCGAGCAGGACTGGGTAGGTCGCGGTCCACGGCTGGCCCCCATCCCTTCCAGAGTCCTCGGCCGGGTCGGGCGACGGAAACGGCGGTGGTGGCTGACCGGCAGCGAGCGCGCGCGCGGTCGCAGCTGCGAACGCCGCAGTACCCGGGAAGCAGGCCCCGTTGCCCCACAGCCCGTCCGGTGCCCTAAGCCCGAGCAGCCGAGCACCCCATCCCTCGTGTTCCACCCTGGCTCGTTCGGCCGCGATCTCGACCTCCGAGGCGTCGACGAGGTCACGCAGCACCTGCCAACGGATCGCGGCATCGCCCTCGAGAAGCCACCGAACGACCGGATCAGCCTCGGCCATGGGAGGCGGTCGAACAGCATAGGAATCCTCCCCGAGCATCGACAGGTCCATCGTCGGACCCTAGCCCGCACCAGAACATCCGCATCTGCCGCAGGTCGGTCATTCCCACCGCTGGTTGTTGGTGACACGCCACCGACTCTCCCTAGTCGGCCAATCGCGCATACTCGGGTCGCCTGCTAGAAGGTGACCCCCCTCTGCCGCGTAGCGGCTGTGTCCTTGCACGGCCCAGGGGCGTGGTGGATCGTGCCCGGAGGGCGGGATCTCGCGTTGCACTCGGGTCTTGAACGGCGTGCGGGCCGCATCCCGGTTGAAGCCGCCGGGTGCGGCCCCTTATCTGCAGGCCCAGGTTCAGCGCCGTCGGGCGATGGTCAGTTCGTCGAACGGCATCCCGAGTCCCCAGCAGTATTCGGGAACTGCGTCCGTAGTCCTGTTGCGTCCCGCTGACGCCCGGACCGGTTGTCCTGATTCGCCTGCGGATTGGTGGGTTCGGCCCGGCTCGCAGTGAGACGCTTGTCAGCGGTGCGAGGGAGATGAGGAGTGGGACATGGCAACAACCGGTCTTGAGGTCATCCGGCAGATGGTCGAGCGGACCAACGCCCACGACCTCGAGGGCATGGCGGCCTTGATGCACAAGGACTACCAGAGCGAGCAGCCGTTCCACCCGGCCCGCGGCTTCGGCGGGCGCGCGCAGATGAAGGCGAACTGGGGCGCGATACTCGCTGGGGTCCCCGACCTGCGCGCCGAGGTCCCGGCGTCTGTGCAGGACGGGGACGTGGTGTGGAGCGAGTGGCACTGGTGGGGCACGACCGAGGAGGGTCAGCCGTTTGACCTGCGCGCGATCACCCAGTTCACGGTGCGGGACGGGCTCGTCGTCAGGGGCCGGCTCTTCGCCGAGCTTGTCGAGCAGCAGGACGGCGCCGACATCAACGACGCTGTGGAGGCCCAATCGGGCCACCGCCCACAACTCGAGGACTGAGCCGGCTCCGCGTAGCCGCATGGCTCGTCAGCTGGAAGAGCGCCGACCTGGCTGCAACATCCTTCCGACCACCGCCAGGGTCCCGACCGATATGCCCAAGCCGGAGTTTTGACGTGACCCACTTCGCCGCGAGAGCGGCCGGGCCCAACCACCGTGAGAGCGGTACTGCCTAGCGCCGTGATCCCGGCAATCGAGGTTTCGACCGACGGACTGCCCGATCCCGCCCAACGGCTCTTCGTCGTCCTCCTGCTCGTCCGGTTCGGCGGCCCCCACGCGTAGTCTGCAAGGTTGGCGGGCATGCTCGTCACCTCGGTGCCTGCCGCCATACCCGCAGGATGACCTCCTGGACCACATCCTGCGCCCGGGCCGGGCCGGGTCGATCGCGTGCTCGGCGACGAACCGGCGTAGCGGCGGCATGGTCGCGGTAGATGTCCGCGACGACGGCCTCGTCGAGCGGCATACCGGTCCTCGCCTCCGTCCTGGTGCGGTTCTGCAGCGGTTCTGCTGCGGTTCGTCGTTGCGGTCCGGCCGGGTCCCTTGTCGGCCACCGGGGGGCCGACGCCGACCAGGTCCAGCACCGGTCGAGACGCGCGGTGGGTGTCCCCTAGCGGTTCCGTCCGCCGCAGCGCTGAACCAGCCGAGCTGATCAGCCGTCTCCCCGCCTGACCGGTACCTCAGCCGGACCCCCGCGTCACCGAAGGAGCACCGATGCCCACGTCACGCCGTCGCGTCATCGGGGCCGCAGCCCCGCTCGCAGCGCTCACCCTGGCCCTGTCCGCGTGCGGGTCCACCGCGTCGCCGACGCCGGCCGCCCCGGCCTCCAGCGCGAGCAGCACGTCAGCGGCCAGCACGTCCGCGTCGACCTCGTCCGGCTCCACTCCGGCCGCCGGCGCGACCGTCAAGACAGCCACCACGTCACTCGGGTCGGTCGTCGTCGACGCCAAGGGCATGGCGTTGTACATGTACACCAAGGACACGAACGGTTCTGGCACGAGCGCCTGCACCGGCCAGTGCCTGGCCGCGTGGCCGCCGCTCCTGGCCACCGGCACGCCGACCGGTGTCGGGGTCAGCGGAACCCTGGGCACCATCAACACACCGGACGGCAAGCACCAGGTCACCCTCAACGGCTGGCCGCTCTACTACTGGGCCAAGGACGCCAAACCGGGTGACGTCACGGGTCAGAACGTGGGCAAGGTGTGGTTCGTCCTCGACCAGACCGGGACCCCGATGTACACCAGCGCCTCCGGGGGACCCACCGGCTGACACCAGGGCTGGCGACGATGCCGACTCGGCGCCTGGCCATGGCCCCAACCCGTCTCCCGGCGGCCCAGAGGCGGACCGGCAGCTCCGGCATACCGAACGGCTGGGTGACGTAGTCGTCGGCACCCTAGTCCAGCGCACGAATCTTCCACGACGTATCGTGCCGGGCGGCTCGGGATCGCATCGGGGGTCCGACTTCGCGCCGTTACGTCGCGCCGTCCGCTTCGGACGGTCCAGCGCCACGCCGAGCTCCGGTGACTCCAGTGACTCCAGCAGGTGCCGGGTCAACCCGGCACCGTGGCCGCCGGGCCCTTCGATCGCCAGTTGATTCCACAGGCCCCCATCGCCGGATACTTGTTGGCGAACTCCACCAGCTCGGCATAGCCCGCGCGGCGATCGCCGCCACGGTGATCTCGCCAAGGACACCACCGGTCGCACTGTCGATGACCGCAGCGGAGTGGCTGTGGACGTGGGTGTCGACGCCGATGACGACATCGACCACCTCACGCAGATCGGTCAGGCTGGTCATGCGGTTCTCTGCTTCGCCGGACGGGACGTGGTTCCGGTACGGGACGAAGGCTCGGCAGGACTGTGATGGGACACCCGGCCCCGCTAATCCCTGGTGGTCAAGCTCCTCATCAGGCCAGCTCCTTCAACCGGGCCTGGGCCAGCAACCGCGAGCGGACATGTCGCGAGTCGGACGATCAACGAGGTGACCCAAATCCGCCGCGAGAGCAGCAGTACTCGTGCCCCTACTCAACACGGTCACCTTGCGGATCGGGTGCTCGCTCATGTCGGGTGTCGCGCGCGCTCTTGCCGCGATTGCAACGTACGACCAGGTGCGCCATTCCGCGAGGGTCGTGTCGGTCTTCCGCTTCGGGGCTGCGCACAACCGGGAGGAACCTCTGGACCAACGGAAGGCCTACGACCTTCCGGTACTGACGCCGACTCGCTCAGCGACTGTCTTTCGGCGGTCGCCTCAGCTCAGTAGCCGCCGGTTCCGCCGGTTCCGGATCCGCCCCCGCCTCCGTAGAGGACGACCAGCAGGACGACCGCAACAGCGATCAGCGCACCCAAGATGAGCCAGATCTTCGGTCCCGTCTGGTTTCCTCCCATCGAGCATGTGCGAGGCCTCCTCCTCGCCTGGACACCTCGTGAGGGTGGCCAGGGTCACGCTGAGTTCGCGACGCTCGGAGAGCTTCACACGTCCAGCGGCCACCCTACGGCGATCGGATCAAGGCGGGCTCAGTCGTCGACACGCATCCCGGCCAGCACCCTGCTGCTTGAGCCCGAACACGGTAAAACACCGGCCCCGGCACGTCTCCTCGGAAACGACATCGTCGGACTCAAGAAGGACGCTGCCCGCGTACATGATGCTGACGTCGTAATGGTTGGTGAAGCAGCAGGGCCAATCGGTGATTGCCAGGGTGCGTCGTTCGTAGGACGCAACTGGGGCGACCCTGGAGACCTCAGCAGCTCGACGGCAAACGTCCTCTAAATGCCGCGGGCCCGTCATGCCGCGGGCCGGTCATGCCGCGAGCGGGGCGGTCCTGCCGACACCCGAGGCGCAATGGACAGCCCTCGATCGCCGGGAGCGACCGATGAGCGATAGCGGCGAGGTGGTCCCCGGTCCGCTGCTGGAGTGGTCCGGAGATCCGTTCGGCCGCGACTCGTGCCCTCATCGACCACGCCCTGCGCTGTCGCGGCAGCCGTAGGTCAGGGGGTGAGGGCTTCGCTGAAGACCCGGAGGAAGTTGCCGCCGATCAGTTTGG
>DASYGI010000378.1:0-5847 GCA_035999925.1 Pedococcus sp.
GCGCCTGAAGAAACGCTGGCACGGCCACTCTGTCGCCGTCGTTACGCCGGCCTGGCCCGACGGACGTGTCTATGGCTGGAAGCCAGCACTCAATGACTTTCCGACCGTGAGGCGCCTTGTGGTGGGCACGTGGCCGACCCTCTCGATGCCGCGATGCTCCACGTCTACGGCCTGTCTCGGACCGAGGCTGAGCATGTTCTCGACTCGTTCCCGATCGTCCGCAAGAACGAAGAACGCGACTTGGGGGAGTACCGCACCAAGCGGCTCGCCCTCAACGCCTACGACGCGCTTACTGACGCAGCCGTGACAGGTGTGCCGTTCGCATCTCCGCTCGACCCGCCACCCGGAGACGGCCCCCGCCACCCCGAACGTCCTGCCCCGGCCCGCACTGAGAGGTCCGCATGACCGAGAACCCCCTCGATTTAGAGACCCTTCCCGCCCCGCACGGCCCGGACCCAGACTGGCCCGCGCGCACGGTGCGCCGCATTCGTCACGCGATGGAAGCACTAGTCGAGTTGCTAGAACCGGTCTTCCAGGTCGAGCTGCAGGACGCGTCCGCAGCACTCGAGCCGCTAACGCCTTGGGACGTAAGCCTCACCAACAGCGGCGCTGTGCGAGCTTGGACGAATCTCGGATGGAACCTCACCACCAACATCGAACACGCGGGATGGCTGCATGCCACCCGGGACGGGTTCCGCGCCACCCTTGAGGGACGGGCAGCACTCAGTCAGCATCCGGACCCCCAGGACTTCTTCCAGTCGTCGGTCGACCTGTACTACCAGTGGGACGCACGGCGAAAGGCGACCCTGGACTCCGCCGAGGACTCGGCAACGGCGATCACTCACGGGGGGAGCGGGTTCGCCCACGCCTCTGGCGCCGTCACGCCCGTACTGGCGGCTTGGCGCGGCGGTGACTCCGCGCTGTTGCCCGGACTCGACGCATGGCGCGCCGCGGCAGCCGAGGCTTTGCGCGACTTCCTGGTGGCGGAGCCGAACCCCGATGCGACGATGCGGGGCCTGGCGCCGGACGCGGCACGGGTGTTGGCCGCAGAGATGTGGGTGTTGCTGGTGGGACCGCTCAGCGACATGGTCGGGTCGAGCAAGCGCAGCCGTGCCCGAGGCCCGCTGCTGCGGACGGTCGTGCTGCCGCCCGGGCTGCCTTGGGAGATGTCTGCGCACCTGGAGCAGGGCTTCGTCCACGCCGGGCAGGCCCTCATCGCGACCCCGTGGGTGATGCTCTCGTCGTTCGCGAACATGCTGGTGCACTGGCATGAGCGGCCTGCCGAGGCCCGCGAGGCCGTTTGGGACGACCCGTGGGCGTTCCGCGACCTCGCTGCAGCAGCCCCGGGTGTTGACCCGCGCGTCGCTGCCCTCCTGTGCGTCGTGGTCCACCCCGGCTCGTTCACGACCATGCTGCGTCCTGTCGATCGCCAGGCGATCGTCACTGCGCTCGGTACCGACGATGACGCGCTCACCGGCGACACGGAGAAGGACCTGAAGGCCATCACGCTGCGTCTGCAGGCTGAGGCCGGGGGCGCGGCGGTTCGGTACGACCAGGCGCGCGGAGAGCTCGTTGTGCGAGTCGCCCCGAAGATCGGCGCCGTTCAGGTGCTGCGCCTGCTGGCGATGGCCGACGGGGCTGCGGACCTGGCCGTCGACGAGGAGCAGGTCCAGGTGGCAGACGACGCCGACCTCTCCGCCGTCCTCGCCCGCCTGTTCGTGCTGGAGGCTGAGTACGCCCTCGCGGCGGGTCCGCTGCGCGGCTACCGCACCGAAGACCAGACGCTGACCGTGCTGCGGGGGCGGCTGCGGCTGCGGGACCAGCACCTGCGGCGGTTCGGGCAGCTGAGCCCGCTGGAGGTGACGGTGGACGAGTGGACCGTTGACACGGCGGAGAACCGGCTGATCCGTTCCGCCGCCCTTTCGCTGCTCGCGCTGCCCGGCGTGACGGCGGGGGTGGAGGCGGGCCTACGTCGGGTCGATCGGATTCTCGTCGACGCAGAGCGACTGGTCCCGGGGGCGGGGCTGCCGGCGTGGCAGCCAACGCGGTTGAACGCGCGACTCAATGCGCTGCTGGGGCTCGCCGACCTGACGCTGCGACACGTCAGCGTGGAGAGCGCAGCAGGGGAGACGGTGGTGCACGGCTTCCGGGTGAACATGGCGCACCTATTCGAGCGTCTGGTGGCGCGGCTGCTATCCGAGGCCGACCCGTCCTGGTCCCCGCAGGTCACGCTGCCGCTGGATCGGCTGGGGACCCTCGAGATCCGCCCCGACCTACTCCGCGACGGCGGCACCGGGTGGAGCGGGGTCGCGGACACCAAGTACAAGGTGCTCGACGAGGCCGGCAAGGTCTCGAACGCCGACATCTACCAGCTCGTCACCTACTGCGCGCGCCTCGGGCTCAGCGACGGGCACCTGATCTACGCGGATGGCGGCACACCCCCGCGAGCGTACGAGGTGATCGGCACCGAGGCCGCCATCGCCGTTCACCGGCTCGACCTCACCGCGTCGCCGGACGAGCTGCGGGCCGAGGTGTCGGCGCTGGCAGCAAGGCTAGGACCCGCCGCACCTAACACGACGCTGAGGATGGTGGAGACCGCGTGAACACTGACGAGACCTCGAACGGCAGCGAGATCCAGCTGGTGGCCGACGAGAACGGCCTGGCTGTGTTCGGGCCAACCACCGCGGTCGAGCAGTTCCTCGCCTCCGAGGGCCTGGTGGTCTCGGGCCCTGTATCGACAGGTCTGGGGGTAGGCCGTCTCGGCGGCATGCTCAGCAACGGATCGGCAGCCGCGGAGGCCGGGTCGGAGATCGCCGCGAACTCGGGGCGCTGGGTGAAGCTCAGCGAGGAGTCGGCCAAGGCGATGAAGAAGTACGGACTGAGGGAAAGCTCGAAGAGCGGCCTCTCGACCGGGGTGCTGAAGGGCGACAAGGGCCAGGTCAAGGGCTTCGTAGAGTTTGTCCGTGGCCCGGGGACGGCGCTCACCAACCCGGCCATGCTGGCCGGAGCGGCCGGGATCATGGCGCAGCTGGCTATGCAGCAGACGATGGACGAGATCACCGACTACCTGGCGCGCATCGACGCGAAGCTGGACGACGTCCTGCGGGCGCAGAAGGACTCGGTGGTTTCGCGGCTGACCGGCGCAGGCATGGCGATCGACGAGGCGATGACGGTCAGCCGAGCCCGCGGCACGGTTGACGAGGTGACGTGGTCGAAGGTGCAGAACCTGACCACAACCATCGCTGAGGTCCAGGGCTACGCGTTGGCGCAGCTCGACGGCTTGGCGGGCAAGCTCGAGTCCGCGAACAAGGTCTCGGACATCGCGAGCGCCACCGCGGCCGCCGCAGCATCGACCCAGGAGTGGCTGGCGGTGCTTGCCCGGACGTTCCAGCTGCAGGAGGGTCTGGACGTCCTCGAGCTGGACCGGGTGCTCGACGCCTCGCCCGACGCGGTGGAGGGCCATCGGCGAGGGCTGGAAGAGGCTCGACACAAGCGGCTCAAGGACATCGGTGCGGCCACCGAGCGGCTGCTGCTGCGGATCATCGCCGCGGCAGACACTGCGAACGAGAAGGTCCTGCTGCATCCGGCCGCATCACCGAAGGCGGCGCGTGCCAGTGAGCGGGTCGGCAACACGATCATCGACTTCCACGGACTGCTCGGGCTGGAGTCGAGCGGGGAGGCGCTGGTGGTGCGGCGTTGGTCAAGTGCGGCTGGTGAAGTGCGTGACCGAGCTGTCGAGACCGGGGCCGAGGGCGTTGGGGTGGTCCGACGTGGCGGTGGCGTTGCTCTGGTCCATGTCCGGGACGGTGCCAACGGTGCACGGAAGTCGGTGCAAGCGTTGCCTGCGCGCCTGAGGTCTGGCCGTGGCCGAGACGATGGCGAGATCGGGGAGGACCCGGCCGGGCGCCCGCTGCCGTGAGTGGTCACGCGACCTCGTTGGTCGAGCGGGAGGTCGTGCCGCCAGACACCTGCGAGACCTCCCATGGAAGCGTGGCGGACAGCTGCCTTGCGTGTTCGCCCTCCGCGCCGATCGGTGTCTGGTACTGGTCCGTGGTCGTGGATGGCTTCCGATGGCCAAGCTGCTTCTGGACGTACGGGACACTGAAGCCCAAGCCACCGTGGTCACGAGAAGCCAGCCCGTACGAGGCGAACGCGTGGCGCAGCCAGTGGAAGGTCCAGGTCCACTCACTGGGTGGGACGCCGGGGACAGCGAGGTCGCGCAGCTCCTCGTTGAGCAGCTCGACTGCCTCCTGGTTGACCAGTCGGTTGGCCCGGTCGGCCCAGCGCTTGACGGGCCGGTCAGGCGGAAACAGCCAGCCGACGTGCTCCCCATCGTGAGTGGCGGCCTGTTCGACCAGTCGACGCAGGACCCAGTTGTAGGCGACCCAGATCTGCACGGTTCGGCTTCTGCCGCCCTTAGGTGGTGCAACCGCCGGCCAGGCACGGTACCGGTTGAGCTGCTGCTCGACGCGGATCTCGCCAGTGAGCAGGTTGATGTGCTCGATGCGCAGACCTAAGCACTCCGTGAAGCGCAGGCCGCTCGCGAACGCCAGGAGCACGAGCAGGAACCCGTAGCCGGGCAAGGTCTGCTCCGCTGCTTCGGCGAACCGGTGGACCAACGCAGGGGCCGGGCAATGGTCGGTGCCAATAGGCACCTGATCAGCCGCGGCTGGCGCCTTCTGTGCGAGCTCCGCCACGATCTTGCCGCGCCGCCTGGCGGAAACGCCGAACGCTTCACGGCTGCCAAAGTAGTTCCGGTTTTCGGCGTAGTTGATCAGGGCGCCGAGGGTGCGCGAGACCGCGTGCATGGTCTCCTTGGTAGCGCCATCCATCAGCATCTCTTCGAAGATCCGGGTCCAGTGACTCACGTCTAGGTCTGCGCAGCTGACATCACCGACTGCCTCTGGGACGTGGCAGCGCCAGTTCGACCGGTACTGGTCGCTGGTCCCTTGTGGGGTATTGGTGTTCAGCAGGAAGGTGACGAAGTGGCGCCAAAGTTCGCCGAAGGCGACGTGGCCGAGGGGTCCGACGGCGGTGTGGCGGGCAATCTCGGCGTACTTCTGATCGGCGAACTCGCGCGCCGCGGCGGCATCCTTCGTGCGCTTCTGCAACCGCTTGTGGCCGTTGCCGGGAACGCCACCGGGGTACCAGGAGACGACGAAGTTGGCAGAGATCCTGACCGGATCACCGTCGCGTCGGCGGGTGATCTTCTTCTTGGCGAGCGGCTTAGACATCGTACTTACCGGCCTTGCTGCGGGTGCCCTTAGCAGTTCCGTTGCCCTTGCCCGCCGCGTTTTGGTCCGTAGCTGACTCCTCCGGGGTAAGGCGACGCTCGATCCCTGCGCGTTCGCTGATGAAGGCGTGGACGTCGTGGAGCATCCAGACCGGGATGGAGTTGAGCCAGCACGGCTTAGGCAGAAGGCCGGCCTTCACCAGGTTGTCGACGGTTTTCTCGCAGACGCCGCCGAGTTCGGCAGCGAGGTCACGCTTCTGCAGGACCCGGTTGGGGTAGTGGTGGCAGGAATGCGCCTGTCCGGTGGTGTGTGTTGTCATGCACCGGACCTGTGCGGTGTGCCCACCGGATCGGCAATCCCCCCCTGAACGGGTCCGTACAGTGGGGAACCGTGCCGAACTGGTTATGTGACGCTGTGTGACAGCGGCGGAGTAAAGGTGCAGGTCAAGGATGGTGTCGGGCCCGGTGGTCGAAGACCACCCAGATCTACGAAGGCACCAACCAGATCCAGCGCGTCGTGATGGCCCGGCAGCTCCTGAAGTAAACGGCCTTCGGCGAGGGCGAGCGGCCCTGCGCAGGTCTGGCTGTGGCGACGGGGCGCGCAGAGCTGGGCG